>NZ_JBIAIV010000013.1:0-178644 GCF_042871645.1 Streptomyces sp. NPDC005774 | reverse complement strand
ACCCGCAGCTCAACCGACCCCGGCACCCGCCGAGTCACCCGCACCATCGTGCTCCACCAGCTCACACCCCACACGGCTTAACTCATGGCCATTGCAGCTGGGCCTGGAGCAGTCACAGGGCTGGAAGAAGGAACCCATGCCACGGGCGAGCCAAGGAGCGACACCTTCCGGAGGACGAGTGGACCAGCGGACCTGGTCCTGCTGACGCGCCCCGCGGTCAGCAAGGCGAGACCTCCCGCTCGCCGCTTGCTGGCCACTTGCTGACCAGGGCTCAGCAATCATGCCTGTGACCTGCACTGATGTCCACTCTTCAGATCTTCGGCAACAACGTCGAGGACCGCATGGGCCATCTGCGGTACCTGCTGTTCTACCTGGTCTGCGGCTACGCGGCCGCATACGGATTCGCACTCACGAACACCGACTCCGCAGCTCCGCTGATCGGCGCCTCCGGGGCGATCGCGGGGGTGCTGGGCGCCTACCTGGCGCTCTACCCGAGGGCACGCGTCTGGGTCCTCGTCCCCTTCCTGATCTTCCTTCCCCTGCGCATGCCGGCCTGGATCGTCCTGGGCCTGTGGTTCGTCCTGCAGGCCGTGTACTCGTCCGGCGCGGGCGTCACCGGCGCCGGGACGGTGGCGTACGCGGCCCACGTGGTCGGCTTCGTCGTGGGCATGCTGATCGCCTGGCCCCTCAAACCGGGCACTCCCCCACCACCCGAACCGGGCGGCATCCTCTTCGGACGGCAGACACGACGGGACTGGTAGGACCACACGCCGAGGGCCGGGCAGCGCAGGGAAAACCTGAGCTGCTTTGCATAAGCAACATCTATACCTCCAGGTCAGCCATCAACCGTTGAACGGTTCAACTACCCGCATGTTTTGCCGGATCCATGAACCTTCAGCAGGGCTCATGCTGACCCATTGCCGACTTTTCTGACCATTCGTCAGGTGAGAAGTGCCCCCATAAGGATCACGCCGAGCCCGACAGAGCCCCGAGCGCCCCACGTCGGAGATGCCACATCACGAGGCGGCGCAAAATACGGCCAGAACTCCCCGGTCAGCCAAATGGCGATACTCCGCATCATTCCCCTACCTCGATCAGGCCGGTCGCCCGTCTTGACGAATGACCCCGAGGCTCCGATGAACAACTTACTGAACGTTTCTCATCCTGAGCGCCAGGCGATTTCGACGGCGTGAACGGCGGCGACCGTGGGGCCGATGCGGTTGGTGCTGCAGCGGGCTTTGCGGAGGATCCGCCATTGCTTGAGACGCACGAAGGCGCGTTCTCCTGGCGCTCGCAGCCGGGCGTGGTCGCGGTTGAACTGGGCTTACTTCTCGGGAAGGTCGCGGCCGTAGTAGGGGCAGGGCTTCGGCGTAGTCGCGTGACGTCCGTTTCATGATCATGTGAGTCCGAGGAGGGGCACGCGGTCAGCGCAAGCACAACGACCAGAGCGTGCCGCACGCCTCGCGGATCGCGCGGGTCGGGCACCTCGGCCGGCCGCTCCAGCAGACCCGGGACCTCCTCGGCCACGGCCCCGGGATGCTCGCGGAGTTGGCCAAAGGCAGGCGGGATCGGCGATGACGCGTCGGCAGGCACGGTCTTCCAACTCGGGTCACGGGGCGTAGAGAACTCCATGATCCACAGGCGCCGTGCCCGCTCTGTGTCCGGAGCCCGCCGCATGATCAAATCGGGCGAACGCGACTCTCCCCGGGGCCTTGTCCCTGCAGGTCACGCCGATATAGGCCGGCAGTCGGATGCTACTGAACTTGATTGGGTGAAGTCGGGTCGTCTGTCTGACGGTTGGAGGTCTGTGCGGGTGAGATACGCGCAGGGCGGTGGGCTGTCCGACGCCGGGAGGGCCGCGCGGGAGCGTATCCGGCTGCAGGCCGTGGAACGCTTCGAGCGCGGGGAGAAGAACGAGGGACATCGCCGTCGCACTGCGGGTGTCGGAGCGGTCGGTGGAGCGCTGGCGGAAGTCCTGGCGTGAGCGGGGCGGGGCCGGAGTCCTGTCGAAGGGGTCACCGGGCCGCCCGAGGCTTACGCCGGCCCAGATGGAGCGTCTGGAGCGGGAGCTGGAGCGTGGTCCGCTCGCGCACGGCTGGCCGGATCAGCGGTGGACGCTGGCGCGGATCAGGACGCTGATCGGCCGGTTGTTCCACGTCTCGTACACCATCGAGGGCACCTGGCTGTTGCTGAGGCGGCACGGCTGGTCCTGGCAGCAGCCCGGCGGGCGATCGAGCGGGACGACGAGGCGGTCGAGCTGTGGAAGAAGGAGGTCTGGCCGCAGGTAAAAGAGCGGCCGCGGCCCGGGGTGCGTGGATCGCCTTCGAGGACGAGGCCCGGCAGTCGATGACCCCACCCAGGGCCAGGACCTGGGGCCGCGTCGGCCGCACCCCGGTGGTCAGGATCCGCGGCCGGGGAAGTGGCCGTCTGTCCATGGTGGGCAGTGCTGCTTCAAGCCGGGGTCCCGGTCGCGGCTGATCTACGGGCTGCGGGAGTACCGGGGCCGCAGGGGCGAGCCGAAGGGCTTCGGCTGGCGCGACTTCTGTCGCCTCCTGGTCCGGGCCCGGATCCAGCTCGGCGCCCGATCGTGCTGGTCCGGGACAACGTCCGCCTCCACCTCACCCGCAGCATGCGGGAGTTCATCGAGAAGAACGCCGACTGGCTGACCGTGTTCCAGCTGCCCACCTACGCGCCGGACCTCAACCCGCAGGAGGGCATCTGGTCGCTGGTCAAGCGCGAGATCGGCAACCTCGCGGCCGCCGGTCTCTCCCAGGTCACCCGGGCCGTCAAGCGCAGGCTCAAGCAGATCCAGTACCGGCCCGACGTGGTCGACGGCTGTCTCGCCGGCACCGGCCTGACCATGAACGACTGACCGGCATCACGAATTCAAGTTCAGTATCGTGACGCAAGTCAGTTCGCGGGTGTCAGGGGCTCGAACCCCTCCTCATAGCTGCCCTGGCCGTGGCTGACCCGCACGGTTCCGAAAGGCCCGGCGGTCAGCGTCGCGGTGGCGTCCGGTGCGAGCTCGAGAGCACGCCCCTCGCATGGCAGGACCACGACCTCACCGGGTTGGACCGGGCCGAACAGCGCGATCGAACGACGCAGCGCATGGGCGAGCTGCGTCCACGTCCCCGCAGGCAGCCCAAAACGTCCCGCGGCGGTGTCCGTCGCCAGGTCGAGCCCGATCAAGGCGAGGTCTACGCCCGTGGGAGCGAGCCAGGTGTCGGAGACGACGACATGCCCCGCGTGCGCGTTGTCCGCGATGCGCTCCAGCGTCGTCGAGGGCTCGTCGACGACGGTCCGCCGACTGTTGACCACCAGCGCTGCGTACGTCCGTGCGGCGGCGGCATGGATCTCGGGCACGGTGATGTCGAGGTGCTGCAACGGGGTGCCGATCCGGATGGCGAAAGCACCCGTGACCAGCGGTTGGACGAGCTGGTTACTCGGGATCACCGCTCCCGAGCCGTGCACCGAGCTGCTGAGGTAGTAGCCACCGACAGCGACTGCCCCGTCCGGAGACTCCGGCAAGGACACCGCCCGCCCGGCCACACGGCAGCCCTCGTCCATGGCTCGCCGGAAGTTGAGTGCCGCGACTGTCTCCGCGTCTTGTTCGGCGTACGGCTCCAGCAGGGCGGTGACACCTCGGGCCGGACGTCCGGTCAGGTCGGCGTTGATGAGCATGTTGGCCGCGCGTTCGAGGTCGGCGTGTTTCCGGGTCTCGTCCCACGGCGGCGGCTCTGTGGTCTGAGGGTTGGCGGGCATCGACACATGGTGTCCCGGCATGTGGTCGGGGTCGCTGTATGCGGTTTCACGCAGTGGCACCGCAGGAATGAGCGATGCGCGTGATCGGCACCACACTCCGAGAGGGCATGCACAACGGCCTGGGACCGGCATGCAACGAGGAGGAGAGATGAGACGCATCCGCGAGTTCGGATACCTGGTCGCGACCGTACGCGACATCGACGCCTGGAAGGTCTTCGCCAGCGATGTGCACGGCATGCAGATCGTCGAGCACACCGAGGGCCGGCTGAAGCTCCGGCTCGACGAACGCAGCTGGCGCATCGACCTTCACCGGGGCGAGGTCGAGCACATCGACGCGGTGGGCTGGGAGGTCCGCGGTCCGGGCGACATCGAGGCAATCGAAAAGAAGTTGCGCGATCACGGCTACACCCCGCACCGCGCCACGACCGAGGAGGCCGCCTCCCGAGAGGTCACCGACTATCTCGCCTTCGAGGACCCCGATGGCAACGGCGTCGAAGTCTACTACGGCGCCCGGCGCGACCAGACGCCGTTCATCTCGCCGACCGGCGCCCGCTTCGTCACCAAGAACATGGGCATCGGCCACGTGATGTTCGCGGTCAGTTCCTCGGCCCCCTTCCGCGAGCTCTACCTGGACATCTTCGAGCTCGGGCTGAGCGACTTCATCGACATCGGTCCCGACCCGGGAACCTTCCTGCACTGCAACCCGCGCCACCACTCCATCGCCTTCGCCAACCGCCCCGGCGTCGCTCCTCGCCTGGGCCACCTGATGGTGCAGGTCGACGACATGGACACGGTCGGACGTGCGTACGACAAGGTCCTCGACGGGGCCGCCGTACTCGGCTCGACGCTGGGCAAGCACACCAACGACGAGATGGTCTCCTACTACGTCAAGACGCCGTCGGGCTGGGAGATGGAGTACGGCTACGGCGGCCTGGAGATCGACGAGGAGACCTGGGTCCCCGGGCGCTGGAGCGCCGCGCACTTCTGGGGCCACAAGCGGGTCGGCTGAGCCGTACATGCGGCAAAAGAATGAGTCATTCGGTTGACCGGATGAATTCCATCTGGTGTTCTGGTCTTACGGAACTACGCATGAATAGGGGCTCATCCATGACTGCAACACTCGCCGAGTCCCGCGTCGAGGACTACCGACGCGACGGCTTCCTCTTCCCGATGCGCGCCATGAGCGCCGAGCAGGCGGCGTCCTACCGGGCTCGGCTGGAGGCCTTCGAGGCCGAGCACGGGCCGCAGGCCGGCTCCGTCCTCCGCTCCAAGTCCCACCTGGTGCTGCCCTGGGTCAACGAGATCATCCGGCTCGACCCGGTGCTGGACGTGGTCGAGAGCATCATCGGCCCCGACATCTACTGCTGGGGCTCGTCGTTCTTCATCAAGGACCCGCACCACCCCGGCTTCGTCGCCTGGCACCAGGACGCGCCGTTCTCCAACATCCCCGCGGGCGGGGAGATGCTCACCGCCTGGATCGCCCTGGCCCCCAGCATCCCCGAGAACGGCTGCCTCAAGGTCGTGGCCGGCACGCACACCGAGCAGGCGCCGCACTCCTTCGTCGAAGGCACGGACAACCTGCTCTCGCAGGGCCAGGAGATCGCCGTCGAGGTGAACGAGGACGACGCCACCTCGCTCGCCCTGGAGCCGGGGGAGTTCTCCCTGCACCACCAGTTCATCTTCCACGGTTCGGCCCCGAGCCGCTCCGACCAGCGCCGCGTCGGCATCGCGGTGCGCTACATGGCGCCGTACGAGCGCGAGGGCGAGCCCACCGACTACGCCACGCTCGTACGCGGCGAGGACCCGTACAACGCCTTCATCCCCGAGCCCGTCCCGTCCTCCGACATGAACCCGGCAGCGGTGGCCTACCGCAACGACCAGCTGGTGCGACTCCACGGTGACCGCTACCGGACCACGATGTGACGCGCCTTCGGACGACGTCGTAGGACCTCACCGCGTAAAGGACGGAAGACCCCCATGCCCGACGCTGCCTACAGCCGCCTGCTCTCCCCGGTCACGGTCGGGAGCTTCACGATCCCGAACCGGATCATGCTCACCACGCACAACCCGAAGCTGAGCGAGGAGCGCTACCTCAAGTACCTCGAGACCCGAGTGGCCAGCGGCGTCGGGCTGGTCGGGATCCCGGTGCTCCACGAGGCCATCTCCACCCTCGCCTTCGTGGACACCGGGCACCTCGACCATGTCGGCGTCCACGACATCGACAACGGTCCGGACGCCGAGACCGAGGAGGGCGACGCCTACTACGACGAGCGCCTCCTGCCGCCGCTCCGGGCTCGCGCCGAGATCGTGCACCGGCACGGCGGGGTCGCCTTCGGCCAGGTCGCCAACCGGGGCGCGATCCGGCTGCCCGAGACGTTCCAGGCGATGGTGTCTCCCAGCGGCCTGCCCGACCCACAGGTGCGAGCCCAGCCGCACGAGCTGTCCACCAGCGAGGTCAAGCGGGTCGTGCGCCTCTTCGCACGTGCGGCCTCCCGCGTCCAGCGGGCCGGCCTCGACGGCGTCGAGATCCACGCCACCCACGGCTACCTGATCGAGCAGTTCCTCTCCCGCACCACCAACCGTCGCACCGACGAGTACGGCGGCTCGCTGGAGAACCGGACACGGTTCCTCGTCGAGACGATCGCGGCGATCCGCGAGGCATGCGGCCCCGACTTCCCGATCGCGATGCGGATCAGCGGCCACCAGGCCGAGACCGACGGGCTCACCACCGAGGAGATCTGCCGGATCGTCAAGGCGGTCGAGAAGGACCTCGTCTACGTCAACATCACCGCCGGCACGATCATGGCACTGCACGACGGGGTCGTTCTCCCATACGTCGCCTCCACCCTCTTCGAGCCAGGCTTCAACGCCGAGGCCGCAGCGGCCGTCAAGGCCGCCGTCTCGATCCCGGTGGGCCTGACCGGCCGGATGAACAGCCCCCAGCTGATGGAGCGGCTCCTCGAAGAGGGCGTCTGCGACCTGATCGGCACCACCCGGGCGCTGCTGGCCGACCCCGACTTCATCCGGAAGACCGCCGGCGGGCGTGCCGACCGGATCCACCGATGCATCGGCATCAACGAGTGCCACTACCCCGACCGCGCCTCCTCCTGCCCGGTCAACCCCTGGGCCGGCCGGGAGGACGAGCTCGACCTGCCCGACCCCGTCCGCCGCAAGAAGGTGCTCGTCATCGGCGGCGGCCCGGCCGGTCTGATGACCGCCAGGACCGCCGCTCAGCGCGGGCACGACGTCGTGCTCGCCGAACGGTCCGACCGGCTCGGCGGCAAGATCGCGACCCTCGTGAGCGACCCGTTCCGCAAGGAGATGGCCAACCTGCTCGGCGACCTGGTCCGGGAGGTCCACGAGGCGGGCGTCGAGGTGCAGCTCGGCCGCGAGGTCGGGCCCGGGGACATCGCCGCGTACGGTGCCGACGCGTTGGTCGTGGCCACGGGCTCGGTGCCCGACATCCCCGACATGGCCGGGATCGACGACGTGCCGGTCTACTCCGGGATCTCGCTGCTGGAGGAGGACCTCGACCGGATCGGTGACCGGGTGCTGGTCGTGGGCGGGCTCAACGACCACGTCGCCCCGCTGGCGGCGGCCGATTACCTCGCCCAGGCGGGCAGGAGCGTCACGCTGATCTCGGAGTGCCTGCTCCCCGGGCAGAGCGCCGAGCCGTCCATCCTCCACCTGCTCACCAAGCGGCTCCACGAGAAACAGGTCGACATCCGGCCGGTCACCCGGTTCCACAAGGCAGGGGTGGAGCCTGAGCTGCGCGACGTCTTCAGCGGCCGGATCAGCTCGATCGGGCAGGTCGACGCGGTGGTCTTCGTGACCACCTCCACACCGGTGCCCTTCCCCGAGACCGCCGGCGAGTTCTATCGCGTGGGGGATGCCCTGGCACCCCGCCGACTGGTCCACGCGACCCTCGACGGTGCCCGCACGGGGAGCCGGATATGACGGCGCCCGTCCCCTCCGAGGTCACGGCGGCGATCCTCGCCGCCGTGACGCGCACGCGTTTCGAGGACCTCCCCGCGGCAACCGTCCGGCACGCGAAGCAGCGGATCACCGACATCGTCGGCTGCGTCATCGGCGGTGCGGACACCGCCGGCAGCCCTGAACTGCGCAGCCTCCTCGTCGCTCGGGGCGGAAGGCCCGGCGCCACGGTCCTGCCCGGCGGAGAGCGCCTCCCGACCGCCCCGGCCGCGTTCGCGAACGCCATCGCGGCCCGCGGCAACGACTTCGGCGTGCTCATCCCCTACATCGGCACCACACCGGTCTGGTCGCACATCTCCGAGTCCACCGTGCCGGCCGCCCTCGCGATGGCGGAGAGCACCGGCGCGTCCGGTCGTGAGCTGATCACCGCCCTCGTTCTCGGCGACGACCTGGCCGCCCGGCTCACGGCGGGAGCGACGTACGTCCCCGGAGCCGGATGGGACAGTCCGGGGCTGGTCAACAAGTTCGGCGTCGCAGCGATCGCCGGCAGGCTCCTCGGCCTGGACGAACTCCGGCTGCGCGACGCGTTCGGGATCGTGCTCCACCAGCTCGGCGGCACCTTCCAGGCGATCGACGCCGGCGCCCACACCTTCAAGCTGGCCCAGGGCCTGGCCGCCCGCGACGGCATCGAGGCGGCGGAGCTCGCGGCTCACGGCTGGACCGGCAGCCCCGATCCGTTCTTCGGTCCGAACGGCTACATCGACATGTACTGCGACGGCGTCGACCTGGACGTCGTGGCGGACGGTCTCGGCACCGTCTTCCACGGTGACGCGACCTTCAAGCCCTACCCCTCATGCCGCTTCACCCACTCGGCGATCGACTGCGCGCTCGAGATCTCCGCCCGGCTCCGTGAGGCCGGCGCGGACGCCGGACAGATCGGCCGGATCCACCTCGACGTCGCGCCGATGCACGTCGACTCACCGCTGGACCAGCCGTTCGCCCCCGGCCGGAACCCGCAGGGCCACGCGATCTTCAGTCTGAGGTACGCCGCGGCCAGCGCGCTCCTCCGCGGCCGGGCGACTCTGGCGGAATACACCGAGGAGGCGGTCGGCGACCCCGCCGTCGCGGCGCTGGCCGACCGCGTCTCGATCACGGGTGGCCGTCCGACGGCGACCCCCGAGGCAGCGACTCTCACGGTCGGGCTGCGGGACGGTACGTCCCTGACCGCCGGTCGCGACACGGCCACGGGCAACCCGCTCTCGTCCCCGCTCAGCGCGGCCCGGATCGAGGCCAAGTTCCGTGCCAACTGGTGCTTCACCGGGATGCTCGAGCCGGCCCGTGCCGACGACGCCCTCGAACTGCTCGGCCGGCTCGACGAGGTCGACGACCTCGCCGAGCTGACAGCGATCCTGGTCAGACCGTGAAGCCGGCGGCGGTGGTGGTCCCGGCGAAGAGCTCCTCCGGGCTCCACTTCCGCTTGGCGAGTCCCTGACGCCTGGAGTAGCGCAGGAACGTCTCCAGGGTGTGGCGGTTGGCCTCCACCCCGTACTTCCAGAAGTCCTCGCCCATCACCTCGACGGTCTCCTCGAGGTGATGGGCCAGCCACGGCAGCATCAGCTTGAGCGAACTGCGGTACTCGAGGTCCTCCCGGGCCAGGGCGAGCGACTGCTCGAACGCCTTGAAGAGCGACAGCGGCACCCACGGGTTCGTCTCGACGACGTCACGTCTGATCGCCACCACGTGCATGATCGGGAAGATCCCGGTGCGCCGGTAGTAGTCGGCCTCGACCGCCTTGTAGTCCGGAAAGAGCCGGGTCACGTCGGGGCTGGTGTGGAAACTGGACGGCGTGCTGGCGCTGAAGACCGCGTCGAGCTCACCGGACGCGAGCATCTGCGAGAGCGTCTGCTCGGGACCGATGGGCCGCACGGAGATGCCCTCGGGCAGGTCGAGCCGGATCTTCTCGCTGCGGCCCCTGTCCTCGACGCCTCCGGTGAAGAACCGCATGTCCTCGACGGCGACGCCGTACTCGTCCTCCAGCATGCCGCGCTGCCAGACACCCGCGGTGATCTGGTACTCGGGCAGGCCGACGCGCTTGCCCCTCAGGTCGGCCGGTGAGGCGATGCCGCTGTTGCGGTTGACGAACATCGACTGGTGCCGGAAGTAACGTGACGGGAAGGCGGGGACGGCGACGAACGGCGCGCCCTGCTCCAGCGTGAGCACGTACGACGACAGGCTCATCTCGCTCAGGTCGAACTCGTGGTGCTTGATCTGGCGGTGGAAGATCTCCTCGACCGGGAGGGTCAGGTAGTTGAGGTCGATGCCCTCGGCCCGCACCCGTCCGTCCTGCAGAGCGCGCAGGCGGTCGTAGTTGGTGGCCGCGATGGTCAGGTTGAGCTTGCTCATAGAGGATCGTCAGCCGCCTTCAGCTCTTGGAGTAGATGTCCATGTGGCCGGGCACCCTCGGCGGTGCGACGCCGTCGGTGCCGTAGAGCCACTGGGCCAGGGAGTAGTCGTTGTCGGCGAGCGTGCCGAGGTAGGCGTCGCGCAGGATGGCACCGGCGCCGCCGAGGTGGACCATCTCGCCGAAGAACCGGGTGTTCTCCTGCACCGCGCTGGTGCGCGGGTAGCGGATCTCCTCGTACTTCGCGAGGGCGGCCGGGACGTCCGCGGCGCCGCTTCCCAGCGCGTCGGCGAGCGCGACCGCGTCCTCCATGGCCTGACCGGCGCCCTGCGCGAGGTACTGCCGCATCGGGTGCGCGGCATCGCCGAGCAGGGTGATGCGGCCGTCACTCCAGCCGGCCATCGGCTTGCGGTCGAACTGCACCCATCGGGTCTCCAGGTCGAGAGTGTGCAGCGACTCCTTGATGTGGTCGCAGGTGTTCGCGAACCGCTCGAAGAGCTCCTCGCGGGTGGCCCATTCCTCACTGCCGGGTGTCGCCGTGCGGCTGCGGAAGGAGAGCACCCGGTTGAGCAGCTCGCCGCCCTGGACGGGGTACTGCATGAGGTGGATCTCGTCGCCGGCGAAGAGCATGACGGCGTCCTCGGTGCCCTCCGGCCGGGGCCCGGGACCGCGGTAGATGACGTACTCCGACCGGATCGGCTCGGAGTCGTCCAGCGTCAGCCTGCGTACGGCCGAGCGCAGGCCGTCGGCGCCGATGACGGCGTCGCCCCGATAGGTGCTGCCGTCGGCGCACCGGACGTGCGCGGCGGTGTCGGTCTGCTCGACGGCGACGACCTCCTTGCCGGTCACGACCTCGACGTTGCCGGTGGCGAGGGCGACCTCCAGCAGCGCGTCGAGCAGGTCGGCGCGGTGGATGACGGTGTACGGGGCGCCGTACCGCTGCACGAACTCCTTGCCCATCGTGGCCTGGTAGATCTCGTTGCCCGTGTAGATGTCGCGCAGGACGAAGCGGTGCGGGAGAACCGCGGTGCGCAGGACGGCGTCCATGACGCCGAGGTCCTGGAGGACGCGCCCGGCGTTCGGGCCGAGCTGGAGGCCGGCGCCGATCTCCTTGATCTCGGGGGCGCGCTCCAGGACGGTGACCTCCATCCCGCGCTTGGCGAGGGCGACGGCGGCGCTCACGCCGCCGATTCCCCCGCCCACGACGACGATCGTGTCAGGTGCGGTCATGACTGGTCCTCCCGCTCTTCGCGGTAGAGCCCGAACGGCTCGTACAGGGGCCGGTCGTTCATGCTGAAGAGAACCGCGTCGGTTCCGTCGTCGGCGACGTGCCGGTACGTCGACCAGGACGGGATCGCGAGGAAGTCGTGCTGCTCCCAGTCGAAGCGCTCACCGTCGATGACCGTGTGGCCGGCCCCCTCGACGGCGCAGAAGATGACGCTCGAGGTGTGCCGGCGCGTGATCGCGGCGTTGCCGGCGGGCACCAGGTGCATCCCGCAGGTCATCGTCGGAAGGACCGGCCCGCCGGTGAGGGGGTTGGTGAACTCCAATTCGACCCCGTGCTCCGGGGAGCCTTCGTCCACCCGCAGTTTGGCGAGGGCCTCCTTCGTCGCGGCGTACGGGTATTTGGTCAGTGGCGAGTGCAGTGTCCCGGAGCGGGTGCCGTACGGAACCATCCCGGTGCCGTACCGGTTGGTGCTCGCGTCCTCGGCCTGGGTGAGCGGCTGGAGCTGCTTGCCGGGAAAGTCCTCGTAGAACTGGGCGTTCATCGTCTGCACGAACGGGACGTCGAGCGCGTCGAGCCAGAGCATGGGCTCGTCGCCGTCGTTGCGGTGATCGTGCCAGGTCCAGCCGGGGGTCAGGATGAGGTCGCCCGGGTTCATCAGCATCGGCTCTCCCTCGACCATGGTGTGGCCGGAGCCGGAGAGCATGAGCCGGATCGCGGACGGCGTGTGCCGGTGCGCGGGGGCTGTCTCGCCGGGCAGGACGAGTTGGTAGCCGGCGATCATCGTGTGCGTGGTGCCCTTGCGGCGCGCGGGGTTGACGGCGTTGAGGGCGCGGCGATCGGACTCACCGCCCAGGTCGACCGCCGTGGCGGCCTCGTCCATGAGCGCCATGACGTCGCGTCGGTGCCAGACGTGGGGAACGTCGGTCACCACCGGCTCCGGAGCGTCGGTGCCGGGGACACGCCACAAGGGGGCGAGATGGGCCTCGCCCAGACGCCCGTAGAAGGCGGCGTCGGGTTCTCCCGGAACCGCGAAGTTCGGACCGGTGCTCGCCGCTGCACGGCTTTCGGCTGTCGTACTCAAGCTGTTCCTCCAGAGGTGGGGAGGGTGGTGCCCAGAAGAGTCCTTCGTGTCGCGGGGAGCGAGCCATGCGGCTGTGTCACCAGGTGGCATCGCGTTCAGGTGGGCGTGCTGATCGGTGCCTAGGCTCCGCAGGTGTGCCTCCGTCCACCGATCTCGCCGGGACCCGCACCGGGAAGGAACCGCGCACGGCGGTGTTCCTCGGGGCTGTCGGGGCCCTGAGCGACGGGGCACTCGCCGAGCCGTCCCGCCTGCCCGGCGACGACGTCGCCCGCCGGCCGGATCGCCCGGGCCACGCGGCGGCCCTCGTCGCCCGGCCGGCCGGGCGCGCCTCGACAGGTCCCGGGCCCGGGTCCTGGATCTGACCCCACTCACACCAGCCCACCAAGGAGTCCGGATGCGCTTCGGAGTACTCGACGACCGCCTCATCGCCGTCCTGTCGGACGGCGCGGCCCACGACGTCACCGGCCTGGCAGGCCCGCCGGCCGGTCCGGCCGGCCCGCTCCAGAGGCTGATCGAGCGCGGTCGGCCGCTGAGCGCCGCCGAGGTCCGCACCGCCCCGGCGGTCGACGTCGGCGGTGCGGCCTGGGACGCGCCACTGCCGTTCCCGCGGAAGGTCATCGGTGCGCCGGCGAACTATCGCGCTCACGTCGCGGAGATGGGCAACCCGAACACGATCGTGGAGTGGGGCGTCTTCCTCAAGGCCAGTACGTCCGTGATCGGGCCGGGTCGGACGGTCGAGCTGCCCTACACCGACGTGCGCACCGACCAGGAGGGCGAGCTCGCGGTCGTCATCGGGAAGGAGGCCCGGCACGTGTCGGCGTCGGATGCCTTGGACTACGTCTTCGGTTACACCTGCGTCCTCGACATCACGACCCGCTCGACCGAGGACCGCTCGACCAGGAAGTCCTACGACACGTTCACGCCCCTCGGCCCGCTCGTCGTCACCCCCGAAGAGGTCGGCGACCCGGACGACCTCGCCCTGAGGTGCTGGGTCGGCGGGGAGCTGCGCCAGGACTCGAACACCAGCCGGATGATCTACGGTGTCCGCCGGCTCATCGCGTACGCGAGCTCCGTGATGACCCTGCAGCCGGGTGACGTGATCGCCACCGGCACCCCGGAGGGGGTCGGCCCCCTTGCCGACGGGGACGAGATCGTCGTCGAGATCGAGCGGGTCGGCCGGCTCGCCGTGACCGTCTCGGCCGCCGGCGCGCTGCCGTACGGGAACCGCATGGGCATGCCGACCGTCTGACGGGCCGCGGACCGGCATTCCGTCATGGGCGCGGTGCCGGTCCGCGGCCCGATCGGGTCGGCCGGGGGTCCGTCGTCAGCGTGCGGTGTAGCCGCCGTCCACCGGCAGGACGGCGCCGGTGAGGTAGGACGCGGCGTCGGAGCCCAGGAAGGCGATGCACGAGGCGACCTCGCCGGGCTCGGCGAAGCGCCGCCCGAGGAGGCGATCACGCTGATCCTCGGGGAGGGCACCGCGTTCGGTGATCCGTTCGGTGAGCGTCAGGCCCGGGCAGACCGCGTTGGCCCGGAGGCCGGCTGCGGAGTGCTCTGCGGCCAGCTGCTTGGTGAATCCGATCAGTCCGGCCTTCGAGGTCGCGTAGCTGGCGGCGCCGGGCATGCCGACCAGTCCGTGGGCCGAGGAGACGTTGACGACGCTTCCGCCGGTCGGGCACTCCAGCAGCGGGTCGAGCAGTGCCTGGGTGAGGAAGACGTTCGCGCTCAGGTTGAGGTCGAGGGCACGGTGCCAGCGCTCTCGGGTGGTGTCCGAGGCGGCCAGTTTGTCGTTGACGCCGACGTTGTTGACCAACGTCTTCAGGGGTACGCCGCTGGACGCCACCGCCCGGACGATCCGGTCGATGTGGCCGGCGCAGGTGACATCCGCGGTCACCAGCGTGTGCCGGGCGTCGCCGAGGCTCTCGGCGAGCACCGGGAGCCGTTCGCTGTCGCGGTCGACCGCGATGACGTACGCCCCCAGCTCCGCGAAGGCGCGGGCCGTCGCCGCGCCGATCCCCGCGGCCGCGCCGGTGACCACGACGCCCTGGCCGTCGAACCGCATTCTCTCGAGAAGCACCGCGTCCACCCCATCAGTCACTGTCATCCGCACTTCCGTATGAATAGACTAGGGTCGGTGTCTTCGCAGGGCCGTGGCCAGGGTGCTGCACAGTGGCACAGGCCGAAGAGGAGCTGAACGTGGCATCTGAGGGACACCGGTCCGATCGGGGCGTGCGCGTACCTCCCTGCCCGGAATCGCGGTGTGCCGCTGTTCCGGTGACCGGCACGGCAGGCTGACCGGGCCCCGGGCCGGGGCCGGACCGAGAAGGGGGACCGAGATGACGTTCACGCCGATACCGGCGCCGCTCTACCAGCGCATCTTCGCGGTGCTCTCCCAGCGGATCGGCCAGGGCGGTTACGCGCCCGGCTCCCGGTTCGCCACGGAGGACGAACTGGTGGCGGAGTTCGGCGTCAGCAAGGCGACCGTCCGCAGAGCGGTCGGTGAGCTGGTCGCGCGTGGTCAGCTCGTCCGGCGACAGGGGAGCGGTACGTACGTCCGAGGCTCCGGGGACGACCCTGCGGCACGCGGCTTCGTGGGGTCCATCGGCGATCTGATCCGCGGTACGCCACAGCTGAAGGTCCTCGACGTCCACGTCGAGGAGGACGTCCGGTTCCCCGCGAGCGTGCGGCAGGCCCTCGGCACGGACGCCGAGACGGGCACCGTCTATCGCACCAGGCGGCTGTGGGGGGATCAGCCCTTCGTGTACTCGGTCCACTACGTCGGTCCCACCGTCGCGGCGGTTCTCGGCCGTGCCGAGCTCGCGGAGGAAGGGCTGATGAGCCTCCTGCGCCGGGAGAACGTCGAGATGAGCGAAGCGGAGCAGACCCTGTCCGCGCGACTCGCGGACGTGGAGGTCGCGGACCGGCTGAACATCGGGCTGGGCGCCGCCGTCCTCTTCGCCGAGCGGGTCCTGCGCTCGCCCTCCGGACCGCTCGACTGCCTGCACAGCTGGTACCGGGGGGACCTCTACCGCTGGCAGGCACGGCTCGCCGTCGAGCCGGCCGGTCGTTGAGTCCGCGTCGGCCCCGTCGGTCAGCGGGGGTGGTCCGCGGCACGGACGCGTCGGCAGGGTTCCGGGCCCGGCTCCGCTCCGTGCGCTGACGCATCGCTTTCCTTGCCCTGCGTTCCGCGTCCTCCGACGGCGTGGAGTCGCGAATCCGGGGTTCGTTCTCCGAGACCGGCGATCCGTACGCCGTTCCTTGGGATCGGGCTGACCAGGGCACTCGAGGCCTTGCGGGTTGTCCTCCGTCGGGAAATCATCGGTCGGACATCGGTGTGCGCCCGTACGGCGTCGGGGGAGGGAAGGAAGTTGACCATGACTGACGAGCATGCGGGCGGAGGCTCGGATCCTCTCGAAGCTTCCTTCCGCGTCAAACCGAGTGTCGCGGTCAGCCGGGCCCTGGCTCTCCTCGATGCCTTCCTCGAGGCCGGGCACACCGTCAGTGTCACCGAACTGGCACAGCGGACCGGGATCCCGAAGTCGACCGCCTTCCGCATCCTCGTCCAGCTCACCAAGAGCGGTCACGTCATCCGGAGCGGGAACAGCTACCGGCTCGGCATACGCATGTTCGAACTCGGAAACCACTTCGTCCACGCGCGTCCCCACGGTCTGAGGGAGGTCGCGGCTCCGCTGCTGGGTGATCTCTTCCTCGAGCTCGGTGCGGCGGTGGGTCTGTCGGTCCTGGACGGCTCCGACGTCATCCTGATCGACCAGGTCACGAGTTCACGGAGCAGCATCGCCTCCTCCGTGGTCGGCGTACGGGAAGACGCCTTGACGACGGCATCGGGCAAGGCGATGCTCGCCTTCGTCAACGCCGCGAACCGCGACCGTGTGATCGCGCAGCACCTCGAGCTCTCCCGCCGCACGCGGCACACCGTGATGCACGCCGGACGGCTGCGGGCGCAACTGCAGCTGACGCACGAGACGTGCCTCGCCTACACGCACGAGGAATACACCATGGGCGAGGGCGCCATCGCCTCTCCGGTCCTGGTGAACGGTCGCCCCATCGCCGCGGTCAGCGTCTCGGCACCGAGCAGTCGCATCGACAAGGCCAGGACGGACGGAGCGGTGCTGCGCACCGCGCGTCTGGTGGCCGGCCGGTTCATCCGCGCCCGCGAGCTCGCGGAGGACTACGGGCTCCAGGACGTCCACTGGGACATGGAGGCGGAGTTCCCGCACGGCTGTTCCTGAGAGGCCGTCGCGCCGCGCCCGTCGCGACGCCGGCATCACCACAACCCACGCGGTGCCCGGCCGGGAGTCCGGCCGGGCACCGCGTGACGGATTCGGAAGTCCGATCAGGAGACGGGGGACGGGCTCGCCGGCACCTGCGCCCGGTGGACTTTGCCCGCATCTCCCTTCTGCAGTCGGCCCAGGACGATGATGCAGACCGTGCCGATCGCGAGGGGTACGGCCATCAGGTAGAACAGGCTCCCCGCGGACCAGCCGCCGTCAAGGAGGTAACCGATGCTGATCGGCGAGACGATCGACACCAGCCGTCCGACACCGAGCATCCAGCCGACACCGGTGCCGCGCAGCGCCGCCGGGTAGACCTCGGGTGCCACGGCGTAGAAGCCGGCCACCGCGGCGACCGCGAGAACTCCCAGGAGGACTCCCAGGACGACGGCGAGCCAGGCGACACCGAACGTGGCCCCGTAGGCAACGGTGCCGACCACGCTGAGGGCCATGGCGACCTGCAGGATCCTCCTCGGCAGCACCCGTATCGCGACTGCCGCGAAGAGCAGGCTGCCGAAGATGCCGCCGAAGTTGAGGAAGGAGCCGACCGTGGTGCCCATCTGATCATCACCGGTCGCCTCCGCGGCCAGTTTGGGAATCCAGGAGTTCGCGAAGTAGTAGGACGCCATCAGGCAGGCGTAGCCGAGCCACAGTACGAGCGTCTTGCGCCCGGTGGCACCGGCGAAGACCGCGGAGACACCGAGGTGGGCACGCTCGCCCTCGGTCACTTCGGGCAACTCCTTCAGGCTTGGCCGCCCCATCTTGTTGAGGACGGTGTTGACCCGTTCGAGGGCGTTCTTGGGACGGCGGGCCACCAGGAAGTCGATCGACTCCGGAAGGAACGCCCATGACACGACGAGCATGACGAGAGCCAGGACCGCACCGGCCACGAACATCGACTTCCAGCCGGCCGGCTCGACGAGCAGGCTCGCGGCCACGCCGGCCAGGGTGGCACCGATCGGAAACCCGGTGGCGTAGATCCCGACCACCGTTCCGCGACGGCGATCGGAGGCGAACTCCGAGACATACGCGTTGAGCTGCGACATCGCTCCGATGCCGAACCCGGTGATGAACCGGGCCACGATCAGGACGGCCACGTTCGGGGCCACCACGGCGAGCACCATGCCGACCAGCACGATGGTCACCGAGATGGTCGTCAGCGGTCGGCGGCCGAGGCGGTCACCGACCGGGCTGAACAGGATCGCACCCGCGGCCATACCGAAGAGGCTCGCGCTGAGCACGATCCCGAGCGTCGCATCACTCACGCCCCACGCGTCCGCCATCGGCTTGGCGGTGAACGCCATCATCGCGATCTCGAAGCCGTCCATGATGATCAACGCCATCGCGACTGCCACGGCGCGGATCTGGAGACCGGTCATTCTGGACGACCGGACTTCAGCCAACACATCCATCGAACATCCTCTTCTCCGGTCGCGTCCCGGACCTGGATCACCAGGCGGCCGAGACGCGATCGATAAGACGGTCACCTTCCCGCGAGGTGAAGTGAGGCCACACGTTGGCTGTATCACAGCGGTTGGCTCGATCCTGCTGTGCCACCAGGTGGCCGCTGTCACAAAACGGGGGTCAATGTCCGTTCGATGGCCCTCGCGGACAGGCGCAGCCGGTCGACGAAGGCGATGATTTCGGCCCCTGAGGAGCTTCCCGGGAGCCCGGACAGGCGCAGGACGAGAACAACGTTCTCATCGGCGTCACAGACCGGCACCGACACCTGCAGAACGTTGTACGACCGGTCGGGCACGATCTGCTCCGGCTCGTGGAACGCCGTCATCCGGCGCAGTGCCTCCAGCAGACGCCGTTCGTTGTCCGGGGTGCGTGCCGGCTCGCTGAACGCGTCGACGAGTTCGTCGAGCAGTGCGGTCGCGAGCGGACCGTGCAGGGTCAGGGACCAGCCGCGCTCCTGGGTCCGGCGCAGTTGGACGGCGGCGGCCTCCCGCACCTGTGGTGCCGAAGCCGGCACACGGTCGAGCCATTGCCCGGCCGAGGGAGCCCCGGGATGCCCGACCAACAGCATTCCCAGGGGCGGAGCGAAGGGCAGCCGGGTTCCGGGAGGGGGCGAGGAGGTTCCGCCGGAGGAGCCGGCCGTGGCCACGAACGCGAACTCGTCGCCGAGCGGCGCGAGCAGGCTCACCTCCGCGCCCAGCTCCGAGGCCAGATGCTCCAGCTCCAGGCGACCGCGTTCGGCGACGCCGACGGCCGCGGCGAGGGAACGGTGGTCGGAGGTCATCAGCAGGCCCGGCGTGAAGCGACCGTACCCACGCTGGAAGAACAGCAGCGGCAGACATTCGCGCTCGGCGGCGAGCGACTGGATGGCGCCGAGCACGAAGTAGTGGTCGCCCACCTCGATGACATCGGCCCAGGTGCATTCGATCCAGGCGGTCACGCCCTCGATGACGGGAGCGCCGTCGGGCGCGGCACGCCACCGCAGGCCGCGGAACTTCTCCTCCGGGGGCCGCATGAACGACCCGCACACGTCGCTCTGGTCTGCGGCCAGGATATTGACACAGAAGGACGCGCACTCGCGCAGTGCGGTGAAGGTCCGCGACGTCTTCATCGGCATGAACGAGACCAGCGGCGGCTCCATCGACACGGAGCTGAACGTTCCCACCACCATCCCGAGAAGTGTGCCGTCGGGCGCGCGTCCGGTGACGACGGCGACCCCGGTGGGATAGTTGCCCAGCACCTGCCTCATGACCTGGGGGTCGATGGCCTCGGGGGCGGACGTGGACAGCACGGAGGCGTCAGGAGGCATCGGTTCTTGTCCTTTCGTGAGCGGTCGAAGCGCCTGAGGAGGCGCTGGAGGAAGCCGGCTCCGGCGTGACGGAGACGTACGACTCGTCCCTGGAGCCGTTGAGGTGGCGCAGGCTCAGGCGATGGGAGCCCACGGCCAGGAGGGCGGCGGCCAGGACGAGGAGCGCGGCGGCACCGAGCACGGTCGCCCTCAGACCGAGCCAGTCCCCGATCCCGCCCTGGACGGCGGCCCCCAGGGAGACGGAGCCGGTGTAGACGATGACGTTGATGGACAGCACCCGTCCGCGCACCCGGTCGGCGACCAGCATCTGTATCGTGTTCTGTGCGACGGACAGGGCGAGAAGGAAGAAGACACCGACACCGACGGTGGCGAGGGTCGCGGTCAGGAGGCTGGGGGCCAGCCCGAAGACGGCGAAGGTGATGCCGTAGCCGCACATCGCGATCGCCACGACGGTCGAACGCCTCATGATCCGCAGCATTCCGCCCAGCACGGGCACACCCGCCAGGGTTCCGGCACCGAGACCCAGGTTGAGGAGGGCCACGCCGAGCGCACCGGAGTCGAACACCTGTTCCGCGAAGGTGATCACGTGTTGGAAGATCGGCATGCCGAGGCTGCCCACCAGGAAGACGACCGTCAGGGCCGTCATCACCCCCGGGGAGCCCCAGGTGTAGCGCAACGCCTCACGGAAACCGCCGTCCGCGACGCGATCCTTGCGGGCTCGTCGCGGCTGTGGGTTGACCGGTTCGGTGACCAGCAGGACCACCACGACCACGAGCACCATCACGAAGCTGACGAAGAAGGCGGCCGCCGGGCCCACCCAGAACAGCACCAGACCCGCCACGGCAGGGCCCAGCGAGCGGGCGAGGTTGAACTGGATGGTGTTCAGCGACGCGGCCGAGTCGAGCGCCTCACGCGGCACGTAGTCGTTGACCAGCGCCTGCCAGCTCGGCATCGAGATGCCCTGGGCGCACCCCGTCAGCACCGCGAGGCCCACGAGCAGCAGCGGGTCGTGCCGGCCCGACCACCAGCACACGCACATGGCCAGCGCCACCAGCGAACGGGCCAGCTGCGTGACCATGACCAGCCGGCGGCGGTCCAGCCGGTCGGCCGCCACGCCCGCCCACGGACCCAGCACCATGATCGGGACGAACTGCGCCGCGGTCGCGAGACCGACCCAGAAGGCGCTCCCGGTGAGCTGGAGGAGGACGAACGGTACCGCCAGCGACTGGAACCAGCCGCCCGCGCTGGCCAGGAAGGCCCCCAGCCAGAACTGCACGAAGGGGCGGTGCCTCAGCGCCGACGCCAGGGAGTCCCCACGAGCCGGACCTGCCTTGGCAGGGTCAGCCATAGAGCCGCTTCGAACGGTCGACCGCCGCGGTGCGCTCGGCTTCGCTGAGCAGGAAGGTGGCGGCCGCCGGGTTGCCCATCTCGAGGTTGGCCGCGGTGGCGGCCGCGAAGTCGGTGTTCTGGGTGAAGTGCTGACGGGCCACGATCAGATCCCGGTACAGCCGCGACAACGGGTTCAGCTCGTGCACCACCCGCGCCGACATGGTGGGCATCAGCTGCTGGGCGACGTACAGCGCGGCTTCGGCGGTGCGTGCGGCGTCGTAGATCCCCCGCGCGGCCTCGAGGTCGCCCGGCACCTGGCCCAGTTCGGCGAGCCGGTAGCCCTCGTCGAGGATCCGCAGGGCGACCTTCTGCTGGTCGTCGAGGCGCACCCGCACGTCGTTCGTACGCAGCAGCTCGACCCGGTCCTCGCTCAGCTTCGCGTTGTCGAAGCGGCGCGTGAACTTCTTCAGCTGGTCGACGTACTCCTCGTAGAACGCCCAGCCCGCGCCCAGCGCGGGCGCGCCGGCGACGAGGTTGTAGAGGTAGCCCTGTGGCACGCGGTACAGCGGGCCGTCGTTCTTCTTCAGACCGGGACCGGCCTGGGCCAGCAGAATCTGGCGGTCGAGCGCCCGGTGCGCGGGGACGAAGACCTGGTCGAGCTCGACGGAACGGGACCCGGTCCCCCGCATGCCCAGCACGAACCAGTCGTCGATGATCCGTCCCTCGGCCAGCGGCACGACGAAGTTGTGCATCAGCGGCTTGCCGTCGACCTCCACGCTGGCGCCGAGGATGACCCACGACGCGTGGGTGACGCCCGAGGAGGACTTCCACGAACCGTTGAGGATGTAGCCGCCCTCGACGGGGGTGGCGGTGCCGTGGGGCGCGTACGAGGAGGACAGCAGGGTCGTCGGGTCGTCACCGAACAGCTCGTCCTGCAGCTGCTCGGTCATGTGCGAGACCTCCCAGTTGTGCACGCCGAGCAGCATCAGAACCCAGCCGGTCGACGTGCAGGACTTGGCGACCTCGATGACGGCCTCGACGAACTCGACCGGGTGCGCCTCCTCGCCGCCGTACCGGGCCGGCTGGAGGGCTCGCGTGAGTCCGCAGTCGACCATGGCCTGGACGGCCTCGTCGGCCACCACACGATGGGCGTCGTTGTCGGCCGCGTACTTCGCGACGACGGGAGCGATCTCCCGGGCCCGGTCGACCAGCGAGGTGCGGTGGTGCGCACGAACAGCGGCTCCGGTCGGTGCGGTCATGAAGGTCTCCTTGGTGGTCGATGGCTCATCAGTGCTGGTCTGGGCTGATCCGCGCTGATGGAGCAGGTTCCGATCGCTTCGTGAATCAGCTGGTGAAGGGGGCATCCGTCGGGCTGCCGACGAGATCAGGGTTCGGTGGGCGGCGCGTGGAGATGCCCGCGGCCCGGGCGGTCTCCCAGGAGACCTTGCCGTCGCGGAAGAACTCCAGGAACACCTGGTGGTGCAGTTCCGGGCGGTCGGTCTGCCCCTGGTGACCGGTGTTCTCGGGGTAGAAGAACTGGACGTTCGGCAGAGCGTCCTCCTGAAGGTGCGCCGCCTCGACGGCGTACAGGACGTCCCTGTCGCCGAACATCGCGATGCCCGGGATCGTCGCCTTGTCCAGGCGCCCCTTGGTGGTGAGCCGGATCAGCTCGTTCGGGTCGGTGGGCCGCAGCACCCGGCCCATGTTGAGGTCGTAGTAGTCGCGGTTGCGGTTGGCGGCCGCGGTGCGCATGCTGACGAGCTCGTCGGTGACACCGGACCGGTCGACGACCATGGACTCGATCATGGCGCGCATCATGGTCTCGGAGCCGTCGTAGGTTCCGCCGCTGCCGGGCAGCGGGCCCTGCTTGGCGCGGTTGTCGACGGCACGCATCTCGTCGCGGGTGACCAGGTCGCCGATCATGCCGGCGATGACGGCGAACCGCTCCACTCGCTCGGGGTGCGCCACCACGTAGTTGACGCTTGTCTGGCAGCCCATCGAGTTGCCGCCCAGGCAGAACGTGTCCAGCGCGACCGCGTTGACGAAGTCCTGCAGGTAGTCGACCTGTCCGCCCTGCCCGTAAGCGTAGAAGCGACCTGGATCCTCGGTCAGGCCGAACCCGGGGAAATCGGGGCAATATACGCGGAAGCCCTGCGCGCCGAGGAACGGAGCCATGTAGCGGAAACCCGCGGAGCCCGATGAGCCGGGGATGCCGCCGTGCAGCAGCACGACAGCCGGACCGGCCTCACCCGAGGTCGAATAGTGCGCCTTCACACCCGACTGCAGCCGGACGAACCGGCTGAGCAGTCCTGGGACCTTGATCTCCTGCTCTTCGGTCAGAGCCACTGCCCCCTCCTTCGCTGGTGGACGTCTCGTGGAGCGTCGGCCAGTCTTGAGGCAAGTGCGTGAGATCGCCCACCGCGAGATGCCAACAGGTGAAACCCGGCGACTCGGAATCAGCCATTCCGGTGCGCTCATGGCAGTGACACCGACACGGGAAAATGCTCAGCTCAAGCGGGACAACAAGGAGCTGGCGATGGAGCGTGAAGTCCTCAAACGCTGCATGGTCCTGTGGGTGAAGTAGCCGTGGGGGACCCGGCGGCCGTCGTCGGGGCGATCAGCGACCTCAGGACCGAGCACGGCATCCCGCACCGCGTCGCCTGCCACGCCTTGGGCGTGAGCGAGTCGTGGTTCTACAAGCACCGCAACCGCGAACCCACCGGCAGGGAAGTACGCCGCCAACAGCTGGCCTAAGAGCCCGTGAACAAACTGATCATTTCCGGTGTTTGGCGTCCTTCGTGCCCGCCAGGCGCCGTGACATCAGCATGATCATGGACCACTTGACCATGGCTTCGTGGCGCTCGGGTAACCGTTCGTAGTCGCGTACGCAGCGGCGGCGCTGGAAGATCCACGACAGCGTGCGCTCCACCACCCACCTGCGTGGTATTACCACGAAGCCCTTGACGTCGTCGTTGCGCTTGACGATCTCGATCGTGAACTGGAGCTTCTTCTTGGCCCAGGTGACGAGTTTCCCGGCGTAGCCGCCGTCGGCCCAGACCAGACTGATCGATTCGAAGAGGTCACGCAGGTGCGCCAGCGCGGGGCGGGCTCCGTCGCGGTCCTGCACGCTCGCGCTGGTGACCATGACGACCAGGAGCAGGCCGATCGTGTCCACGATCACGTGGCGCTTGCGTCCTGCCACCTTCTTGCCCGCGTCGTACCCGCGGCTGTCGACGCCGACCGTCTCCGCGGCGCGTACCGACTGTGAGTCGATGATCGCGGCGGTCGGGTCGGTGTCCCGGCCCTCGGACCGGCGGACCTCGTCGCGCAGGTCGTTGTGGATGGCGTCGACACTTCCGTCCTGCCACCACCGGGTGAAGATCGTGTGCACCGTGCGCCAGTGCGGGAAGTCACCCGGCAGGTTGCGCCACTTGTTGCCGTTGTCCGCGACGTAGAAGATCGCGTCCACGATCAGCCGGCGGCAGTACTCCTCCGGCCGTCCGCCGTTGCCGTCCAGCCATGCCGGCCACGGCAGCACCGCCGCGATGACCTGCCACTCCGCGTCCGTGGTGTCCGAGGTGTAGCGGCGGGAGCGGGCCGGATGACGGCGGCCGTGACCGAACCGGCAGGCCAGGCAAGGGCAGTCGGCTTGCCCATCCGGGGCGACAGCGGGGGTGGCGGGGGAGTACAACGGCATGACAGGACCTCTTGGCGCGACTGGGCTTCGATACCGCAGTTGCTACCAAGAGGTCCTGGCCGTGCGCGTCACTTTGCCGATTCCCACCCGCCCTCGACGATCAGTTTGTTCACGGGCTCTAAGCGGTTACGGAGGAATTCACCAAGTCCGGCGGCACCTACGGATCTTTGAAGATCTGGATCACGCTGGTGCGTCAGGGCTGGCGGGTCTCGGTGAACACCATCGCAAAGCTCATGGCCGAGCTCGGCCTCGTCGCCCGCAAGGTCCGCAGGCGGAGCGGGCTGACCCGGCCCGGGAAACGGCCGGCGAGCCCGGACTTCGTGCACCGCGACTTCACCGCCGAGGAGCCCGACCTGGTCTGGTGCGGGGACATGACGGAGATCGTCACCGGAGAGGGCAAGCTGTATCTGGCCACGGTCATCGACCTGTTCTCTCGGCGCCTGCTGGGCTACGCGATGGGCGCCCGCCACGACGCCGACCTGGTCGTCGCCGCGCTGCACATGGCCGCCGCGACCCGCAGCGGGGACGTCCGTGGCGTGATCTCCCACAGCGACCGCGGCAGCGAATACACCTCACGGAGGTTCCGCCGGGCCTGCCGCAGGCTGGGCGTCTTCCGGTCCATGGGACGCGTCGGCTCCTGCTTCGACAACGCCGTCAGCGAGGCGTTCAACAGCGTCCTGAAGGTCGAGTACGTCCACCGGCACACCTTCACCACCCGCACCGAGGCCCGGATCAGGATCGCGACCTGGATCACCGACTTCTACAACACGCGTCGGCTACACAGCGTGTGCGGGTTCAAAAGCCCGATCGACTACGAACACGACCACCGAGCCGCCCTCACCGAGGAGCTGGCTGCATAGGAAGGGCTCCACCATCCGAGGGGATTGACAGTTGCGGCGGCCGGCTTCCCGGGCCGGTGCCCGCCGCGGCGTCACGGCTCCCTGGCCGCTCGCGGCGGGGCCCCGGCCCCGGGGAATCAGTTCGCGCCGCGGCCCAGGCGGGAGACGTACGGGAGTGCGCCGTCGGCAGTCACGCCCACCTCCAGGCGTCCGACCTTCTCGACCTCCATGGCGATGCGGTCGCCGTCGGCCAGTGGGCCCACGCCTTCCGGGGTGCCGGTGGCGATGACGTCGCCGGGCATGAGGGTCATCACGGAACTGGCGTACTCGATGAGCCGCGGCACGCTGTAGATCATCAGGGAGGTCCGGCTGTGCTGACGCGACTCGTCGTTGACCCAGCAGCGCAGTTCCAGGTCGTCGGGGTCGCCGACCTCGTCCCTGGTGACGACGAACGGGCCGATCGGAGTGAAGGTGTCGAAGGACTTGCGGGTGGAACGGTCCTCGGTCGAGCGGATGGTGATGTCCAGGACACAGGTGTAGCCGAAGACGTAGTCGAGTGCCTCCTCCCGGCTCACGTTGCGGGCCCGCCTGCCGATGACGACTCCGAGTTCGGCCTCCTGGTCGGTGCGCACGTCGCTGTAGGGGAGCCTGACGAGTTCGTCCGGGCCGATGACGGAGGACGCGGCCTTCAGGAACAGACCCCACTCGGCGATGGTGTTCGGGTTGTTCATCTCGGCCACGTGCGCCCGGTAGTTGGCCGGCGCGCCGATGATCTTGTGCGGCCGGGGCAGGGGGGCGGACCAGGCCACCTTCTCCGGGTCGATCCGGGGGGAGTCGCGCAGTGCCTCCGGGGCGGCAAGGACGTGACCGAGGTTCTGCTCCAACAGCCGTTGCAGCGGGCCCTGTGGTGTGTCGGGGCCCGGGACCAGGTCTGTCACATCGATAACTTCCGTGTCCGTCGAGACCGCGAGGCGGTTCCCGTCGAAGACTCCAAGACGCATCTGCGCCTCCTTCTCTTCCGACCCTTGAACGGTCGGCTCCGGCGGTGAGGCGGCCGCAGGGCGGGGGTGCGACCGAAGCCCTGAAGATTCATCCGCTGATCAGTATGACTGGAGGATAGGGCCGGTCGACAGGGGGCGCAATGGCGCTGTCGAGGTCCTTTTGGTCGACAGAAAAGGGCTGGAAGGCCCTTGAAAGGGTTGCTGCACACCTCTGGTGCGACCGCGGGGAGCCATGTACGTTGCAGCTCATTCATCCGGAGAAACGGATGACCGAATTTCTTGTCGGGTCGATGCGAGCCGCGTCGACCGCATCGACCGACCTTTGCCCGTCCTTCCTTCCAAGGGGGTGACCGCATGCTGGAAAAGTCCGGATTCGACGGCCTGGGAGTCGTCGTCACGGGAGCCGCCGCCGGAATCGGCGCCGCGACCGCCGAGGTGCTCGGCGGACTCGGTGCGCACGTCCTGGCCGTCGACATCGACGCCGACGGTCTGACCGAACTCGCCGCACGTCTGGCCGGTTCGGGTGCCGCCTGCACCGTTGTCGAGGCCGACCTCACCGACCGGTCCGACGTGGAGCGGATCCCCCGGGCGGTGGACGATTCCGGGATCGTGATCAAGGGGCTGGTCAACAACGTCGGGGTCAACAGCCGGCGTTCGATCCAGGACCTGGACCCGGAACAGTGGGACCGGGACCTCGCCCGCAACCTCACCAGTGCCTACCTGCTCACCCGGGCACTGCTGCCGGCGCTGCTCGCGGCACCGCGCGGCGGGTCGGTCGTGAACGTCTCGTCGACACACGCCCTGGCCGCCAACCCGGCGGCGCTGGGCTACGCCACCACCAAGTCAGGACTGCTGGGCTTCACCCGGCAGTTGGCCGCCGAGTTCGCGGACCGCGGTCTGCGGGTCAACGCAGTCTGTCCCGGACTGACGATGACCACACGGATCGCCGACCGGGGCATCCCGCAGCCGCAGGAACGCCTGCGGGACCGGCTCCTCGGCGGCAGGTTCGCCGAGCCCGAGGAGGTCGCGAACGGTATCGCGTTCCTCGCCTCGGACGCCGCCTCGTACATCACCGGCGTGACCCTGCCGATCGACGGCGGCTTCACGGCCCGTTGACCCGGGCGGTCGCATGCGGCTTCACCGCCCGTCCACCCGGGCGGATCCCTTCGGCACAGCCAGAACCCCACCAGAGAGAGGTGTGTTCCATGACCACAGCGACGACCGGGACCCTGCTACCCGGCCAGGTCGACGGCTACCGCCAGAACGGCTTCCTGTTCCCGCTGGATGCCATGACGGCCGATCAGGCGGCGTCCTACCGTGCGAAGCTGGAGGCGTTCGAGGCCGAGTACGGCGAACGCGGCTCGGCCATCCTGCGCTCCAAAGCCCATCTGGTGCTCCCCTGGGTCAACGAGCTGATCCGGCTGGAGCCCGTACTGGACGCGGTCGAGAGCGTTCTCGGCCCCGACCTCTACTGCTGGGGCTCCTCCTTCTTCATCAAGAACCCGCACCACCCCGGATATGTGGCCTGGCACCAGGACGCCCCGTTCTCCAGCATCCCCAAGGGCGGGGAGATCATCACCGCCTGGATCGCGCTGGCCCCGAGCATCGTGGAGAACGGCTGCCTGAAGGTGGTCGCCGGCACTCACACCAAGGAGGCCGAGCACACCTTCAACAGCGACGGCTCCAACATGCTCTCCCAGGGGCAGGAGATCGCCGTCGAGGTGGACGAGAACGACGCCACGCTGATCCAGCTCCGGCCCGGGCAGTTCTCGCTGCACCACCAGTTCATCTTCCACGGCTCGGGGCCGAGCCACAGCGACGAGCGGCGCATCGGCATCGCCGTCCGCTACATGAAGCCCTTCGAGCGAGAGGAGGAGGGCACCACCGAGACCGCCACCCTGGTACGCGGCAGCGACCCGTACGGAACCTTCGTCCCCGAACCGGTACCGACCGCCGACATGGCCCCCGAGTCCGTCGCCTACCTCGACGAGCAGCTGGTCAGCCGGCACGGAGACCGCTACCGCAAGTGACCCACCGGGCGGGGCTGCCGCGCCGTACGGCACAAGCCCCGCAGGGACCGCCCAGCCCGTTCGCGTGAGCGCCGGCCGCCCGGGGCAGTCCCGCCCCGCGCGTGTCCGCCGCCCTGTCCCGCCCTTCCCGCACGCGTCAGCAGTGGGACGGACGGGGCCACCGCCCCCCACTCCCCCCACCTGCCCCCCGAGCGATGGTGCCGGCTCCGTCCTCCGCGACGAGCACGCCCGAACACGGCGCGGCACCGAAAGACCGATACCGGCTGTGAAACAGCCTCGCGACGAGAGGTATAGAACATGGAGTACCGCCCGCACCGGACCGGTGTGCTCACCCTGGCCGTCCTCGCCTCCCTGGCTGTGCTTACCGCCTGCGGAAAAGGCGGGCCGGGGGTGAAGGCCGGCGAGGTCGCCACCACCGGTGAGACCCTGGTGGCCGCGGCCGCGAAGGAGGGCCAGGTCGTCTTCTACTGTTCCCTCACCCCCGCCTCGTGCGAAGCACTGGCCAAGGGGTTCGAGAAGGAATACCGGGGAGTCTCCGTCAAGGTCCTCAGAGCGACCAGCCCCGACCTCTCGGCGCGGTACGCGACCGAGAAGAAGTCGGCGGCCGAAACCGCCGACGTCATCCTGCACGCCGATGTCCCGTTCATCCAGACGGCCCTCAAGGAAGGGCTCGTCACGTCCTTCAAGGACGCCGGAATGCTGCCCGCCGACCACCCCGAGAAGTGGCTCCTCGACAGCGAGGGGATCGCCGGCACGCCGTACATCGTCGACGCCCTCGGCATCGGCATCAACACCGACCTGGTGAAGCCTCAGGACCGCCCGAAGACCTGGGCCGACCTGGGCGACCCCAAGTGGAAGGGCAAGATGAACGGCCCGCACAAGGACGGCTCCGGCTACGCCACCTACTACGGCACCATCGACGACCACGTCGACGGCTTCCTGGAGAGCCTGAGCAAGCAGGAGATCTTCCCCGACCCCGGCGGCATGGTCAGCCTGACCGAGTCGCTGGCCGCCGGTCAGTACGCGATCCAGAGCGTGGCCAGCAAGGCCGCCATCGACAACGCCAAGGCCAAGGGCGCGCCGGTCGACATCGTCTTCCCGGAGCCCGGCGCCACGGGACCGGCCTTCGCCTACACGCTCAACCCCGAGCCCGGCCATCCCAACGCCCAGAAGCTGTTCGCCGACTACGTCCTGTCCGAGAAGGCCGGCCAGGCGCTGCACGGCGCCAACAGCGCGATAGCCGCGCCCCAGGTGGAGACCGAGTTCGAACTGCTGCACCCCAACCTCGAGTACTACCGGCCCGCCAAGGTCGAAGAGGTCGCCAAGATCCTCAACGGCGGCAGGTGAGCGGGCACCATGAGCGAGAACTCCGTCATCGACGCCGAGCGGGCCCCCGCGTCCGCCGGCCCGCCGGATGTCCCGGTGCGCCCCCTGAGCGCTCCACGCCGCAAGGCCTCCCCCACCGCCTTCCGTCTCGTCGTCCTGCTGGTGGCGGCCGGAGTGGCGCTGCTGATCGGCTATCCCCTGGTGCGGATCGTCCTCGGTCTGGTGTGGGTGGACGGCACACTGACCTTCTCGGCCGTCTCCGAGACCCTGGCCCTGCCCGGACTGGGTGACACCCTGCTCGACACGTTCATCGTGACCGGCAGCTCCGTCACGCTGGCCCTGGTCATCGGTTCGGCCTTCGCCTGGCTCAACGAGCGGACCGACGCCCGGATGGGCGTCCTCACCGACGTGCTCCCCGTCGTCAACTTCCTGATGCCCGGCATCGCGACGGCGGTGGGCTGGCTGCTGCTGATGTCCTCGGACGCCGGATACGTCAACAAGGTCATCCGCGCGGTGGCCAACGGGGTGTTCGGGGCGAACCTGACCTCCGGGCCGTTCAGCGCCAACTCCTGGTACACCGTCATCGGCGTCTACACCCTCACCCTGGTCCCGTTCGTCTACCTGGTGGTCTCGGCCGGGCTGCGCAACCTCGACTCCCGGCTGGAGGAGCAGTCCCGGATGTGCGGGGCCGGTGTGTTCACGACCCTGGTCCGGGTGACGCTGCCCGCGCTGCGCCCGAGCCTGCTCAGCGCGGCCTTCCTGGCCGTGTGGTTCGGCTTCGCGGTCTTTTCGGTACCGGTGGTGCTCGCCGAGCCGGCGGGCATCCAGATGCTGTCGGTGGAGATCGTCCACCTGCTCACCTCCTCCTACCCGCCCCAGACCGGTGCGGCGATCGGGCTGAGCAGCCTGGAACTGGTGGTGCTGGGCGTGATCTGGCTGCTCCAGCAGCGGTCCCTGCGCGGCGGCCGTACGGCGGTGATGGGCGGCAAGGGATCGGGCACCGAGCGCATCCCGCTGGGCCGGCTGCGTGGGATGGCTCGGGCGGCGATGCTGCTCTACCTGTTCTGCGCCGTGCTCCTCCCCGTGGGCGCGCTGACCCTGGTCACCCTCAACGGCTACTGGGGCAACCCCTCCTGGAAGAACTTCGGCCTGGGCTCCTTCTGGTCGATCCTCACCGACCCCGCCAACCAGCAGGCGATCGTGAACAGCCTCCTGTTCGCTCTGGCCACCGCGACGGTCGCGGTCGTGATCGGCGGCGGCATCGCCTGGCTGTCGGTCCATTCCCCGGGCACCGTGGCGAAGGCCGCTGCGGCCGTGTCCAAGGTCCCGGCCGCCATCCCGCCGGTCGTCGTCGCGGTGGGCATGGTGCTGGCCTTCGCCGGAGAGCCGTTCTTCCTCGGCGGCACCGCCCTGATCCTGCTGATGGGCTTCCTGGTGGTCGCGATGCCGGAGGCATCCATCACCTCGGAGGCCGCCGCCGGCCAGGTCGGCAAGGAACTGGGGCAGGCGTCCTCGCTCTCCGGGGCCTCGCAGGGACGCACCTTCCGGTCCGTCTACCTCCCCCTGATGCTGCCGGGCCTGGCCGCCGGCTGGACCCTGATCTTCGTCCGGATCATGGCGGACGTCGAGGCCTCGGCCCTCCTGGCGAGCACCGGGACGCCGGTGATCGGCTTCCAGCTCCTGGCCATCTTCGAAGGTGGCGGCGGATACGCCGAACTGGCGGCGCTGGCCCTCTTCGTGTCCCTCGTCTCCATGGTGATGGTGGCGGTGGTCCTGAGCGCCACCTCGATGTGGCAGGCACGCAGAAACCGTCAACAGTCCTAGAAGGAGAGCCGTCATGGCGAATGTCGTATCCCTGGACACGGGAGACGTCACGGCCCGCGAGGCCGTCGCGCTCCCTCCGGCACCAGCCGCTCCGGAGCCGGCGCTCAGGATCAGGGGCGTCCGCAAGATGTACCGCCGCAGCGACGGGGAGTCGGTGCCCGCCGTCGATGACACCACCCTGGACATCCACGAGGGCGAGGTGCTGGTGCTGCTCGGTGCCAGCGGCTGCGGGAAGAGCACCTTCCTGCGGTGCATCGCCGGTCTGGAGAAGCCCGACGCCGGAAGCATCGAGAGCCGCGGGAAGATCCTTTCCTCCGCCGAGGACGGTGTCTTCGTCCCGCCCGAGCAGCGCGACATCAGCATGATCTTCCAGTCGTACGCGCTGTGGCCGCACATGACCATCTTCAAGAACGTCGCCTACCCGCTGACCACGGGCCACCACAAGGGCCTGACCCGGGAGCAGGTCCGGGAGCGGGTCATGGACGTGCTGGAGATGATGGGCATCGCGCATCTCGCGGAACAGCACCCCGCGCAGATCAGCGGCGGCCAGCAGCAGCGCGTCGCGCTGGCCCGGGCACTGGTCAAGGACTCCGGGATCGTCCTGTTCGACGAGCCGCTGTCCAACGTCGACGCCCGGGTGCGCGACCAGTTGCGCGTGGAGATCCGGGAGATGCAGAAACGCCTGGGCTTCACCGCGGTCTACGTCACCCACGACCAGGAGGAGGCGATCGGGATGGCCGACCGTATCGCCGTCATCGACCACGGGGTCGTGGCCCATGTCGCCACTCCGCGCGAGGTCTACCTCAGGCCGGCCAACCTCAGGGTGGCGCGGTTCATCGGCAAGCTCAACGAGGTGGAGGGCACGGTCACGGCCGTCCGGGGCGACAGCAGCGTCATGGTCGCCACCGCGCTGGGCGACATCGAGGCCGCCACCGGACAGGACGGCCTGCGCACCGGGCAGGAGATCGCCGCGGTCTGGCGGCCCGACCGCACGGTCCTCAACGGCGCCGACGGCGGCGGGAACTGCTGGCCGGGGACGGTGCGGACCTCGGAGTTCTACGGATCCTTCACCGACAGCCGCATCACGCTGGGGGACCGGGACCACGAGGTCATGCACTGGGCGACGGGGGACGTGCCCCTGGAGACGGGCGGCTCCGTGCGGCTCTCGGTCGCGCCGTCCGACGTCAGGGTGCTGGCGCGGTAGCCGAACGGCTGTGCCGACGACCAGAACGCCGGCGTTCCGGACGGAAGGGACTTCTTTCCTCCGGAACGTCCGCCGAGAGAATTCCATCCACCCACATGCCGGTTTATCCGGCTGTTACTATGCAGGGTTGAAATGCTCCGTGACCTCTTAGGGGAATGATGCAGCACACGCCACCCCCCGCTCCTCTGTATCAGCGAGTATTCGGGGTGATCTACCAGCGGATTCGCCTGGGTGACTACCCGGCGGGAGAAGCGCTGCCCACCGAGGACCGGCTCGTCGCCGAGTTCTCGGTGAGCAAGGCGACCATCCGCAAGGCCGTGGACGAGCTCATCGCCCGCGGACTGGTATTTCGCCGGCAGGGGAAAGGCACGTTCGTGTACGGGGACGCGGAAGAGAAGATCGGCAGTGTCTTCCGGGGGTCCCTGCTCGACCTCATCTCCGGTACGCCGCGCATGCCGCTCCATGACGTCGGGGTGGAGATCGGGGTCCGTTTTCCCGCCTCGGTCCGCGCGACCCTCGGCACCGACCGGGAGACCGGCAACGTCGTCTGGAACCGGCGTACCGCCGGCGGCACGGTGTTCGTCTACTCGATCCATTATCTGGCCCCGCAGATCGAGCACTTCGCACGGGATCCCCGCCTGCGCACCGACGGGCTGCTGGCGGTGCTGCACAGCGACGGGGTGGCCATGGAGGGAGCCGAGCAGCGGGTGTCGGCGCAGCTCGCCGACACCGAGGTGGCCCGACATCTGGAGACCGAACTGGGTGCGCCGGTGCTGTTCTCCCAGCGGATCCTGAGCTCCGCGGACGGCCCCATCGACGTACTGCACAGCTGGTACCGCGGTGATCTGTACGAATGGCGTTCACGCCTGGACATCAGGAGTGACGGTGGCGTGGTCATGGTGCCCGAGGAAAGCTGACGCCCTGCACGCCGGATAACGCAGGAACACGAGAAAGCGCACTCTTCTCCAGACTTCTGGAAAGGGTGTGCGGGTTGGACGCTGCCTTTTCCGGTGATTTCGACGACGTTTTTGATGACCCGGTACCGGGTGTCCGAATCAGAGGAGTGAAGGAAATATGACGACGGTGGAAAACCGAACCGATTCCCCGGCCGATTCACCGGCGGACCTTTACGAGAGGCTGGCCGGGGCACATGTGGTGCCGCTGTGGCGGGTCCCGGGCACGGACGCTCCGGAGCCCGAACCGGCCGAGGTCCCGCACGTGTGGCGCTGGCGGGAGCTGATCCCCCTCATGGAGGAGGCGGGCCGCACCATCGACCTGGGCAGCGAGGCGGAGCGCCGGGCGCTCAACGGCGTCAACCCCGCCCGCCAGTGGGGCACGACGCACACCATGGTTGCCGGCTACCAGTTGGTCCTGCCGGGTGAGGAGGCCACCGCGCACCGGCACACCCCCGCCGCGGTCCGGCTGATGCTGGCCGGCCGGGGGCACACCACCGTCGAGGGCGAGCCGGTGCTGATGGAGCCCGGCGACCTGGTCCTCACCCCCGGATGGAACTGGCACGACCATCGCAACGTGGGCGACGAGCCCATGATCTGGCTCGACGGCCTCGACGTTCCCTTCGTCCGCGGCCTCAACGCCCAGTTCTACGAGGACTTCGAGGACAAGCGGATGCAGCCGGCACGGGTCGCCGAGGACGACAGCGTGGCGCGGTACGGCGCCGGCATCGTACCGGCCGGCCCGCGGACCGGCCGGGCGCACTCGCCCCTGATGAAGTACTCCTACGCCGCCACCCTGGAGAGTCTGGAGCGGCTGCGGGAGTCGGAGGGCGACCCGGAGCACGGGGTCACCGTCGAGTACACCGATCCGCAGACCGGCGGTCCGGTGATGCCCACCCTGGGCTGTGCCGCGCAGCTGCTGCCGGCCGGGCGCCGCACCCGCCGTCGCCGGCACACCTCCAGCACGGTGTTCTGCGTGACCCGGGGCTCGGGCCACAGCGTGATCGGCGGCCGACGCTACGACTGGGAGCAGAACGACTTCTTCGTCGTCCCCTCCTGGACCTGGTACGAGCACGTCGCGGCGGACGGAAGCCCGGACGTCACCCTGTTCGCCATGAGCGACCGGCCGATGCTCGAACCCTTCGGTCTCTACCGCGAACAGCTCGCCTGACCCATGACGACTCCGAGGAAAGAGGTCCCCATGGCCGGCCCGGAAAGCAGGCCGCACGTTCTCGTGATCGGCGGCGGAATCGGTGGCTTCACCACAGCCCTGGCGTGCGCCAGGCGCGGTATGTCGGTGCACGTCCTGGAACGCGCGCCGGAGATCAAGGAGATCGGCGCCGGGCTGCAACTCGGCCCGAACGCCGGCCGGCTGCTCGGCGAACTCGGCGTGCTGGACAGCGTGCTGCGCACCGCCGTGCTCCCGGAACGGTTCGTGATCCTGGACGCCTACACGGGCCGGGAGATCTACCAGGCACGGTTCGGGCAGGCGCTCGCCGAGCGGTTCGGCGCGCCGTACACGGTGATGCACCGCGCCGACCTGCTCGACACGCTGCTCCAGGGCAGCCTCGCCACCGGCCTGGTGACGGCGTTCACCGGCAAGGAGGTCGTCGGCGTCGAACAGGACGCCCGCGGCGCCACCGTCACCTGCGCCGACGGGTCGACGCACTCGGCCGACGTCGTCATCGGCGCCGACGGCCTGCGGTCCGCCGTCCGCCGCGAGGTGCTCGACGACAGCGAGCCGGCCGTCTCCCGGTACGCCATCTACCGCGGCCCCGGACCCCGCCCCGAGGGGGTGGAGGACGCGGTCACCCTGTACGCGGGCGACGGGCTGCACCTGATGCAGTACCCGATCCAGGGCGGCGAACTGCTCAACAGGGTGGCCTCGTTCCGCAGCGACCGCGGTGCGCCGGGCAGCGACACCTGGGCCACCCCGGAGGAGCTCTTCGAGAAGTTCGCCGACACCTGCGACCCCGTGCGGGAGGCGCTGCACCACCTGGACCTCGGCAAGCGATGGGAGCAGTTCGACAGAAAGCCCATGCCCGGCTGGGCCCAGGGACGCGTCGCGCTGCTGGGCGACGCAGCCCACCCCATGCGCCAGTACCTCGCACAGGGCGCCGGCCAGGCCATGGAGGACGCCGTCGCGCTCGCCGCCGCCCTCGCCGACAGCCCGGACGACCCGGTCACAGCGCTCAAGGAGTACGAGGAGATCCGCTTCCCGAGGGCCGCCGCGGTGCAGCGCAACACCCGCTTCTTCGGGGAGATGGTCCACCTGGGCGGCGTCGGCGCGGTCCTGCGCGACTTCGCGTTCAGCTCCCTGACAGCGGACGACTACTCGCTCGCCGAGTGGCTCTACGGCACCGGCGGGGCGCCCGCCCCGCAGCCGCCCGCCCGGCTCGACTTCTACACCGAGGGGCGATGAAGTGACCATCGACCTGACCGTGGCCTGCGGGCCCTACGACCGCACGGCGGCGCTCGCCGACGGCCGGGTGCGCGTCCCCGGAGTGGACCTCACCTGGCTGCCCTTGAGCGCCGAGGAGATCTTCTTCCGGATGGCGCGGCACGGCGAGTTCTCCGCCTCCGAGATGTCGCTGTCCTCGTACACGCTGACGCTGGAGCGGGACCGGCCGTTCGTGGCGATCCCGGTGTTCCCCTCGCGCACCTTCCGGCACCACGCGGTGTACGTCCACGCCGACAGCGAATTCACCCACCCCGAGCAGCTCAAGGGGAAGACCGTCGGCATCCCCGAATACCAGATGACGGCCGCGGTGTGGATGCGGGGCATCTTCGACGAGCACTACGGGCTTCCGGTGGACTCGGTCTCCTACCGCACCGGGGGACTGCTGGAACCCGGCCGGACCGAGAAGCTGGCCATCCACGTCCCCGGCGTGGGCATCACGCCGATCGCGGAGGGGCAGAACCTCTCCGACATGCTGGAGGCCGGCGAGATCGACGCCCTCTACACCGCCCGGGTGCCCCGCCACTTCACCGACGGCACCCGCCGGGTGCGCCGGCTGTGGGCGGACCCTGCCGCCGCCGAGAAGGAGTACTTCGAGCGGACCGGCATCTTCCCGATCATGCACACCGTAGTGCTGCGACGCGACGTCTACGAGCGCAACCGCTGGCTCGCCAGGGCACTGACCGACGCCTTCCAGGAGGCCAAGGAACACGCCGACCGGGCGCTCGGCGAGACCGTCGCGCTGGCCGGGATGCTGCCGTGGGGCCATCTGGCGGCGCAGTCGGCACGAGACGTCATGGGCGAGGACATCTGGCCCTACGGCCTGGCGCCCAACCACGCCTGCCTGACGGCCTTCCTGCGCTACCTGCACGAGCAGGGGCTCACCGGACGGCTGCTGGCCCCCGAGGAACTGTTCGCCCCGGAGACCCACGAGAGCTTCGTCGTGTAGTGGGCGGCGCGCGAGCGCCGCATATGACCTACCCATTGGGAGACACTGATGAGCAGCGGTGAGTTCGCAACGCTTCTGAGCCCCTTCGCCATCGGTGGCAAGACGGTCCGCAACCGGATCATGCTCACCACCCACAACCCGAAGATGAGCGAGGAGCGTTACCTGCAGTACCTGGAGACCCGGGTCGCGGGCGGGGTCGGGATGGTCGGCATACCGGTCCTGAACGAGACCATCTCGACCCTGGCCTATGTCACGCCCGGCCAGCTCGACGGGATCTCCGCCCGGGACCTGGACGGCACCGCCGACCCCGAGACCGAGGAGGGCAGGGAGTTCTTCGACTCCCTCCTCCTGCCGCCGCTGCGGGCTCGCGCCGAGATCGCGCACCGACACGGGGCGCTGGTCTTCGGCCAGGTGGCCAACCGCGGCTCCATCCGGCTGCCCGAGACCTTCCAGGCGATGGTCTCGCCCAGCGGCATACCGGACCCGCACGTGCGGGCCCAGCCGCGCGAGATGACCACCGGCGAAGTGGAGCGGGTGGTGCGGCTGTTCGCCCGGTCCGCCTCGCGCATCCAGCGGGGCGGGCTCGACGGCGTCGAGGTGCACGCCACCCACGGCTACCTGGTCGAGCAGTTCCTCTCGCCGTCCACCAACCGTCGCACGGACCGCTACGGCGGCTCACTGGACAACCGGATGCGCTTCCTGACCGAGGTGCTCGAGGCGATCCGCGAGGAGTGCGGAGCGGACTTCCCCATCGGGATGCGCATCAGCGGCCTCCAGGCCCACCCCGGCGGGCTGACCACGGACGACATCGCGGCCGTCGTCAAGACCGTGGAGTCCTCCCTGGCCTACGTCAACATCACGGCCGGGACGATCGGCGCCCTGCACGACGGCGTGGTGCTCCCCTACGTCGCCTCCAGCCACTACGAGCCCGGCTTCAACGCGGACGCCGCGGCCACCGTCCGGGAGGCGGTCTCCGTGCCGGTGATCCTCACAGGCCGGATGAACGACCCCGCGCTGATGGAGGACGTGCTCCGCAGCGGTGTCGCGGACCTGGTGGGCACCACCCGCGCCCTGATCGCCGACCCGGAGTTCGTGAAGAAGACCGCGGCCGGGCGGGCGGACCGCATCCACAAGTGCATCGGGATCAACGAGTGCCACTACCCCGACCGGGTCTCCTCCTGTCCGGTGAACCCGTGGGCGGGCCGGGAGCGCGAGCTGGACGTGCCCGCTCCCACCCGGCGCAAGCGGGTCCTGGTGGTGGGCGGTGGCCCCGCCGGCCTGATGTGTGCCCGCACGGCGGCGAGCCGGGGCCACTCGGTGGTGCTGGCGGAGAAGCAAGAGACGCTGGGCGGCAAGATCACCCTGCTCTCCCGTGACCCGCACCGCCGCGAGATGGCCTCGCTGATCGACGACCTCGCCCGGGAGGTGGCGGAGGCCGGGGTGGAGGTGCGGCTCGGGTTCGAGGCGACCCCCGAGTCCGTGGCCGAGATCGCGCCGGACACGGTGGTCGTCGCCACCGGCGCGCTCCCGGCCGTCCCGGACCTCCCCGGCCTGGAGGAGACCCGCACCTACACCGCCCTGGACATCCTCGACACGGACCTCACGGAGCTGGGTGAGAACGTGCTGGTCGTCGGCGGCCTCAACGACCACCTCGCGCCGCTGGCCGCCGCCGACCTGCTGGCCGGCCACGGCAAGAAGGTCGTGCTGCTGTCGGAGTGCATCCTGCCCGGTCAGGCCGCCGAGCCGTCGATCCTGCACCTGCTGACGAAGCGGCTGCTGGAGAAGCACGTACGGATCGAGGCGCTCACCCAGCTGGTGAAGGGGGGAGCACGCCCGCAGGTGCGCAACGTCTTCTCCGGGGAGACCTCCGACATCGGCGCCTTCGACTCGGTGGTGTTCGCCACCGGCGCCGAGCCGGTCGACTTCCCCGAGACCGGCGGCGAGTTCTACCGCATCGGCGACTGCCTGGCGCCGCGACGGCTGGTGCATGCCACGCTCGACGGCGCCCGTATCGGCTCCCGTCTCTGAGGGGGCGCCGGAAGGCGGGCAGGGGCCTGGCGATCCCTGCCCACCTTCCGGCGCCGGCAGGATCAGCCCTCCGTGAGATGTCTTGGTGATGGCGACGCTGCCGGCGTCAGGCTCGAAGCTCTCCGCAGGGCGTTGGAGGTGGGGGGCGTCGGCTCGACCGGTGCTTCCCGGCCAGAGTCTTCAGCATCGACGTCTCCATGACCCACCGGAGACGGCCCAGGCGGAACTGAGCTGCCCCGAGTTTCGTGGAGTTCGCGATCGTGTGATCAAGCGGTCTGCGGAACTTGCTCCTGTCTCGTCCAGTACGCCTGTTCGTACTCGTCGGGGGGCACGTAGCCGAGGGCGGAGTGGAGCCGTTCACCGTTGTACCACGCGACCCACTGGAAGACGGTCCGCTCGACCTTGTCGAAGTGCCGATACGGACCCTGATGGTCGATCAATTCGGCCTTGAACGTGCCGTTCAAGGCCTCGGCCATCGCATTGTCGTACGAGTCCGCGACGGAGCCGACCGACGCCGAGGCGCCTGCCTGCGGCGAGATGCTCCGTATACCGAAATGGACACGTATTGCGACCCGCGGTCGCTGTGATGCATGAACCGGTCGGAGGCGGCACCGTGCCAGTGCTCTTCGCCGGGCGGGCGGCTGACGGTTTCCCCGGGGTGTGCTTCGAGGACGGTGCCGTCGCGGGTGCCGATCAGGGCGATGCCGGAGACGGCCAGCAGACCGGGCCAGAACTTCTCGCCCAGCACCTCGTCGGTGGCGACCAAGGTGCCCGGGGCGTTGGGATGCGCACGTACCCGGCCTGGCAGGTGCCCATGAACGTGCGGTCGAGGCAGTTGGACTGGGAGCCGTTACGGCAGTTGGCGCAGGTGTTGTCCGAGGTGGCGAACGAACCGATGACGAACTGGCCCGGCTTCACGGCAGTGACCTCGCTGCCGACCTCCTCGAGGAAACCGAGGTACTCGTGGCCCATCGGGTGCGGCTCGTCGACCGTGTCCAGACCACGGAAGGGCCACAGGTCCGATCCGCACACGCAGGTGACAGCGGTGCGGATGATCGCGTCGGTGGGCTGGAGGATCTTCGGGTCGTCGAGCGTCTCGAAGCGGACGTCGCCGGGGGCGTGGATCACTGCTCCGCGCATGAGGGTGGTTCCTTACGTGCTGAGGGGACGGGCAGCAGGCGCCCGCGTGAAGTCGGCCAGGGCACCCGAGTGTGCCCTGCCACTTCCGGGCAACCGCTCTTCCACACGTACAGCGAGTCACGGATGAGGGATGTACCGGCAGTACATCGCTCCGGCAGCACTCGGCCCGTACGGTCGAGACATGGACAACCGCGATGAGGTCCGCGAGTTCCTGACCTCGCGGCGAGCCAGGATCACCCCGGAGCGGGCCGGGCTGCCGGGCGGGTCCCGGTGCCGCGTGCCGGGACTGCGCAGAAGCGAGGTCGCCGCGCTGGCTGACATGAGCGTGGAGTACTACGCGAAGCTGGAGCGGGGCAGCCTCGCTGGCGGCTCTCCGGCCGTCCTGGAAGCCGTCGCCCGCGCAGCAGCCCACGACGAGCTGAGAGCGGTGCGATCGTGAGTCGGATCCTGGTGACGGGCTCTGCCGACGGGCTGGGGCGGGCCGCGGCAGACGCACTGCTGTCCGCCGGCCACGAAGTCGTGGTGCACGCCCGCAATGAGGAGCGCGCGGCCGGCATGCAGGGACTGGTCGACCGCGGGGCGGGCCTGGTCCTGGGCGATTTCGCGGATCGTGACGTGGTGCGGCGCATCGCCGCCGAACTCAACGAGGCCGCACCGCTCGATGCCGTGATCCACAATGCCGGCGTATGGAGCGGGCCTGCGGTCATGCCGGTCAACATCATCGCCCCGTACCTGCTCACGGCCCTGCTGCGCGGGCCGCGTCGGCTGGTCTACCTGAGCAGCGGCTCGCACTACCAGGGGCGGATCTTCCTCAACTGCATCGACTGGCAAGGTGACAAGCCCGGCTCGTACGCCGACAGCAAGCTGTTCCTCACCACGCTCGCAGCCGCGGTGGCCCGCCTGCGCCCCGGAGTACTGAGCAATGCCGTGGACCCGGGCTGGGTGCCCACCAAGATGGGCGGCCCCGGCGCGCCGGACGATCTCGAGCTCGGTCACCGGACGCAGGCGTGGCTGGCCTCCAGCGATGACCCGCAGGCACTGACCAGCGGCGGCTACTGGTACCACCAGCAACGTCAACAGCCGCACGCCTCGGTGCTCGACGAGAACTTCCAGGACCGTCTCCTGCACACGCTGGGCGAAGAGACGGGCACCGCCCTCGCCTGACCGGCGGCGCACGTCCACGCTGTGCGCTGCTGTATCAGGCTCCATGCGAGGGGTCTCGCCACCTTCGGCGAAGGTGGCGAGACCCCTCGCTGAGGCCGCTACCACCAGGCCGCCTCCGCCACCGAGGGAGACGTCTTTTTCCGGTCGGCGTACAGCTCCGTCAGCCTTTCGACCGCCGCGTCCTGAGTCCGATACCCGGTTTCCTCTCACTGCTTTGCCCGAGCGTCGCGAAACCGGATGGTGCAGGCGTGCGGGCCACGACTGGGCTTGAAGAAGGGGCCCATGCCGCAGGCGGGCTGACGAGCCAAGGAGCGACACCTTCCGGGGACGAGTGGACCGGCGAACCTGGTCCTGCTGACGCTCCCCTCGGTCGGCAAGGCGGGGCCTCCCGCTCGCCGCTTGCTGGCCACTTGCTGACCCAGGGCTCAGCAATCATGCATATGACCTGCACTGATGCCCACTTTTCAGATCTTCGGCAACAACGTCGAGGACCGGATGGGGCACGTGCGCTTCGCGCTGTTCTACCTCGTCTGCGGCTACGCGGCCGCATACGGATTCGCTCTCACGAACACCGACGCCACCACTCCCCTGATCGGCGCCTCGGGCGCCATCGCCGGCGTCCTGGGCGCCTACCTGGTGCTCTACCCGAGGGCGCGCGTCTGGGTCCTCGTCCCCTTCCTGATCTTCCTGCCGCTGCGGTTGCCGGCTTGGATCGTGCTGGGCCTGTGGTTCGTCCTGCAGGCGGTGTACTCGTCAGGCGGTGGCGTCACCAGCGCCGGAGCGGTGGCGTACGTGGCCCACGTGGTCGGCTTCGTCACGGGCATGCTGCTCGCCTGGCCCCTCAAGCCGGGCACTCCCCCACCGCCCGAACCGGGCGGCATCCGCTTCGGACGGCAGACCCGACGGGACTGGTAGGGCCACCCGCCAGGAGCCGGGCAGCGCAGGGAAAACCTAAATGACTTTGCATGAGTGATATTCGTATTCTCAGGCCGGCCGATGCTCCTATAGACGTCAAGCCGCAGGAGCAAGGTCGTTTTGACTGATTCGTTCGGTTGGCCTCGATTCGTCAGCGGGGTTTGGTCGCTGACCGGTCCGGCGGTTCGCCCGGAATATCCTCCCCGGCTGGAGGACGGGCCGTCGCGTGACACCGCGGGGTGCGCCGGGTTCCACGGGCCCGGAGGTGGTGGCTCCTTCTCCTTCCTGGTGATCGTCGGGGTGAGGCCGGTTCGTCAAGTGACGGCCGGAAGTTCGGTCAGCCGTTGCCAGCAGGTGGTGAATGCCTCGGCCCAGGGCCAGGACCGCTCGATCCGCAGGTAGCGGCGGCGGGCGTGTTTCGCGAGGCGGGCGGGCAGGTGGTAGAGCCGGAAACGCATGGTGTCCGGCTCGGCATCGGCCAGGTCGGCGATGTCGTGCAGACCGAGCAGGCGGACCCAGGCGTCCAGGTCGGCGGCGAGATTCGCGGCCAGCATCCACCCCTGATTCACAGCGAACGACTTCGAGGGGAGATTATGCAGGCCGAGGGCCTTGTTCGTACGCACGCGGTCTTCGACCTCGGCGTGGTCGCGGTGCAGGGCGTCGAGGAACTGCGGCTGATGGGAACCGGCGATGCCCCACATCCGGCCGATGTTCGTGGCGGTGATCGAGTAACGCCAGCCGGTCTTCTTCTCGAAGTCGGTCAGCTTGGCCACCTGCCGGCCCGAGGGCCTGACCCGGCGGACGATCAGCCGGGTGCCGCTCGGCCAGCCGGTCCGGGTGTTCAGGTCCGTCAACTCGGCCAGGAAGTAGCCCTCCTGGAGTGAGCCGTCCTGCTTCAGTGAGGTCTCCCACGCCGTCTCGGGCAGCTTCGCGATGGCCTTCTCGTCGTCCTCGGTGATCTTCCAGCCGACACTGAAGCGGACCGTGCGCCGCTTCGTGTTGAGGGCGACCAGGTGGTCCAGCAGGCCGTGGGTGGCCCCGGCTCCGTCAACGCGGACGAGGAGCTTCGCGCTGGAGGAGCGTGGGATTTGGGCCAACGCCGCGTGGAGGACACGCAGATGATCGGCGACCGTGTTCGCGCCGGCGTTGCCGGGACGCAGTTCCATGGCCAGGCACTCGTCGGTGTTCGCGCACCAGGCCGCGAGCGGGTGAAAGCCGAACGTGCCCTTGAACGTGGGTGCTGCCCGCTCCTTCTTGGACGCGGCGGTGATGATCGTGGCGTCCATGTCGATGACGACCCAGCCCTGCAGATGCCGGCCCGCGACCGTCAGCCAGGGAAACCCGCCGGGACGCAGGGCCAGCAGCGACCAGACATGCCGACGGACCTGGCGCCGCGCCTTCGCGATCAGTTTCAGGGCCGCCTCGTCCAGGGCGGCAAGGGTGCGCCGGGCGGTGGAGTCCGAGGCCGTTGGTCCGAACACGGACCGCTGGTGCAGGCCGAGTTGCTCGGCCTCGCTCAGATTCGACGCCCCCAACACGATCGCCACAGCGAGCTGCACCACCACCGTGGCGCGATCACGCCAGCCATGCCCGAGGCCAACCGGCAGCACGTCGGCCAGAGCCCCGGTCAGCCCGACCCGGTCCGCGCATCGGCGCAGCAGCACAGCCCCGGCATGCCCGACCAGCCCCTTGCCGTCGGCCCGCACACGCAGCCGACGGTCCCACCCTGTACGCTCGCTCACCAGAAAGGTGCCCTGACTCTCGTGCCGGATACGACGTAGACACTCGCATCCTTGCAGGTCAGTGGCACCTTTCTGCTATCGGGGCGTCAGTTCGGTCAATTCCGCTGAATCAGCCGGGCCAGTACAAGAGGTCCGAGGTCTTCAGATGGCTGGAACAGCAAAAGCTGCACTGACGTACCGACAGTCACAGGCACGAGCCGACCAGGCACCGACCTGTATGAGGTCCTGGAACGCCGCTGCCGCGGGGCACGACCTATGTGATCCTCGACGGCACGCCGATCGAGCACGTGCTGGGCCGACAAGGGCCACCGGAGTGCCGGCGGCACGGTCCGCACCCCGTGTTGGTGACGGCGGTAGACCCTGCCCACCGGTCAGCAGGCGATGAACCGGTCCCACGCGAAGATCCGCGCACTCGTCGAGCAGGCCATGGCCACCCTCAAGTCCTGGCGGCTCCTCCGCAAGCTCCGGTGCTCGACCACCCGGATCACCAGCCTCGTCCAAGCCGCCCTCTGCCTTTATCTGGCCGGCTCAGACCGATGGTGGAAAATCCTCCTTCACTCGGACAAGACGGAGAACCAGATTACGGATCCGCTTCCTTCTGCATCTCGGAGGAATGAGATTGCGCAGACCGGGAAGGAGCTACGGTCGGGCACATTTCCGCCAGGGCGCCATCCACCCTTTCCGCTGCGTTGCCGATGTGAAGTTCAAAGGGTGAAGGCACGCAGGGCGACGACCTTCGCGGCCAGCCCGGCGGACGACCCCGTCACACTCGGCGAGGTGACAAAGTTGCAGTTCATCCGCCGAGAGTGGGGCTTGATGCCGACCTGTAGCCGCACGGCCGGACCGGCTATCGCGGCCCGCACCTCCGACGGGTTGACGCCGTTGATTGCGACAGCAAATTAGCGCAACTGAGCCAATCCTGCTACGGTCAAAAGAAATCCGCCTCTCTGGACCGGTCGATACGTGCGGACTCTGGCGACCGGACGGCTCCGCCCTGCCCGTGAGGGTGAGTACGGGGCCACATGGCGAAAATAAAGGGACATACGTGACGAACAGAAAAAGAGTAGCGATTGTCGGTGCCGGCCCCTCGGGCATGGCTCAGCTGCGGGCCTTTGAGACCGCAGCGCGCGCAGGGGCGGACATCCCCGAGATTGTCTGTTTTGATAAACAGGCTGACTGGGGTGGCCAGTGGAACTTCACCTGGCGCACCGGACTCGACGAGTACGGCGAGCCCGTGCACTCGAGCATGTACCGCAATCTGTGGTCGAATGCGCCGAAGGAAGCGCTGGAGTTCGCTGATTACACCTTCGACGAGCACTTCGGTCGCGCCGTCTCCTCATACCCGCCGCGCCCGGTTCTGTGGGACTACATCGCCGCCCGGCTGAAGAAGACGAACGTGCGCGATTTCATCCGTTTCCAGACCGTCGTGCGCTGGACGGAATACGACGCCGAGCGTGAGGTCTTCACGCTCACGGTCGAGAATCTCCCCACCGGAGAATCGACGACCGAGGAGTTCGACCATGTGGTCGTCGCCAGCGGCCACTTCGCCTTCCCCAACGTGCCGCACTTCCCTGGCATCGAGACCTTCCCCGGGCACATCGCCCACGCGCACGACTTCCGCGGCGCGGAAGCCCTCAAGGGGCAGGACGTCCTCGTCGTCGGCTCCAGCTACTCGGCCGAGGACATCGGCAGCCAGGCGTTCAAGATGGGCGCACGCTCGGTGACGGCGAGCTATCGTTCCGCGCCGATGGGCTACGACTGGCCCGAGGGCTTCGAGGAACGCCCCGTCATCAAGCGCATCGAGGGCAACACGGTCCACTTCGCCGACGACACCTCGAAGCACATCGACGCCGTCATCCTGTGCACCGGCTACCTGCACAAGTACCCGTTCCTGCCCGACGAGCTCGCGCTGGCCTCCCCGAACAACGTGTACCCGGACGGCCTTTACCGCGGTGTCGTGTGGCAGGACAACCCGCGTCTGGCCTACCTCGGCGCGCAGGACCAGTGGTTCACCTTCAACATGTTCGACGCGCAGGCCTGGTACGTACGCGACCTCATCCTGGGCCGCGCCGAGCTGCCGTCGGAGACCGAACGCTCCGCCTCCATCGCCGAGTGGCGGGAACGTTTCGAGAAGCTTTCCTCGGACGCCGAAGAGGTCCGCTTCCAGGCCGACTACGTGCGTGATCTGCTGCGGCAGACGGACTACCCCGAGTTCGACCTCGACCGGGTCGTCGAGATCTTCCTCGCGTGGAAGCGCGACAAGAAGGCCGACATCATGGGCTACCGCGACCGTGCCTACCGCTCGGTCATGACGGGAACCCTGGCCACCGAGCACCACACACCGTGGCTCGAAGAACTCGACGACTCGATCGAGCGCTACCTCGCCGAGGGCCCCGCCAAGACCCTGCAGAACGCTGAGCGCAGCCTGGCGGCGTAATTCCCCGAGGTCGGGGGCGGAGCCCACTACGGGTCAGGGGCCCAGCAGCTCTCGCTGCGGGCCCCTGACCCGTATCCATGGGGTGGGCACAACTGGGGGATGTCGGTTGCCGGGGCCAGGGGGAGTGCGCCTTGGGTCGTGGGAGCGTGCCGTGGGCCGTGCCGGACGGCTTGTGTGTGAGGGGCGGGAATCGAGCCGCAGCCCTGTGGAGACCCTCCGCAATCGCCTCGGCATCGGCGCGGCCCGCTCAAGAACCCTGGCCCCCGTGATCCGCGCAGAACGCAACGACCACTTCCAAGGGCAGCCCTGGTCGAATACAGTGAGCAACTTGGGGCCTTCGAAAGACAGCGGACGGTAGGCATCCCGGCCAAGGGCTGCCGTGTGTCAGGCGGGCGATGCTGTCCGCGAGGTAGTGGGCAAGCAGCCAGTGCCGTTCAATGCTCGGCCGCTCTCGAGTGCTGCGATTTCCTGATACAGGCCGCTGCGGCTGATGGTTGACCCACTCACTTCTGCAAGAGTCATTAGCAGTGCCGCTTGGTGTGGTGTCCAGGACAACGGCAACGACTGGCGGTTCAGCCAAAAACACAAGGCATTCGGCGGCAACGTGCAGTTCCTGGCCGCCCCGGACGGCACCCCGCGGTGGGTCTCCGACGTCGAACCCGGCAGCGTCCCCGACAGCACCGCCACCCGCCTCCACGCCCTGCCCGCGCTGTACAAGGCGGCGGCCGACGGCCTGCCCATCCTGGCCGACAAGGGCCACACCGGCGTCGGCATCGGCATCCTCCTCCCGGTCCGCCGCCCCAAGGGCCAGCCAGAACAGGCCCTGGACGCCGGCACACGAACCACCAACAGCCTGATCCGAGGCATCCGAGCCCTCGGCGAACGCGCCGCAGCCGAACTCAAGCAGCGCTGGCGCACGCTGCAGCACATCACCATCAGCCCCAGCCGGATCGGCGACATCGCCCGCGCCGCCCTCACCCTCAACGGAATCTGGAAGTGATCAACGCCGAGAAAACGTCAGTGGCGCCGAAATATCACGGGCTTCGTCAGTGTTCCCGGATACGAGCACGGTCGGCATTCGGCGTGCCCGCTCCACGTACCGGTGTCTTTCTTTCCGAGAGGTCTGCTACCCGTGACTGTCCCACTCTCCATCCTCGACCTGGCGCAGATCGGCGAGGGCGAAACCGCCGCCGACAGCTTCCAGGCCAGCGTGACCATGGCCCAGCACGCCGAGGAATGGGGCTACCGGCGGATCTGGTACGCGGAACACCACAACATGCCGACCATCGCCTCCTCGGCGACCAGCGTGCTCATCGCGCACATCGCCGCGCATACGCGGACCATCCGCCTCGGCGCCGGCGGCATCATGCTGCCCAATCACGCACCGCTGCCGATCGCCGAACAATTCGGAACCCTGGCGACGCTGCACCCCGGCCGCATCGACCTGGGCCTGGGCCGGGCACCGGGCAGCGACCAGCAGACGATGCGTGCGCTGCGCCGCGACCCCAGGTCGGCGGACACCTTCCCGCAGGATGTGCTGGAGCTGCAGGGCTACCTGGCAGGCGAGTCCCGCATCTCAGGTGTCGACGCCACACCGGGCAAGGGCACCAACGTGCCGCTGTACATTCTCGGTTCTTCCCTGTTCGGCGCGAAGCTCGCCGCCGCACTCGGGCTTCCGTACTCCTTCGCCTCCCACTTCGCCCCGAACGCGCTGCGGGACGCCGTCGCCCTCTACCGGCGCGAATTCCAGCCGTCGGCGCAACTGGACAAGCCGTACGTCATCGCCGGCGTCAATGTCATCGCGGCGGACACGACGGAAGACGCCCAGGAGCATTTGCACGCCACGAAGCGCCACCGCGTGACCCAGATGCTCGGCCGAGGCGACCGGACGTTCACGCCGGAGGAGGCGGACATGATCCTCGAGACCCCCGCCGGACAGCAGGTCCTGCAAATGCTCCAGTACACCGCCGTCGGCAACCCCGCCGAGGTCAAGGATTACCTGGACCGCTTCACCGGGCTCGCCCAGGCGGACGAGCTGATCATCGTGTCCTCGGCCATCGACAGGAAGGCCTGGCTGAGGTCGCTGGAGCTGCTGGCGGAAATCAGCGGACAGGCATCCGCCTGACGGGCCAGGGAGCTGTCGAAAAATAGCATTGTCATGCTGGCTGACCGGCGTGGGATGATCTTGTGATTCGTGCCGGGGAGAGGTTGTTCTCCGCCCACAGGTCCTGGGTGATCCTAGGCGATCCGTAGGTCTCACCGGACTCCCGGAAGAAATGCACGATCCTGTCCTCCAGTTCCGCGCGTCTGACCTCGCGCTTCGTCGGCTCGTCCGGACGGCGCCGCCACTTGTAGAACCATGCCTCGCTCACCCCGACCACCCGGCAGGCCACCCGGTGCGGGACGCCGTGCTCGACCCTCTGGTTACCGATGAAGGCGACCAGCGCCTCCGGATCGTTCTCGGTCACTTCACCCAGAGGGCCATGCATCGCTTGAAGACATCACGCTCCATCTCCAGCTCCCGGATGCGCTTGTTCTTCTCGCTCATCTCCCGGCGCAGCCGCTCCAGCTCCTCGCGCTCGGCCTCCCGCACACGCCCGCCCGACGCGGCCGACGCGGGCCGGTCCGACGACGTCGTCCCGTTACGGCGCCACCGCGAGACCCAGCTGTGCAGGGTGCCCGGGTTGATGCCGAGCTCCTCGGCGACATCACCGACCGGCTTCCCCGTCTCGATCACGATGCGTACGGCACCCTCACGGAACTCGGCATCGTACGGCGGCTTCTTCTTGGACCCCATGAGCCCCAACTTCCCCTGCAATCACGGGCTCTACGCTACGAGGGGATGGTCAGGGTGCGACGTCCTCGATCCTTTCGTGCGGCAGACGCAGGCACAGCATCCCGGATGCCTTGGCCACATCGATCGCGGCGACTCGCTCCACCAGTTCCGCTGTCTGGTCGACCGCCCCGGACTCGTCCACCCACGTCCCCTCCCTCACACGGACCCGCCGGGCCGCAGCCACCCGCAGGGCCGTGAGGGGAAACGAGAATCTGAACGGCGTGCTCGAAGGCGACAGTGCGCGGCCCCTCCGGCCGGCCCCGGCGCCAGACTCTGTCCCGGGCTCACTGTCCCAAAGAGGGAGCGACGTCGACGGGCGGCCACCACGGCCCATTTTCACGCCTGTGAGGCGTCCCCGCAGGGGATATGGGGGACTCCGTCAAAGTAGGCCGAGTCAGGCAACCCAAGGAAAACCTGAAAGATTTTGCATAAGAGCTCGTGACACGATCTTGTTGAGATGTCCTGGTGGGGCGTTACCAGTGTGACGATTCGGCCGTTCGTGAGGGTGTGGGTGCTCGACCGTGGATCGTGGACGATGAGTTGTGGGGGTTGATCGAGCCGCTGCTGCCGCCCTGGCCGGAGCGGTCGCCGGGCCACGACCGAGCGACCGGCGAGGCGATGCCGGACTTGTCTCAGCTGCCGAGCCAGGAGAGGGCGGCCACCGCCACGGCGCTGACGCCGGTGTCCAGGGTCGGCTGGATGACAGGGGCGAATGTGGCGCTGTGGTTGACCGGGATGTCCTGGAAGACGGTCCCCTTCTTGGCGGCCTCGGCGTAGCGCTCCGGATCGATGCCGCCGATCGCCCAGTACGTGAACGGCACCTCGAACGCCGCGGGGATCTCGCTCATGTCCTCGCTGGCGGTCTGCAGGTCGACGGTGTGCGCGTCGTCGCGGAAGTACGCGGCGAACGCCTCCGCGACGCGCCGGGTCGGCTCCTCGTCGTTGACGGTGGGCGGGAAGGAGGCGATCCGCTCGATCTCGGGTGCCTTCGGCGAGCGGGACGCCTCGCACTCGGCTTTGACGATCCGCTCGATCGCGTCCAGGACGTGGGTGCGGGTGGCGTCGTCGTAGGTGCGCACGTTGAGTTCGATGACGGCCCGGTCGGGGATGACGTTGGGGCCGGAGCCGGCGTGGATGCTGCCCACGGTGAGCACGGCGGGCGTGGTGGCGGCCAGTTCCCGGGAGACGATGGTCTGCAGGCGCACGACGATCATCGCGGCCATCACCACCGGGTCGACCGCCGCCTGGGGCATGGAGCCGTGCGCCCCGCGTCCGTGCACGGTGATGCGCAGGCTGTCCGCGGCCGACAGGAACGAGCCGGCGCGGGTGCCGACGTAGCCGGCCGGATAGGGCAGTACGTGCTGGGCGAGCACCACGTCGGGCCGGGGCGACCTGGAGGTGAGACCGTCGGCGATCATGGCCTCGGCGCCCTCGCCGTTCTCCTCCGAGGGCTGGAAGAGCGCCACGAAGGTACCCCGCCAGGCGTCCCGGTGCTGGGCCAGCAGCCGCGCGCAGCCGAGCAGGCAGGTCACGTGCACGTCGTGTCCGCAGGCGTGCATGACGGGCTGTTCGCTGCCGTCCGGGCCGGTCACGGTCGCGGTGGAGGCGTAGGGCAGACCGGTCCGTTCACGCACGGGGAGGGCGTCCATGTCCGCCCGGGCCATGACGGTGGGGCCGTCCCCGTTCGCAAGGACCCCGATCACGCCCGTGCCGCCGATGCCTTCGGTGACGTCATAGCCGAAGTCCCGCAGCGCGTCCGCCGCCTTCTTCGCCGTGCGGTGTTCCCTCAGTCCGAGTTCGGGGTGCCGGTGCAGGTCCTGGTAGAAGTCCTCCAGGTCGGAACGGATGGAGTCGAGGTCGGCCAGCACGGTTTGGGCAGGATCGGTCATCGAGGCTCCTTGCGTGGGCGGGGCTGCTCTTCCTCCCCGTTTCGGGCCGCGGGATCGATGCGGCGCCGCACTGCCGAGGCCGCGTTGGACCGGGACTGCCGGTGGAGCCACTGGGAGGATTCCAGCCGTAGTGCGCGGCGGTACGCCCGGAAACCCGGCCTCGGAACGATGCCCAGGCCGACACCGCCCCCGGCACGACGTACGAGCAGACCACCGTGACTCCGGCGACCGTCACAGCGACAGTGGCAGCGCGACTGGTGTGCCTGGCGGAGCACATCCCTGATCGTGCTGCCGCTCGGGCCGGAGGTGATGCCGAGCACCAGGAACCCGAACAGGTCCAGGCCGGCCGCGCGGGATGCGGCGCCCAACGGCACACACAAGAAAACGTGGCGAGGTCCAGGCAACGCACCGCGACAACCCTCCCGGAACGGGATCGGCGAAGCCGGCATCGCGGACGTAGTGCCCATAGGCCGAGCCTACCCATGGTCCCACGCCCGGCGACCCGGGCGAACACGAAGCGTGACGGACAGCAGCGGGGTGCCGACTCGCATCACGGCCCGCCCCACGGGACGTGTGGAGCACGAAGGGCTCGTGCCGTGGGACCGACCCGAACGGGTGAGCCGGTCGGGTTCGGCCCATGTCCCGGCCCCGCGTACCTACCTGCGCCTCCTGGTCTCAGGTGGTTCGGGTGCGTCAATACTGAAGTGGAGGCCGAGCGTGCGGATCAGGAAACAGGCCGATGCGGCGCCCAGCGCGGCCGGCAGACCGTAAACACCCAGCTGGATAGCGGTGACGGTTACCGTGGCGCCCACCAGGGCGGGGATGGCATACAGGCCACTGCTCAGCACCGACGGAACCTGACGGACGAGCATGTCGCGGATCGTGCCCCCGCCCACTGCGGTGACCACTCCCAGCAGGGCCGCGGGCGCAACGCCCAGCCCGGATTCCAGTGCCTCGCTCGCTCCGATCACCGCGAAAGCGCTCAACCCGATCGTGTCGAGCATGGTGATAGCTGCCTCGATCCGACGCAGGTACTTGCTGAGAGCGAAAGCGATCACCCCGCCGATGGCGGCAAGCGTGTAATAGCGCCGGTCCAGGAGAGTGGCAGGGGGCAGCGAGTCGATGAGGACATCGCGGATGAAGCCGCCGCCCAGTGAGCCTCTTCCAACCTGGCGGGTGGTTGGATCGGCGCCCTGGTGGCGGGCATGAAGAAAGCTCCTGGTAGACGGGTTCACGACCAAGATCACCAGTCCGCCAGGAGCTCTCGTGCTTGTCCACCCTTCCCCAAGCTCTCGGCTTCTCTCGAGCAGGGGAGACCCCATTGCATCGATCTGTCCAGCCGCACCCTGCAGCACCTCTCCGGTCTTCTCGCAGGTCACCGCCGCCGCATCGGTTCCCGGTGGCGCCGCCTGACCTGCGGCCGGCAGGCCCTGCCGGTCCTGGCCCACCTGCGCTGCGGTGACACTCCCCCAGCCTCCGGCCGGGGGTGCCCCCAACGCCCGCCTCGCGGCGGGATTCCGCGTCGGGATCGCCACGGTCCACCGCTGCATACGCGAGGCCGTCGACCTCCTGGCCGCCCTCGCGCCCACGCTCGAGCAGGCCATGCAGACCGTGCGGAAGAAGGCATATGTGATTCTCGACGGCACGCTCCTGCCGATCGACCGCATCGCCGCCGACCGGCCGTACTGCTCGGGGAAGAAGAAGCATCACGGGATGAACGTGCAAGTCATCGCCGATCCAGCCGGACGCCTGATCCGGGCGTCGGACGCACTGCCGGGAGCCACGCACGACCTGACCGCGGCCCGGACCCACAAGATCCCTGCCGCTCTGGCCGCCGACGACATCAAGTGCTGGGCAGACAAGGCGTATCAGGGTGCGAACTCCGCCATCCGCGTCCCGTTCCGGGGCAAGCACCTGCGCGGCCGGCGCCGGCGTCACAACCGGGACCACGCCACCATCCGCAACCTGGGCGAACGCGCCATGGCGATCCTCAAGTCTTGGCGGCTTCTGCGGAAACTCCGCTGCAGCACCACTCGGATCACCGCCATCGTCCAAACTGTCGTCACCCTCGAACTCGCCAGCTGATCAAGATGGAAAAGGCTCAGCCTGTCGATCGCCGCGTCTTGGTTTCGGGACCCGCCTTCCTCCGACTGTTTGCCACGGGCATCACGGAAACGGATGGTGTAGAAGTGCGGACAGCGGCTGGGCTTGGCACAGGAGCAGGTCTTGAAGAAGGAACCCATGCCGCGAGCGAGCTGACGAGCCGAGGAGCGAGATCTTCCGAAGGGGCGGGCGAACCAGCGAAGGCCGGCCCTGCTGTCACGTCCCGCGGTCAGCAAGGCGGAGACCTCCGGCACGCCACATGCTGACTACTTGCTGACCTGGGGTCCACCCAGCACACATCTGACCTGCGGTAATGTCCACCCTCCGGATCTTCGGCAACAACATCGAGGACCGCATGGGGCACCTGCGCCTCGCGCTGTTCTACGCCGTCTGCGGCTATGTGGCCTCGTACGGCTACGCGCTGGTGAACGCGGGCTCGGGCACCGCGCTGATCGGCGCGTCCGGGGCGATCGCGGGGGTGCTGGGCGCTTATCTGGTGCTGTATCCGAGGGCGCGCGTCTGGGTACTGGTGCCGTTCCTGATCTTCCTGCTGCTGCGGCTGCCGGCCTGGATCGTGCTCGGCATGTGGTTCGTGCTGCAGGTGGTGTACTCGTCCGGGACGGGCGTCACCGACGCCGGGACGGTGGCGTATGTGGCGCATGTCGTGGGCTTCGTGGCCGGCATGCTGATCGCCTGGCCGCTGCGCCCCGGTACTCCCCCGCCGCCGGAGCCGCCCGGCCTGCTGTCCGGCAGGCGGGCACGGCCCCGGCACCCGTGGTGAGCGCCCCGCGTGGTCAGCGGGCGGTGGCGGTGTGAACGTGGTCGACGAGGCGGGTCAGCGCGTCGGCGTCGGTGTTCGGCATGACGCCGTGGCCGAGGTTGAAGATGTGGCCCTCGAGGCCCTCGGCCGCGGCCAGCACCTCGCGGGTCTTCGCCTGCACCGCCTCCGTGCCGGCGAACAGCACGGTCGGGTCGAGGTTGCCCTGGAGCGCCTTGCCGGGGCCGACCCGGCGGACGGCCTCGTCCAGCGGGACGCGCCAGTCGACGCCGACGACGTCCGCGCCGGCCTCGCCCATCAGGCCGAGGAGTTCGCCGGTGCCGACGCCGAAGTGGATACGGGGGATGCCGTAGCCGGACACCGCGTCGAGGACCTTGGCCGAGGCGGGCAGCACCGAGCGCCGGTAGTCGGCCGGGGCGAGCGCGCCGGCCCAGGAGTCGAACAGCTGGACCGCGGAGGCGCCGGCCTCGATCTGCACGGTGAGGAACGCGGCAGTGATGTCCGCGAGGCGGTCGAGGAGGTCGGCCCAGAGCTCCGGGTCGCCGTACATCATCGCCTTGGCGTTCTCGTACGTGCGGGACGGGCCGCCCTCGACGAGATAGCTGGCGAGGGTGAACGGGGCGCCCGCGAAGCCGATCAGCGGGGTGGCGCCCAGCTCGGCGGTCAGCAGGCCGTACGCCTCGGTGACGTAGGAGACGTCCTCCGGGGTGAGGTCGCGCAGCCGGGCCAGGTCGGCGCGGGTGCGGAAGGGCTCCTCGACGACGGGGCCGATACCGGGCTTGATGTCGAGGTCGATACCGATGGCCTTGAGGGGCACGACGATGTCGCTGAAGTAGATCGCCGCGTCGACATCGTGCCGGCGCACCGGCTGGAGGGTGATCTCGGCGACGAGGTCGGGGCGCATGCAGGAGTCGAGCATCGCGATGCCCTCGCGCACCTTGCGGTACTCCGGCAATGAGCGGCCCGCCTGCCGCATGAACCACACCGGAGTGTGCGGCACCGGCTCACGCCGGCACGCCTTGAGGAAGGCACTGTCGTACGTCTGGGTCGGCTGCTTGCCCCGCGGGCTGACATTGGCACTCACCCGGCCAGTCTCGCATGGTCCGCCGGACGTCCCGCACCGCAGGCCACCCGGGCACCGTGCCCCGCGCCACACCGTGCGCCGCGTCCGCGCCACGCCGGGCATCGTGCCCCGCGCCACGCCGGTGTGACACGATCCGGACACCGTTACCCGCCCCGGGTGTCCTTCCCCGCGCCGGGGCCCGCTTCCGCTTAACCTTCCCCGCATGGCTGCGGCTCAGGGACGACTGTCGGACGGCACGGGCGGAATGGACGAAGCGAAGGACACCGATGCGGATCTCGGGCTCGGGGACACGGCGCCCCCCTCGCCCTTCCGGACCGCCGTCGAAGCGTTGCGGGGCGCGCGGCTCCGACCGCAGATCGAAGTGGAGACCACTCCGGCGCCCAAACGGCTCGCCCCGTACGCGTACGCGCTGGAGGCGGCGGTCGTGGACGGCGACCAGGACCTGGCCGACGGCCGACTGGTGTTGCTGCACGACCCGGCCGGGCACGACGCCTGGCGGGGCACCTTCCGGCTGGTGACGCTGGTGCGCGCGGAACTGGAGCCGGAAATGGCGGCGGATCCGCTGCTTCCGGAGGTGTGCTGGTCCTGGCTGACCGGTGCGCTCGCGGCACACGGCCTGACGTACGGCGAGCCGAGCGGCACGGTCACGCGGGCCAGTTCGCACTACTTCGGCGGGCTGTCCGAGCGTCCTGCCGCCTCGCAGATCGAGATCCGTGCCTCGTGGACGCCGGAAGAGGGCATGGGCGGGGTGCCGGACGCGGCCACGCATCTGATGTCGTGGTGCGATCTGCTGGCGCAGGTCGCCGGGCTGCCGCCGGCCGCTCCGGGGGACGCGTCGGTGGTGACGCTGCCGCAGCGCAGGGGGCCGCAGTCACGCTGAGCCCACCGCACCGCTGGGTCCACGGCGGGCGCTGAGCCCACCGCGGGCACTGAGCCCACCGCGGGCACTGAACCTGCAGCCGTTGCCGGGTCGATCCCCTCGTGGGGCTCCCGGCGCTCCCCCAGACCGGTCTTCGGGCCGGTCTTCTGCCGTTTCCGGGCTGGTCGTCGGGCTGTTCGCCGGGCTGTAGCCGGGTCGGTCACCGGAGCACTCGCGACCGGTCTCTTTGTCGATCTCCTCGGTTGCCCCCTTGCCAATCCCCTCAAGATCTCTTTGGCGACCTTTTTGGGGATCTCTTTGTCGATACGGCCACTTCCGGAAGCGTTGCGATGCAGACCGAAACCGTTCGATCTTCGAATGATCGACCGCGTGTCCGAATTGCACGGATTGTTACTCACTGGATCGTGATCATTCTCTAAAGGAGACCGCGTTTGTTGCCGAAGACGACTGTGACCTTGAAAGCACGGTTGAGCCCGGCTCCGCCCCCACGAGCCGGCCCCGTCCCGCCGCCACCCCAGGAGGCCTGGTGTCCGTTCTCCTCGAGCAGCCCGCAAGCCTGGTCGCCTACCGCCCGAACAAGCCGACCGCCATGGTGGTCGTGGCCGACCCCCGCGTCCGCTCCACCGTCACCCGCCATCTGTGGGCTCTCGGTGTACGCGACGTGATCGAGGCCTCGTCCGTCGCGGAGGCTCGTCCCCGCATCGGCAACCCCCGCGACATCTGTGTCGCCGACGTCCATCTGCCGGACGGTTCCGGCCTCACCCTCCTCTCGGAGACCCGGGCCGCAGGCTGGCCCAATGGCCTCGCCCTGTCCGCCGCCGACGACATCGGCGCCGTGCGCAACGCCCTCGCCGGCGGAGTGAAGGGCTACGTCGTCACCGGCACCCGTACCAACCTCGGACTTCCCTCCCGCCCCGGTGCCGCCCCCATCGGCGGCGCCCGTCTGCACCGCCGCCCTCCGGGTGCCCCGAGCCACCCGGGCGGCTACCGCGAACTGTCCGGCCGTGAGGTCGAGGTGCTGCGGCTGGTGGCGGAGGGGCAGTCGAACAAGGCCATCGGCGTCTCGATGGGCCTGTCCGCGCTGACCGTCAAGAGCCACCTCGCCCGCATCGCCCGCAAGCTCGGTACGGGCGACCGCGCCGGGATGGTCGCGGTCGCCCTGCGCACCGGCATCATCCACTGACCTCCGCGGCACCGACCTCCGCGGCCGTGCCGCCCGCCTCCCCTCCTCCATCCCCCTCCTCCGCCCCCTCCCCTCCGGTCCGCTTCTCCTCGGCCGGGCATGCACCGGCCTGACTTGTTTACGACCCCCTGGGGCCCGCCGACGGAACGTTCCGTCGGCGGGCCCCTTCGCGGCACGGATACTCTTGACAGGTGACCGACGCCCACGACACCGCAGCAGACAATGCCCTGCGAACCACCGGAGGCGCCCCTCCGGACGACGACGGATCTTCTGCTACGGAGGCGCCGATCCCCTTGCTCGAACCGCGCGAGGGCGTTCCGCCCGTGATCACGGACGACGCCGCGCTCGCCGAGGTGATCGCCGCCTTCGCCGCGGGCACCGGCCCCGTCGCCGTCGACGCCGAGCGGGCCTCCGGCTACCGTTACGGCCAGCGTGCCTACCTCGTCCAACTGCGCCGTGAGGGCGCCGGGTCCGCACTGATCGACCCCGTCGCCTGCCCCGACCTGTCAGGGCTGGGCGAGGCGCTGTCCGGCGTCGAGTGGGTGCTGCACGCCGCCACGCAGGACCTGCCCTGCCTGCGAGAGATAGGGATGCTGCCCACCCGTCTCTTCGATACCGAGCTGGCCGGCCGCCTCGCCGGTTTCCCCCGCGTCGGGCTCGGCGCGATGGTCGAGAACGTGCTCGGCTTCGTCCTGGAGAAGGGCCACTCCGCCGTCGACTGGTCCACCCGCCCGCTGCCCGAACCCTGGCTGCGGTACGCCGCCCTCGACGTCGAGCTCCTGGTCGACCTGCGGGACGCCCTGGAGAAGGAACTGGACCGGCAGGGCAAGCTGGAATGGGCGTGGCAGGAGTTCGACGCGATCGCGTCCGCACCGCCGCCGGAGCCCCGCAAGGACCCCTGGCGGCGCACCTCCGGTATGCACAAGGTGCGCCGGCGCCGGCAGATCGCCGTCGTACGGGAGCTGTGGCAGACCCGGGACCGGATCGCGCAGCGCCGGGACGTCTCCCCGGGCAAGGTGCTCTCCGACACGGCCATCGTCGAGGCCGCTCTCGCCCTGCCGGCCGACGCACAGGCCATGGCCGCGCTGAACGGGTTCGGGCCGCGGGCGGGGCGGCGTCAGCTGGAGCAGTGGCAGGCGGCCGTGGACCGGGCGCGGGCGCTGAGCGAGGCGCAGCTGCCGCAGCCCGGACAGCCCTTGACCGGACCCCCGCCGCCGCGCGCCTGGGCGGACAAGGACCCGGTGGCCGCCGCCCGGCTGTCCGCGGCCCGCGCGGGAGTGAGCGCGCTGGCCGAGCGACTGACCATGCCGCAGGAGAACCTGATCACCCCGGACACGGTACGGAGGGTGTGCTGGGAACCGCCGCAGCCCGTCGGCCCGGAGTCCGTTGCGGCCGCGTTGGCGGGGTACGGGGCGCGGCCGTGGCAGGTGGAGCAGGTGACGCCGGTCCTCGTCACCGCGCTGGCCTCGGACGGTTCCGACGGCGGTTCCGACGGCGGTTCCGACGGCGGTTCCGAGGGCGGTTCCGAGGGCGTCTGAGCGCGGTGGGACCCGCAGGTCCGGCCGCCCGCGGCGGTGCCGCCCTCTGTTCTACTTCGTGGCCCCCCTCATGAAACCGTTGTAGATGAAGCGCTGGAGGGTCAGGAAGACGATCAGGGTCGGGAGGATGACCAGGATCGCGCCCGCCGAGATGGTTTCCCAGTGGGCTCCGAAGGGGCCCTTGAAGCGGAACAGGGACGTCGAGATCACGCCAAGATCCTCGGAGGGCAGGTAGAGGAAGGGGATGTAGAAGTCGTTGTAGACGTTGATCCCCTTCACGATCACCACCGTCGCGATCGCCGGTTTGAGGAGCGGGAGGATCACCTTCCGGTAGACCGTGAACGCGTTGGCGCCGTCCAGTCGTGCCGCCTCGTCGAGGGAGACGGGGATGGAGCGGATGAACTGCAGGAAGATGTAGATCGACACGATGTCCGTGCCCATGTAGAGGGCGATCGGCGCCCACAGACTGTCGAACATGCCGAAGCTGTTGACGATCTGGAAGGTCGCCACCTGGGTGGTCACTCCGGGGACGAGCGCGGCGAGCAGGAACAGGACGACGACCAGTTTCCGGAAGCGGAAGGCGAAGCGGTCGATCGCGTACGCCGTCATCGAACCGATGAGTATGGTGCCGCCCACGGCGACGACCAGGATGACCGCCGTGTTGCCGAAGGCGGAGAGCATCCGGCCGTCCTGGAACGCGGTGACGTAGTTGCCGAGGTTCAGCGGGTCGTCGGGCAGGGCAAGCGCTCCGCTGCCGCCCGCCATCTCCTCCGAGGTCTTCAGCGAGGTCAGGAGAACCACGGCGAGCGGCAGCAGGACGACCAGCGTGGCGAGGACGAGGGTCAGGTACATGAGCGACCGGGCCACTGTGCGGCGGGTCATACCAGGTCCACCTTGTCGTCGGGGACGATGCGGCGCTGCACCCAGGTGACCGCCAGGACGATCAGGAGCAGGACGACGGCGGCGGCCGAGGCGAGCCCCGTCTTGTTGAACTGGAACGCGAGCTTCACCGTCTGGATGACGAAGGTCTCGGTGCCGGTGGCGCCGCCGGTCATGATGTACGGGATCTCGAAGACCGACAGGGAACCGGAGACGGAGAGGATCACGCTCAGGCCCAGAATGGGTCTGATGCCGGGCGCGATGATGTACCGGAACTGCTGCCATCGGGTCGCGCCGTCGATCTCGGCCGCCTCGTACAGCTCGCCGGGGATGGACTGGATCGCGCCGAGGAACAGCACGAAGTTCAGGCCCAGATAGCGCCAGACGGACACGCCGGCCAGCGAGGTGTTCGCGGAGAACGGGGTGCCCAGCCAGGCGTGGTCGGTGTCGACGCCGACCAGACGGAGCACCGAGTCGAGGGTGCCGCCGTCCTGGAAGAAGTAGAGGAAGACGAAGCCGATCGCCACCCCGTTGATCAGGTAGGGGAAGAACAGCACGCCCTTGAAGAAGTTCCGGAAGCGGACGTCGAAGCTGAGGATCGTGGCGAAGTAGAGGGCGACGGCGATCTGCACCACGGAGGCGACGAGGTAGTAGCCGCTGACGAAGAACACCTCGAACAGTTCGGGCCGGGTGAAGAGTTCGGTGTAGTTCTCGGTGCCCGTCCAGCTCAGTTCGGGGCTCACACCGTCCCAGTCGGTGAAGCTGTAGGCGACCATGTTGGCGAGCGGCGCGTAGGTGAAGGTGAGCAGCAGGGCGAGCGGCGCGATCAGGAACAGCCAGGGGGTGACGCGCCGCCGCAGCCGGGCGCCGCGCGGGGCGGGGGCCGCGGCCGGCCCGGCGGGCGCGGCCGAGGGCACAGGCCGCGCCGCCTCGGCGGTGTCCGCCATCAGGACCCCAGGGACGTACGCGCCTCGGCCCAGCGTGCGCCGAGGCCGTCGAGGAAGTCGTCCAGGCTGCCCTTGCGCGCTCCGCGGGCCAGGTCGACGAGGTCCTGGCGGTAGTCGGGCTTGTAGATGCCGACCTCGGAGCTGTTGTCGATGGACTTGACCTGGGCGCCCTTGGCGTCGTCGAGGTCGATCAGCTCGACTCCCGCGTCCCGGTAGGGCCGCAGGATCTCGGGCAGGGGGTCGTCCTTCAGCGGGGACAGGGCGAGATTGGCCTTCGCGTAACCGGACTTGTCGGTGAACCAGTCGATCCAGGCGCGGGCGGCGGCCTTGTGGTCGGAGTGGACGTTGACGGCCTGCTGATAGTCGGGGGAGGTCACCGCGCAGAAGGCGCCGTCCTGTTGGGCGGGGAAGGGCATGAAGCCGATGTCGTCGGGGTCGCTGCCGGCCTGCTTCGCGGCCTCCCGCATCTGGACGACGGCCCAGGAGCCGAGCCACATGGTGGCGATCTCGCCCTTGGCCAGCTTCGGCTTGGACGCCTCCCAGTTGGTGGTGGTCGGGTCCTTCTCGGCGAGGCCGGCGCGCACGATGTCGTGGAGCAGGGTGTCGGCGACGCGCAGGTCGGCGCCGTCGGCCCACGGGTCCCCCTCGGCGAGTTTCGTGGTGGCGCCGGTGTCGCAGCCGACCGAGCCGTTGACGTTGGTCCACTGGGTCAGCGGCCACATGTCCTTGAAGTTGGTGTAGTACGGGACGGCGTCGGTCCGGGACTTGACGGCCTTCAGGTCGTCGAGGAACCGGGCGGGGGTGGTGGGCCAGTCGGTGACGCCCGCCTGCTCCCAGACCTTCTTGTTGTAGAGGAATCCGGGGACCACGCCGATCGGGCTCTGGCCGTAGACCTTTCCGTCGACGGTGGAGTAGTCGGTGAAGCGGTACTTCTCGCTCAGTTCGGCCCGGCTGCCCAGCGAGGCGAAGAACTTCGGGTAGTCCTTCTTCTCGATGACGGCGGGGATCATGAGGACGTCGCCGTAGTTCTCCGTGTTCATCCGGATCTTGACCTCGCCCTCGTAGTCGGTGAGGGCGTCGAACTCCACCTTCACGTCGGGGTGGGTCTTGTTGAACTCGGCGGCGTAGGCCTCCATCGTGCCGTCCTGCACCAGATCGGTCCGGTGGGTGAGGACGGTGATGGACCCCTTGGCCTCGGACGGGTCGTCGGGCGCCTCGGCGTCCGCGCCCTGGGAACTGCCCCCGGTGCCGGTGCAGGCGGAGGCCAGGAGGGCGAGGGCGGCGATCGATCCGGTGAGCACAGTGCGGCGGTTCATGAGGACCAGCTCCGTTCGAGGACACGGGACCCGACATGAGTCAGTTGGCTGGTTCGGCACTCTGACAGCCGCTACTAAACCGGTAAAGTCACAATTGCGCCAAGGATGCGGGAGTGCCTACGGGTTCCTGGGTCAACCGGTCTAGAAATCCCGTGGCCGATGGAGCCGGGGGAGGGACCGGGGGCGCGTTCCGCCGCGATACCGGGCCGCGCCGCCCATCGCCCGCCGGCCACCGGACCGACCCCGCCCCGCCGCTTCACCGGTACGCGGAGGTGGCGCGGACACCGGGCGGGGATACTCCACCACCGGGACCCGGGTTCGTGCCCTGCACCGGCCCCGGCCCCGGCCCGTACCGGCCACCGTCCGTGCCGCGCCGCGCGACGCCTCCCCCAGGGGTGTGACCTTCACCGCTCGGAGATGGAGGACTGGGCAGCTACATTACCCACAAGTAGCATAGGCTCTGAGCGCGCGCTCAGCGCAACGCAGCAGTGCCATCCCGCACCCTGGAGGAGAGCCATCGTGCCTCGTACCGTCAAGGACGTCGTCTTCGTCGACGGCGTCCGCACCCCGTTCGGCAAGGCGGGCCCGAAGGGCATCTACCACGAGACCCGGGCCGACGACCTCGTCGTGAAGGCGATCCGGGAGCTGCTGCGCCGCAACCCCGGACTCGACCCGAAGAAGATCGACGAGGTCGCGGTCGCCGCGACCACGCAGATCGGCGACCAGGGCCTGACCATCGGCCGCACCGCCGGCATCCTCGCGGGCCTGCCCACCTCGGTCCCGGGCTACTCCATCGACCGCATGTGCGCGGGCGCCCTGACCGCCGTGACCGCCGTGGCCGGCTCCGTCGCCTTCGGCGCGTACGACGTGGCCATCGCGGGCGGTGTCGAGCACATGGGCCGCCACCCGATGGGTGAGGGCGTCGACCCCAACCCGCGCTTCGTCTCGGAGAAACTGGTCGACGAGTCCGCCCTGTTCATGGGCATGACCGCGGAGAACCTGCACGACCGCTACCCGACGATCACCAAGCAGCGCGCCGACGAGTACGCGGTCCGCTCGCAGGAGAAGGCCGCCAAGGCGTACGCCGACGGCAAGATCCAGGCCGACCTGGTGCCGGTCTCGGTGCGCCGCACCAACGCCGAGGCGGGCGAGACGGGCTGGGGCCTGGTCACCGCCGACGAGCCGATGCGCCCCGGCACCACCCTGGAGAACCTGGCCGGGCTCAAGACGCCGTTCCGCGTCCACGGCCGGGTCACCGCCGGTAACGCGGCCGGTCTGAACGACGGCGCCACCGCCTCGCTCATCGCCTCCGAGGACTTCGCCCGCGAGAACGGGCTGCCGGTCAAGATGCGCCTGGTCTCCTACTCCTTCGCGGGTGTGGAGCCCGAGGTCATGGGCTACGGCCCGATCCCGGCGACGGAGAAGGCGCTGGCCCAGGCCGGCCTGTCCATCTCCGACATCGGCCTGTTCGAGATCAACGAGGCCTTCGCCGTCCAGGTGCTGGCCTTCCTGGAGCACTACGGCATCGCCGACGACGACGCGCGCGTCAACCAGTACGGCGGCGCCATCGCCTTCGGCCACCCGCTGGCCTCCTCCGGCGTCCGCCTGATGACGCAGCTGGCCCGCCAGTTCGAGGAGCACCCGCACGTCCGCTACGGCCTGACCACCATGTGCGTCGGCTTCGGCATGGGCGCGACGGTCATCTGGGAGAACCCGCACTTCGAGGGGGACAAGTGAGCACCACCGCAGAACTGTTGAAGGGCGCCGCCGCGCTCTTCCCCGACGAGGTCGTCACGACGGCCCACGTACGCCACTTCGAACTGCCCCTGGGCGCAGGTCGCTTCGCGCTGATCACGCTCGACAACGGTCTTGACCACACCAAGCCGACCACCTTCGGCCCGCAGTCGCTGGCGAACCTGGACGCCGCCATCGACCAGGTCGAGAAGGAGGCCGCGGACGGCACAATCGTCGGTGTCGGCATCACCGGCAAGCCGTTCATCTTCGCCGTCGGCGCCGACCTCAAGGGCGTCGAGCAGCTGAAGGAGTGGGACCACGCCCACGCCATCGGCAAGGGCGGCCACGACGTCTTCAAGCGGCTCGCGAAGCTCGCCGTCCCGACCTTCGCGTACTACAACGGCGCGGCCATGGGTGGCGGCGTCGAGGTCGGCCTGCACTGCGCCTACCGCACGGTGTCGTCGGCCATCCCCGCCTTCTCCCTGCCCGAGGTCTTCCTCGGCCTGGTCCCCGGCTGGGGCGGCTGCGCCCTGCTGCCGAACCTGATCGGCGCCGAGAAGGCCATCTCGGTGATCATCGAGAACAGCCTCAACCAGAACAAGCAGCTCAAGGGCAAGCAGGTCTACGAACTCGGCATCGCGGACGCGATCTTCGAGGGCGCGGACTTCCTGGAGCAGTCGCTGATCTGGACGGCGGCCGTCCTCAAGGGCGAGATCGCCGTCGAGCGCCCGGTGATCGACCGCGGCGAGGCCTGGGACCAGGCCGTCGCCAAGGGCCGGTTCATCGCCGACTCCAAGGTGCACGGCGCCGCCCCGGCCGCCTACCGGGCGCTGGACATCATCGCCGCCGCCAAGGACGGCGACCTCCAGCAGGGCTACGACGCCGAGGACAAGGCGCTCGCCGACCTGATCATGGGCGGTGAACTGCGCTCCGGTCTCTACGCGTTCAACCTGGTGCAGAAGCGCGCCAAGCGCCCCGCCGGTGCCCCGGACAAGAACCTGGCCCGTCCGGTCACCAAGGTCGGTGTCGTCGGCGCCGGTCTGATGGCCTCGCAGCTCGCGCTGCTGTTCCTGCGCCGCCTCGAGGTGCCGGTCGTGCTGACCGACATCGACCAGGAGCGCATCGACAAGGGTGTGGGCTACGTCCACGCCGAGATCGACAAGCTGCTCGGCAAGGGCCGCATCAACCAGGACAAGGCCAACCGCCTCAAGGCCCTGGTCACCGGTGTGCTGGACAAGGCCGAGGGCTTCGCGGACGCGGACTTCATCATTGAGGCCGTGTTCGAGGAGATGGGTGTCAAGCAGCAGGTGTTCGCCGAGGTCGAGGCGGTCGCCCCGGCGCACGCGATCCTCGCCACCAACACCTCCTCGCTGTCGGTGTCCGAGATGGCGTCGAAGCTGAAGAACCCCGAGCGGGTCGTCGGCTTCCACTTCTTCAACCCGGTCGCGATCCTGCCGCTCCTCGAGATCGTCCGCGGCGAGCAGACCGACGACGCCTCGCTGGCCACGGCGTTCGGTGTCGCCAGGAAGCTGAAGAAGACCGCGGTCCTGGTCAAGGACGCCCCGGCGTTCGTCGTCAACCGGATCCTGACCCGCTTCATGGGCGAGGTCCAGAACGTCATCGACGAGGGCACCCCGGTCGGGACCACCGAGAAGGCCGTCGAGCCGCTCGGTCTGCCGATGTCCCCGCTGGTCCTCCTCGAGCTGGTCGGCCCGGCGATCGGCCTGCACGTCTCCGAGACGCTCAACCGGTCCTTCCCGGAGCGCTTCACCGTCTCGCCGAACCTCAAGGCGGTCGTCGAGGCCGGCAAGCGCGGCTTCTACGTCTACGACAGCGGTAAGCCGGAGCTGGACCCGGAGGTCGCCGCGCTGCTCAAGCAGGGCGACACCGTCCTCACCGAGGAGCAGGTGCGGGCCCGGGTGCTCGACGCGGTGGCGCAGGAGATCGGGCTGATGCTCGACGAGGGTGTCGTCGCCGAGGCCCAGGACATCGACCTGTGCCTGATCACCGGCGCCGGCTGGCCCTTCCACCTGGGCGGCATCACGCCGTACCTGGACCGCGAGGGCGTCTCCGAGCGGGTGAACGGCAAGCGGTTCCTGGAGCCCGGAGTGGCTTCGGTTCCGGCGTAGCCGTCGCCGTCGTACGGCCCTGAGGAGGGCCCCCGCCCGTGGCGGGGGCCCTCCTTCGCGCGTGGGTGCCGTCCCGTTCCGTGGGACCCTGACGGGATGAACGACACCGTCGCCCCGCTCGTGATCGTCGACGCCGCGAACGTCGTCGGGTCGGTGCCCGACGGCTGGTGGCGGGACCGGCGCGGCGCCACCGAACGCCTGCGGGACCGCCTGGCGTCGGACGGTCTGCCGGACCGGTCCGGACCGGTGGAGATCATCCTGGTCGTCGAGGGCGCGGCCCGCGGGGTGGAGTCGGTGCCGGGCGTCCGGGTGGAGTCCGCCCCGGGCAGCGGCGACGACCACATGGTCGCCCTGGTGGCCGGTGTCGGCGTCGGCGACCGCCCCGTCCTGGTCGTCACAGCCGACCGCGAACTGCGCCGCAGGGTGACGGCCCTGGGAGCGGACGTCACCGGCCCGCGGTCCGTGCCCCGCTGAGGCCCGCGGTCCCGGCCGCCGGCCCGGATCCCGGGCGGTGACGGCGGTCAGGCGGACCCGGCGGTCCCGGCGTGGCGGACGGTGACGCCCTGCGCCGCTCGGGCGGGCGCGCCGGCCGGTCGCCGGTGTGCGCCTGCTCGGGACCCGCCGCCCCCCGCTGAGGCCCCTGGCCCGCCCGCCGGCCCGGCTCCCGGATGGTGACGGCGGTCCGGTGGACCCGGCGGTCTCGTCGTGGCGGACGGTGACGCCGCGCCGCCGCCCGGACCGGCGTGCCGCCCGGACCGGCGTGCCGGCCGGTCGCCGGTGTGCGCCTGCCCGGCGCCGCTGTGCCGGGGTCCCCGGCGCAGCGGGGGCGGCGGCCTCCGTCTACTCCTGCTCGCCGGTACCCGGTCCCAGTCGCTGGTGGACCAGGCGGGCGAAATGGGTCAGGGTGCGTCCGGTGGCCAGGTCGGCCGGTCCGAGACGGATGTCGAAGAGATCCCTCGCCTGGACCAGGAACTGCATCCCCAGCAGCGAGTCCAGCCCGAAGTCGGTGACGTTGAGCGTGGGGTCCAGGTCGGCCGGATCGGTCTGCAGGACACCCGCGAGGAGCTGCGCGACCGTCTCGGTGATCTTGTGCACCGCCTCGTCCGCCGAGAGGTCCGCCAGCGTGCTCAGGAGCTCGTTGCGGGCGTCCGGGGAGGCCGCGGAGGACTCCGGGGCCAGCAGGGCGAACCGGGGGGTGGCCAGGGCGGGCAGCAGCTGGCGTACGGCTCCCCAGCGGTAGCGGCCCGCTCCGGCGACATCGGCGCCGGCGGCCGGCAGCCGGTCGGCGGTGGTCAGGACCTCGGCGGGGGTGAGCAGTTCGAGGCCGCGTCCGGTCATGGCGGGACCCATGCCGCTGCGGGCGACATAACCGGTTTCGCCGATCGGTCCCCAGGCCAGTGCCGTACCTGTCCGGCCGGCGTCGCGCCGGGCCCGGGTGAGGGCTTCCAGGTAGGCGTTGGCCGCCGCGTAGGCGGCCTGCCCCGGGTTGCCGATGCCGGCGGAGACGGACGAGTAGGTGAGGAACAGATCCAGGTCGCGGTCGGCGGTGAGGCGGTCCAGCAGGGCCGCTCCCGCCGCCTTGGGTGCCATTACGGCGGCGAACCGGTCGTCGGTGAGGTCGGCCAGCACCGCGTCGTCCATGTGCATCGCCGCGTGCACCACGCCGCGCAGGGGGTGCCCGGTGGCGTCCACGGCCTCGACGACCCGGCGCAGCGCGGCTTCGTCGGTGACGTCGGCGGCGTGGGCGGTGGCGTGCACTCCGCGGTCGGCGAGTTCCCGGAGCAGGGCGGGCGCCTCGGGGGCGTCGGGTCCGCTGCGGGAGAGCAGGGCCAGGTGCCGGGCCCCGCGGTCGGCCAGCAGGCGGGTGGTGGCGGCACCGAGTCCGCTCAGTCCGCCGGTGATCAGGTAGGTGCCCTCGCCGTCGAGGCGCAGGGTGCCGGGTGCGGGCTCCACGGGGACGGGTTCGTCCAGGGGGTCGAAGGTGACGACGACCTTGCCGGTGTGCCGGGAGTGCTGCAGGAGGTGGAAGGCCTCCTCGACCCGGGCGGCGGGGTGGACCGTGTGGGGCAGCGGCCGGTAGGTGCCGGAGGCGGCCTCCGCCTCGAAGTCCGCAAGGAGACGGGAGCCCAGTTCCGGGCAGTCGACGACGGCGTCGAGGTTGAAGCCGATGAAGGTGAGGCTGCGGTCGAACGGGCGCAGCGTGATCGGGTTGTTGAGGAAGATGTCCCTCTTGCCGAGCTCGATGAAGCGGCCGTTGGGGCGCAGCAGGTCGAGGCCCCGGGCGATGGCCTCACCGCTGAGGGAGTTCACCAGGACGTCCACACCCCGGCCGCCGGTCAGCTCCCGTACCCGGGGGACGAAGTCCAGGCCGCGGGAGTCGAGCACGTGCTCGGCGCCGAGCGTGCGCAGCAGGTCCCGTTTGGTCTCCGTGCCGGCGGTGGCGATGACGCGGGCGCCCTGACGGCGGGCGCACTGCAGGACGGCCAGGCCCACCGCCCCGGCTCCGCCGTGCACGAGCACGGTCTCCCCGGGGCCGAGGCGGGCCTGGTTGACCAGGGTCTGGTGGACGGTCAGGAAGGCGACGGGGAAGGTCGCCGCTTCCGTGAAGCCCAGCCCGGCGGGGATGCGGACGACGGCGGAGGCGGAGGTCGTCGCGTGGGACGCGAGGGCGGCGGGCACCAGGCCGCACACCCGGTCGCCGGGCTTCAGGCCCCGTACACCCGGTCCCACGGCGCGCACGATGCCGGCGCCGTCGGTGCCCAGTCCGCGGCCGAGCGGGCTGTTCTCCACCGCCTCGGGCGGCAGCAGGCCGTTGGCCCGCATGGGGTCGCGGTAGTTCAGGGCCACGGCCCGCATCTCGAGGGCCACCTCGCCCGGCCCGGGTTCGCGCAGGTCCGTCTGCCGCCAGATCAGCCGCCGGCGCAGGCCGGGGTCGCGGGCTTCCAGGATGTACGGCGTGCCGGCGGGGACGGCGGGTGGTTCGTCCGCCGGGTGCTGGAGGTGCCGGGGGACGAACCGGCCCCGGGCGGTCAGGACGATCTCGTCCTCCCGGGCGTTCGGGTCGTCGTCGGGGGTGAGGAGTTCTCCGGCCAGGCGGCGGGCGTCGGTGCCGGCGTCTGTGGTGCGGTGGCACGACAGACGTCGCAGGCGCAGATCGGGACGCTCGTTGGCGAGGGTGCGGCAGGCCGCCCAGACGGCCGCGTCGACCGGGTGGGACGGCTGCTCCGGGGCGGGGAAGAGGCCGGTCGGGCGGGTGACGAGCCATACCCGGGGGCTCGTACCGCCCTTCAGGCCGTCGCAGGCGGCGGCGAGGGAGCGCAGGAGGGCCGCCCGGCGGGTGGTCCGCGTGACGGTGTCGTGCGGGCCGGGTTCGGCGAGCAGCAGGACGACGTGCGGATCGGAGTCCGTGGGCAGCGTCCCGCGCCAGGCGGTGGCCTCGTCGGGCGCGGTGACGACGGTGGCCTTCCCAAGGTGGGCGGCCAGTGCCCGTGCTGTCGCCGTCTCGGTGTCGTCCTCGACGGCGATCACCCAGGCGGCGCCGGGAACCGTCCGCGGGGGTTCGGCGTCCGGCCCGGGGTCGTGGTCCGCGGCGGCGAGGAGGACGGAGCGGTCCTCGGGCCCGGTCTGCGCCACACCGGAGAAGCCGCACTGCCGCAGCAGCGGTGCCCACTGGTCGCGGGGGAGGATGCGGGACGCCGGGCGCAGGCTGTGGTCGCCGCGCTCCCAGAAGTCGTTCAGCGTGCCGGACAGCAGGGCCTGGAGCCCGGCGTGGTGCGGTTCGGTGGCCAGCAGGTGTCCGCCGGGGGCCAGCACGGTGTGCAGTCGGCGCAGGGTGGCGGCCAGGTCGGTGGTGGCGTGCAGGGCGTCGCCCGCGAGGACGAGGTCGAAACCGCCTCGGGGCAGGCCCTGGCCGATCAGGTCGGCGTCCGGGTCCAGGGTGCGGTGGTCGACGAAGTCGTAGGCGGCGAAACGGTGTTCGGCGCGGGTGAGACCGCTGCCGGTGGTGGCGGTGCAGGTGTAGCGGGTCCGGTCGGCCGGCAGTACGGGCAGGGCCGCGGCCGTCAGGGCGGTGGTGGTCGCGCCGAATTCCAGGACGCGCAGCGGACGGTCGGCGGGCCAGCGGGCGACGATGTCGCCGAGCAGTGCCCGCACGGTGCGGTGGGCGAAGCGGTGGGCCGGGCCGGTCTCGTGGAGTTGCTCGTAGGCGCTGTCCCCGGCCGGCAGGAGTTCGCGTGCGTCGGCGCGTCCTCGCACCACGTCGGGCAGCCGGCGCAGGTGCCGGTTGAGGAGCAGCGTCTCGGCGCCGTACGCGGGATGGTCCTCCACCAGGGCGCGCAAGCGCGCCTCGGCGCGGATGCCGGCGCCGGTCAGCCGCCAGGTCTCCCCGGTCGGCCGGGCGAGGCCGTGCTCGGTCAGCAGGGGCAGCATCAGCCGTGCGAGCCGCCGGTGTCGGGGCTGCAGGCCCCCGGCCACCAGGTCGCTCATCGAGAACGGGGCCGCGGGGTCGGTGAGGAGACCGCGCAGCGTCTCGGCCCAGCAGTGGGCTCCGGCCTGTTCGGCGGCGGCGGTGAACCGGCGGTGGCCGCTGTCGTCCAGGGTGGCGCGTGCGGCGGCGATCCGCGGTTCGGCCGCGCGCGCGACCTCGGTGGGCGTGGGAAGCGGAGAGGACGGGGCGGGGGCTGCCCGGTGGGGGGCGGCCCGGAGCACGGTGCGCTGGACCGTCAGCGGGGTGCCCTGGATCATGTGGCCGCGGCGGGTGCGGCAGCCGTCGATCTCGACGGTGACCGTGCCGTCCGTGTCGGCGTAGGTGATGTCCCAGCACATCTCGTGGGCGCTGCGGCTGCGCCGGCGCAGGTGCACGACGCCCGTGGGCGCGGGGGTGCGCCATACGCGTACGGCCCCGAACACGGTCGGCAGGAACGCGGCGGATTCCGCCTCCGCCCCGGCGAGGGCCACGGTGGCCTGCAGCGGCGCGTCGAGCAGGACCGGGTGGGCGGTGTAGGAGTCTGCGGCGTGCTCCAGCCGGTAGGAGAGCAGCACCTCACCGTCGCCGGCGTCGATGCGGTCGATGAGCTGGAAGTCCGGCCCGCAGTTCAGGCCGATGCCGTGGCACGTCCGGTAGAAGTCCGGGCCGTCGATGCTCCGGTCGCAGCGTGCCCGGAGCGCGTCGACGTCGAGCGGGTCCGGTGCCGTGCCGAGCAGGGTGCGGACCTGGGCGCGTACGACGGGCCGGCACTCCCCGCCGTGTTCCTCGCGGACGCTGATGGTCAGGGCGCCGTCGTCGGGGGTGACCGCGGTCTGCAGGGCGACCGGCGTCGGGTCCGGCCACGGCACGGACAGCGGACGTCCGATCTCCAGGTGCCGTACTTCGACCGGTCGGTCCATGGCCCGCCGGCCGGCGCTCAGTGCCATCTCCACGTAGGCGGCGGCCGGCATGAGAACGTCGTCGCCGATCCTGTGGTCGCCCAGCCAGGGCACCAGTTGCGGTTCGACGGTGCCGTGCCACACGGGGTGCGGGGCGGGCATCCGCTCGCCCACCAGGGGGTGGTCCAGCAGGCCGCTGCCGCTGGTGTGCGCGACCAGGTCCTGCGCGGTGCCGTGCCAGTGCCGTTCGTGCTGCCACGTGTAGGCGGGCAGATCGACCACCCGGCCCGGCCGGGGGAAGTGGTGCCGCCAGTCGGTCGCGGTGCCGGCGGCGAGTACGGCGGCGACGGCCGCCGCGGTCTCGCGGGGGCCGTCCCCGTCGCGGTGCAGGGTGGCGACGCAGGTGGCTCCGGTGCGACGCAGATAGGGGCGCAGCACCGGGTGCGGTCCGATCTCGACCAGGACGCCGGCGTGCTCGGCGGCGAGGCGGGCGGCGGCCTCGGCGAACCGGACGGGTTCGCGGACGTTGCGCCACCAGTACTCGGCGTCGAGTTCCGGCCCGTTCAGCGGGGTGCCGGTGACGGTGGAGACGAACGCGATCCGGGCCGGGGCGGGTTCGAGCCCGTCGAGTGCGGCGAGCAGCGGCTCCCTGATGGGGTCCATGACCCGGCTGTGGAAAGCGTAGTCCAGGTCCAGTTCGCGGAAGAAGACGCCGCGGCCGGTCAGTTCGGCGCCCCAGGCCGCCAGCGCGTCGGCGTCACCGGCGACGGTCACGTCGCTCTCGCTGTTGATGCCCGCGATCTCCAGTGCCCCGTCGTGGCGGAGCAGTTCCTCGCGTGCCCGGGCCTCGGGCAGGCCGACGGCGGCCATGCGGCCCCGGCCCGCCGTGGCGCCCTGGGTGCGGCTGCGCTCGGCGATCACCAGCGCCGCCTGTTCCAGGGTCAGGGCCCCGGCGGCGTGGGCGGCGGCAACCTCTCCGACGCTGTGCCCGGTCACCGCCCGCGGGCGCACGCCGTGCGAGGCGAGCAGCGCGGTCAGGCCCACCTGTACGGCGAACAGGGCCGGCTGGGCCACCTCGGTGCGCTGCCACTTCCGGGGGGACGGGTGGGCCAGTTCCTTGGCCACCGACCGGCCCAGGTGGGGTGCCAGGGCCGCGTCGGCCTCCTCGACGGCCCGGCGGAAGGCCGGTTCGCTCGCCAGCAGGTCGGCGGCCATGCCCGGCCACTGGGAGGCGTTGCCGGAGAACACGAACGCGATCCCGTCCCGCTCGCCGGTGCGCACCGTGGCCCCTCGGGCGGGCTCCCCGGCCGCCAGCCGGTCCAGCTGCCGGGCGGCTTCCTGCGGGTCGGCGGCCAGTACGGCGGCGCGGTGCGGGTGCGCGGTGCGCCGCACGGTGCTGGTGTGGGCCAGGTCGTAGAACTCCTCGGGCTCCGTCTCCCGCAGCCGCTCCGCCATGCGGGCGGTCATCTGCTTCAGCGCCTTGGCGGACCGCGCGGAGACGACCAGGGGCAGCGGGCGCCCGTCCGGCACCGGCCGCGGCTCGGGCTGCCGGGAGGCGGGGGGCAGGGTGACGACGGCGTGGGCGTTGGCTCCGCCGAAGCCGAAGGCGCTCACTCCCACGGCGGCCCGCTCCCCCAGGTCCAGCGGGACGGGGTCGACGGCGGGGGCCAGTCCCAGGCCGTCGAAGTCGATCCGGGGGTTGAGGGGAAGGGCGTGCAGGGACGCCGGGACCAGCCGGTGGCGCAGCACCAGGATGGCCTTGAGCAGGCCGGCCATTCCGGAGGCGGGCTCCAGGTGGCCGAGGTTCGACTTCACCGAGCCGATCGGCAGCGGGGCGCCGCGGCGGCGCCGGCCCAGCGCCCGGCCGATGGCCTCGGCCTCCGCCGGGTCCCCGACCTGGGTGCCGGTGCCGTGGGCCTCGACGTAGACCAGGTCGTCCGCGTCGATCCCGGCCTCCGCGTAGACCGTGTGCAGCAGCGCCTCCTGGGTCTCGGCGCTGGGCACGATCATGCCGGTGCTGCGGCCGTCGGTGTTGTTGCCGGTGGCGGCCAGCACGGCGTGGACGCGGTCGCCGTCCGCCACCGCGTCCGCGAGGCGCTTGAGGACGAGCACCGCGCCGCCCTCGGCGCGGACGAAGCCGTCGGCGTCGGCGGAGAACGCCGCGCAGCGCCCGCGCCGGGACAGCATGCCCGCGTAGGAGAACCCGGCGAAGGAGTAGGGGTTGGACAGCACGTTGATGCCGCCGGCCAGGGCGACGCGGCCGACGCCCTCGCGCAGGGTGCGGCAGGCCCGGTCCAGGGCGACCAGGGCGGAGGAGCAGGCCGTGTCGACGGCCATGCTCGGCCCGCGCAGGTCGAAGGCGTACGACATCCGGTTCGCCGTGATGGACAGGGTGGCGCCGGGCATGGTGTGCGGGCTCGTGTGGTCCTGCATCATCGACAGGTTCACGCCGTAGCCGGGGTCGGAGACGCCCACGTACACGCAGGTGTCCGACCCGGCCAGCGACTCGGCGGGAAGGGCGGCGTCGTCCAGTGCCTCGGCGGCCATCTCCAGCAGCAGCCGCTGCTGCGGGTCGATGTGCCGGGCCTCCGCGGGGGACATGCCGAAGTAGGCGGCGTCGAACGAGGCGACGTCCTGGAGGAAACCGCCGGCGGCGGTGTAGCTGCGGCCGGGCCGTACGGTCCCCGGATCGACCGTCCGGTCCCGGGGCAGCCGGTCGGCGGGCATCTCGCCGACCATGTCCCGTCCGTCGCGCAGCACGGACCACAGTCCGTCCAGGTCCGTGATGCCCCCGGGGAGCCGGCAACCCACGCCCACCACCGCCACGGCCCGTTCAAGCTGCTGCATCGTCAAGTCCCCCGCCTTTTCACGCTGGTTGCAGGTCTCCGCTGCGGATTGAAAAGGGTCAAGAGATGAAAAGACCAATGGGAATCACTCGTTGGGGTGGAGACCGCCGCACAAACGGCATTCCGATCCGGTGGCGGCCGCGACGCCGCTACGGTGACGCGGTGCCCGAAGCCCTCCGTGCCCGTATCGCCGCCGTTTCCGCTCATCTGCCGTCCCGTTACCGGACCTTGGACGAGATCCGCGTCAAGATCACCGAAACCGGCGGGTACGCCCCGCCGCCCGGTCTGCTGGAGGATCTCACCGGTGTGCGCGGGGTCCATGTGCACGAGGACGGCGAGAACGCCTCCGACCTCGCCGTGGCGGCCGCCCGCAGCGCGCTCGGCGAAGCCGGCCTGAAGATCGGCGACGTCGATCTGCTGCTGTTCGCCTCGACCTCGCAGGACCTGGTCGAACCCGCCACGGCCCACCTCGTGGCCACCAAACTGGGCGCCTCCTGCCCGGTGTTCGACGTCAAGAACGCCTGCAACAGCTTCCTCAACGCCATGGAGGTGGCCGCGTCGTTCATCGAGACCGGCCGCTACCGCACGGTTCTCATCGCCTGCGGTGAACCCTCCACCCTGGCCACCCGCTGGCACGCCCCCGACCGGGAGGATCTGCTCAGGGCCCTGCCCGGCTACACCGCCTCCGACGCCGGCGCCGCGATGGTGCTCACCGCCGGCCCTGCGGGTGAAGACGATCCGGGCATCCTGGCCCTGCGGTTCGTCAGCAACTCAGCCGCCTGGGAAGCCTGCACCGTGGCCGGCGGAGGCAGCATGCACCACCTCTCCGTCCACGACGACCACACCACCCTGCGCCTGAACGGGGACCTGCGTCAGGGTGCCCTCGACGTGCTCCCCCGTATCCTGGACACCGCCGGGGAGGAACTCGAAGCGGCGCGCGCCGGCGCTTTCGCCTTCATCGCCTTCCACCAGATCGCCATGCCGCAGTACCGCGAGGTGATCGACTCGTTCTCCCTCCCCGAGGACCGGTGCATGCCCGCGGTGGCCGAGCACGGGAACTGCGCGGCGGCCTCCCTCCCCCTGCAACTGGTCAAGGCACGGGAGGCCGACCGCATCGAGAGCGGGGACCTGGTGGCGATGATCGGCCTGGCCAGTGGTTTCAGCTTCGGCCTGGCTCTCGTCCGGTGGTGACCGCACGAGCCGGCCACGCCCCGGCCCTCGACCCGGCACCGCGCTCCGCCGCACTGGAACGGCTGATGCCGGGCTATCCCGCGCCCCGGCACTGGCGGCGTGTGCCGGTCACCGGACAGCACTACCTCGACCTCGGCTCCGGGCAGCCGGTGCTGTTCCTGCACGGCAACCCGTCGTGGAGCTACGTCTGGCGCAAGCTGCTGCACCGGCTCTCCCCGCACGCCCGCTGCCTGGCACCCGACCTGCCGGGCTTCGGGCTGTCCCGGCACCTGCGGCCGGCTGACGGGGTCCCCGACCCCTACGAGGCCCAGCTGGAGGGTCTGGACATCCTCCACCGCCACCTGGTGCGGGACGAGGGCCTGCCCGAGCGGGGCTGGACGTTCGTCCTGCACGACTGGGGCGGTCCGCTCGGCGCCGCCTGGGCCCTGCGGAACCCGGGCGTGGTGGCCCGGCTGGTCGTCTGCAACACCGTGGCCTTCCCCTTTCCGGACGGCTTCCGGCTGCCGTTCCACCTGCGCTGGATCCGTGACCACCGGCCGGTCGCCGCATTCGTCCACGCCACCAACGCGTTCGCCCGTACCGCCGTGCGCGCCGGAGTCCACCGCCCGCTGCTCCCGGCCGAGCGCCGGGCCCTTCTCCGGCCGACCGCCCGCCGCGCCGAGCGCCGGGCGGTCACCGACGCCGTCCGTGCGATCCCCCGCGGCCCCGCGGACCCCGCGTGGCGGCTGCTCGAACCTCTCGGTGGCGGGGCCGACTTGGCGGAACTGCCCCTGCTCGTCGGCTGGGGCATGCGCGATCCCGTCTTCACTCCGGCCCTGTTGGAGGAATGGGCGCGCCGGTACCCCCATGCCGACATTCACCGCTTCCCCGACGCCGGGCACTTCGTGATGGAGGACGCCGCGGCCGAACTGGGCGACCGTATCCGTGACTTCCTCCAGGGAGCACCATGACCGTGACCGTTCCGGGCATCGCCGCACGCCTGGCCGACCGGCCCGACGCGATCGCCCTCATCGAAAGCCGTAAGGGAACCTCCCGGACAACACGTCGCGACGAACTGGTGCGGCGCTGCCACCACATCGCACAGGCCCTGCGCGACGCCGGTGTCCGGCCCGGCCACAAAGCCGTCGTGATGACCCGCGACGCCCACGACCTCACCGCCGTCTCGTACGCCCTCGGTGTCCTCGGCGCCGTCCCCGTCCTGATCGAACCGCGCGCCGAGGTGGGCCGCTGTCTGGAGGACATCGCCCCGGACGTCTTCGTCGGCGAGCCCCTGGCCCACCTCGGGCGCCGGGCCCTGGGATGGGGCCGCCCGCACGTGCGGATCCCCCTGGTCACCGGCCCCGCGCCGCTCCTCCCGGGACGGCGGCTGGCCACCCGGGTACCGGTCGGCAGCACCCCGCTCCCCCAGGTGCGGGAGCCCGACGGCGACGAGCCGGCCCTGATCGCCTTCACGTCCGGCTCGACCGGACGGCCCAGGGGCGCGGAATACCGCCACGCCACCCTGGCCGGACAGCTCGACGCGCTGACGACGCTGATGGGCCCCCGGCCCGACGACGTACTCCTCGCGGGATTCCTGCCGATCGCGCTGCTCGGCCCGCTCCTGGGCGTGGCCACCGTCGTCCCGGCCATGAGCCACCTGGCCCCGGCCCGCACACCGCCGGAGGAACTCGTCGGGCCGATCCTGAAGCACCGGGCCACCATCGTCCTGGCGTCGCCCGCGGTCCTCACCCTGCTCGCCGGCCACTGCGCCCGCCGTGGCATCTCGCTGCCCTCGGTCCGGCAGGTGCTGTCCTTCGGCGCCCCGCTGCGCGTCCGCCTCGCCGACGCCCTGCGCGACGTCGTGCCGGACGACGCCGAGATCCTCAGCGTCTACGGCGCCACGGAATGCCTGCCCGTCTCCGCGATCGGCGACCACGACCTGCGGGCCTCACGCGTCCGGCCGCCCGCCGGGCACGCCGGCACCTGCCTGGGCCGGCCGCTGCCCGGCATCCACGCCCGGATCCTGGACGCCGACGCCACCGGATGCGGTGAGATCGCCGTCACCGGCCCCACCGTCAGCCCCGCCTACCACGCGCGCCCCGACGCCGACGCCGCCACCAAGAGCGTCACCGGCCGTGGCGTGCTGCACCGCACCGGAGATCTCGGCCGGCTCGACGACCAGGGCCGGCTGTGGTTCCTCGGCCGCAAGGCCCACCTGGTCACCGGCACCGGCTTCACCCTGGCCACCGAGGACATCGAGGCCGCGGCGGACACCACCCCCGGCGTCCGGCGCACCGCCCTGGTCGGGGTCGGCACGGCTGTGTGCCAACTGCCGGCCCTGTGCGTGGAACTCCTGCCCTCCGCCCCCCGCGCCACCGCCCTGGCCGCCGTCCGCGCCGTCGTGAAGGACCATCCGGAAGGGCACCGCGTCGGCGCCCTGCTGCTTCATCCCGGCTTTCCCACCGACCCCCGGCACAACTCCAAGATCGACCGCCCCCGCCTGGCCGGCTGGGCCGCCAAGCGCCTGCGCGGGAGGCTCCGATGAAGGTACTGGTCACCGGCGGGAGCGGCTTCCTCGGCCTGGAGATCTGCCGGCAACTGAGCGCCCGCGGCAACGTCGTCTCCTCCCTGGGCCGCCGCCCCAGCACCACGCTGGAACGGATGGGTGTCCGGCAGCACCTGGGCGATCTCGCCGACACCGCCGCGGTCTCCCGTGCCGTCGCCGGCTGCGACGCCGTCGTCCACAACGCCGCCCTGGCCGGTGTCAGCGGCCCGCCGCGGCCCTACTGGGCCACCAACGTCGTCGGCACCCGCCATGTGATCGAGCAGTGCCGCGCCCACGGGGTACGCACCCTCGTCCACACCTCGACCGCCAGTGTCGTCTTCCGGCCCGGCGGCCTGGAAGGCGTCGCCGAGGACCTCCCCTTCGCCCTTCACCACCTGGCCGCCTACCCCGCCACCAAGGCCCGCGCCGAGGCTCTGGTCCTGGCGGCCCACGGCCCGGAGCCGGCCACCGTGTCGCTGCGTCCGCACATCATCTGGGGGCCTGGCGACCCGCATTTCGTCCCCGCCCTCGCACGCGCCGTGCGGGCCGGCCGTCTGCTGATGCCCGGCGACGGCGACAACCTCGTCGACACCACCCACGTCCGTACCGCCGCCCACGCCCACCTGCTCGCCCTGGACCGCCTGCGGCAGTCACCGGCGGCGGGCGGCCGCGCCTACTTCATCGGCCAGGGCGACCCGCGTCCCCTGCGCGAGATCACCCGGCGCTTTCTGCGGGCCGCCGGCATCGACGCCCGCTGGTGCGCCGTCCCGCCCCGGCCGGCCACCGCCGCGGCCGCCGTCAGCGACATCTTCCTGCGCATGGTCGGCAGCCCCCGCACCCATGCCCTGAGCCGCTTCCTCGTCGCGGAACTGCTGCATCCGCACTACTTCGACCTCACCGCGGCACGCCGCGACCTGGGTTTCGAGCCACCGATCGGATTCGAGGCCGGTCTCGCGGAACTCACCGCGCTCGCCCCGCCCACCCCGGATCACAGCTAAGGACACCCCGTGCCGGAAACCTACGACGCCGTCCGTTCCCTCCTGAACAGCGCCTTCCGCGTCCCCGAGGACGAGATCCGGCCCGAGCTCACACTGGGGCAACTGGATCTGGACTCCCTGGCCCTGACGGAACTGGTGCTCATCCTCCACGAACGCTTCGGGGTGAGGGTCAACGCCGAGCACGCCTCCCGCGATACGACCGTCACCCAGGTCGTCGACCACCTCGACGCGCTGCGTGCGGACGGCACGGAGACGGTGACCTCCTCGTGACGGAGCCCGTCGCCGTCACCGGCCTCGGCCTGGTCACCCCCGCCGGAGAAGGTGCCGACGCCACCTGGGAGGCGGTCTGCCGTGGCGTGGGCACGGCGGCCCACGATCCGGCGCTGGCCGCCCTGCCTGTGGATTTCTCCTGCCGCGTCCCCCTGTCGCGCGAGGCCCTGGACCGGCGTGTCGGACGCACCGCCTGGCGCATGTCGCGCAGCGCCGTACTGGCGGTGCTCGCCGCCCGTGAGGCGGTCCATGACGCCGGCCTCGATCCCGGGACGTGGAACGGGGACCGGGTCGCCGTCGTCATCGGCTGCGGGATGGGGGCGGACGCGGCACGCGAGGAACAGGCCCGGCGTCTGGAGGAACAGGGTGCCGACATGGTCTCCGCGCTCACCGTCCCGCTGATCATCCCGAACATGGCGGCCGGCGAGGTCACCATCGACCTCGGGGCCCGCGGCCCCAGCCTCGCCCCGGCCACCGCCTGCGCCTCCGGCGCCACCGCCGTCGCCGTGGCCCGCGACCTCCTCGTCACCGGCCAGTGCGACGTCGCGGTGACCGGGGCCACCGAAACCGCCGTCACCCCGCTGGTGGCCGCCGGTTTCTGGCGTGCGGGCACCCTGTCCCGGCGTACCGACGCGGTCGCCGGCGCGTCCCGGCCCTTCGCCGCCGACCGTGACGGCTTCGTCCTGGCGGAAGGAGCCGGTGTCCTCGTCCTGGAGCGGGCCGGGGACGCGGCCGCCCGTGGTGCGCGCACCCGCGCCCTGCTCGTGGGCTGCGGCAGCACCTCGGACGCCCACCACCCCACCGCGCCCGCCCCGGACGCCCGGGGTGCGGAGAGGGCCCTGCGCACCGCCCTGGCGGACGCGGGCCTGGCCCCGCGCGACGTCGACCACGTCAACGCCCACGGCACCTCCACACCGCTCAACGACGCCGGCGAGGCGGCCCTGATCGCCCGCGTGCTGCCGCACCGCCCCAGCGTCACCGCGCCCAAGGGCGTGCTCGGTCACAGCCTGGGGGCGGCGGGCGCAGTCGAGGCGGCACTGACCGTGCTCACCCTCCAGCACCGCACGGTGCCGCCGGTCGCGAACCTGCGGGCCCCGGCGCCCGGGTTCGACATCGACTGCGTCACCGGGGAACCCCGTCGGCAGGACGTCCGCGTCGCCGTCAGCCACTCCTTCGGCTTCGGCGGCCACAACGTCGTCCTCGCGCTGACCGGGGCCTCCTGACGGCTCGGCGTCCGGACAGGGACGCCGGCGGCGCCCCGTGGTCACGCGTGCGGGGCCCCTGTGGCGAAGCGCTGCCGGGGGCTCTCGTGCGCATCACGCCGGGCTTGTAGAGGGCCCGTCAGACCCGCGGACCCTACGGCCGGGCACCGCGCTCTGATCCTGCCCGGTCCGGACGAAGGACCCCGGCGGCTTCGGACCGGGCCCGTCGGTTCAGTGGGAGTCCGGGCCGGACGGTTCGAGGGGCTCCCCCGGCTTCATCCCCTCGCCGCGGCCCAGGCGGCTGTGGCTGCGGCTGTAGAGGAAGTAGACGACGACGCCGATCACCATCCAGATGGCGAACCGCAACCAGGTCTCGGCGGGCAGGTTCAGCATCAGCCACATCGAGGCGGCGACCGACAGGATCGGCAGGAACGGCACCCACGGGGTGCGGAAGGCCCGCGGCAGGTCGGGCCGGGTCCGGCGCAGGATGATCACGCTGAGCGCGACGATGACGAAGGCGAACAGCGTGCCGATGTTCACCAGCTCGGCGAGTTCCGTCAACGGGGTGAAGCCCGCCACGATCGCGATGATGACGCCGAGCAGGATGGTCGGCCGGTGCGGGGTCCTGAACCGGGGGTGGACGCGGGAGAAGAAGCGGGGCAGCAGTCCGTCCCGGCTCATCGCGAAGAACACCCGGGTCTGGCCGAGCAGCAGGATCATGCAGACCGTGGTCAGGCCGACGGCGGCGCCGAAGCTGATGAAGCCCGCGTACCAGGGATGCCCGGTGGCCTTGAACGCGTCCGCGAGCGGGGCGTCCACGGACAGCTCGCTGTAGTGCTGCATGCCGGTGACGACGATCGACACGGCGACGTACAGCACGGTGCAGATGAGCAGGGAGCCGAGGATGCCGCGGGGCATGTCCCGCTGCGGGTTCCTGGTCTCCTCCGCGGCCGTGGCGACGATGTCGAAGCCGATGAAGGCGAAGAAGACCACCGAGGCCGCGGTGAAGATGCCCATCACGCCGAAGTCGGACGGCGCCCAGCCGAACATCAGCTGGATGAGCGGTGAGTGGAGGCCGTCACTGGCAGCGACGGGCTTCGCCTCGGGGATGAACGGGGTGTAGTTGTCGGCGGTGATGAAGAAGGCGCCGGCGATGATGACGACGAGGACGACGGCCAGCTTGATGGCGACGACGACCGTGGTGACCCGGGCGGACAGCTTCATGCCGAGGACGAGGACGCCGGTGAGGATCAGCACCAGGGCGGCGGCGAGGATGTCGAAACCGAAGACCTTGGCCCCGTCCCGGATGCCGAGCTCGGCGGGCAGCTGCCAGCCCGCGTTGTCCAGCAGCGAGTGGATGTACCCGGACCAGCCGACGGCCACCACCGCGGTGCCGAGCGCGAACTCCAGGATTAGGTCCCAGCCGATGATCCAGGCGGGCAGTTCGCCCAGGGACGCGTACGAGAAGGTGTAGGCGGAGCCCGCCACCGGGACGGTGGCGGCGAACTCGGCGTAACAGAGCGCGGCGAGCGCGCAGACGACACCGGCCACCACGAAGGCCAGGGCCACCGAGGGCCCGGCGTTGTTCTTGGCGACCGTACCGGTGAGGACGAAGATGCCGGTGCCGATGATGACGCCGACGCCGAAGACGGTCAGATCCAGCGCGGACAAGGACTTCTTGAGCGCGTGCTCCGGCTCCTCGGTGTCACGGATGGACTGCTCGATCTTCTTCGTCCGAAAGAGGGTGTTGCTCACGGATACCTCCCACGCTGTGTCGTCCCCGACATGATCGAGAGGGGCCCTGGAACGTGTGCCCCGGCGCAGGCGTCTTCACGCGAACGGGTCGCCCGCACCACTCTTCGCAGTGGCACGGGCGACCCGTTCGGGCGTATCGGCGGGAGGTGTCGGTTCAGTCGCGGGCCGATTCCACCGAGTCGGCGACGGAGCGCGCGTATCCGCCGTCCAGCTTCGAGACCAGGCCGGTGACCTGGCGGGCGATGTCGGGGGCGGTGAGGCCGACCTCCGCCATCACCTCGGCGCGCGAGGCGTGGTCGAGGAAGCGCGGCGGGATGCCGAAGTCGCGCAGCGGCATGTCGAGGCCCGCGTCGCGCAGGGCCTGCGCGATCGTCGAGCCGACCCCGCCGACGCGGGAGTTGTCCTCGACGGTGACGACGACACGGTGCTTCCCGGCGAGCGGGGCCATGGCCTCGTCGACGGGCTTGACCCAGCGCGGGTCGACGACGGTGGTGGAGATGCCCTGCTTCTCGAGCAGGCCGGCGATCTCCAGGCACATCGGCGCGAGGGCGCCCACGGAGACCAGCAGCACGTCCGGGGTGTCGGTGCCGGGCTCGCGCAGGACGTCCATGCCGCCCACCCGGCCCACGGCCGGCACGGCGGGTCCGACGGCGCCCTTGGAGAAGCGGACCACGGTCGGCGCGTCGGTGACCTCGACGGCCTCCCGGAGCTGGGCGCGGACCTGGTCGGCGTCGCGCGGGGCGGCCAGCCGCAGCCCGGGGACGACCTGGAGGATCGACATGTCCCACATGCCGTTGTGGGAGGCGCCGTCGGTGCCGGTGATGCCGGCCCGGTCCAGGACGAAGGTGACACCGCACTTGTGCAGGGCCACGTCCATCAGCACCTGGTCGAAGGCGCGGTTGAGGAAGGTGGCGTACACGGCGAAGACGGGGTGGACCCCGCCGTGGGCCAGGCCCGCCGCGGAGACGGCGCCGTGCTGCTCGGCGATGCCGACGTCGTAGACCCGGTCGGGGAACCGCTTGGCGAACTTGTCGAGGCCGACGGGCTGGAGCATGGCCGCGGTGATGGCGACGACGTCCTCGCGCTCCTCGCCGAGCTTGACCATCTCCTCGCCGAAGACGGACGTCCAGTCGGCGCCGGAGGAGGCGATCGGCAGGCCCGTGTCGGGGTGGATCTTGCCGACGGCGTGGAAGCGGTCCGCCTCGTCCGCCAGGGCGGGCTGGTAGCCGCGGCCCTTCTCGGTGAGGCAGTGCACGATCACGGGGCCGCCGAAGCCCTTGGCGCGGGTGAGGGCGGACTCCAGGGCCTCGATGTCGTGGCCGTCGATGGGGCCCACGTACTTCAGGCCCAGGTCCTCGAACATGCCCTGTGGGGCGATGAAGTCCTTCAGGCCCTTCTTGGCGCCGTGCAGGGTGTCGTAGAGCGGCCGGCCGACGACCGGGGTGCGCTCCAGGACCTCCTTGGTACGGGCCAGGAAGCGCTCGTAGCCGTCGGTGGTGCGCAGGGTCGCGAGGTGGCTGGCGAGGCCGCCGATGGTGGGCGCGTAGGAGCGCTCGTTGTCGTTGACGACGATGACGAGCGGGCGGTCCCTGGCGTCGGCGATGTTGTTCAGCGCCTCCCAGGCCATGCCGCCGGTGAGGGCGCCGTCACCGATGACGGCGACGACGTGGTCGCCGGTCTTCCTCAGCTGGTTGGCCTTGGCGAGGCCGTCGGCCCAGCCGAGGACGGTGGAGGCGTGGCTGTTCTCGATGACGTCGTGGTCGGACTCGGCCTGCGAGGGGTAGCCGGAGAGGCCGCCCTTCATCTTCAACCTGGAGAAGTCCTGCCGGCCGGTCAGCAGTTTGTGTACGTAGGACTGGTGTCCGGTGTCCCAGAGCACTTTGTCCCTGGGGGATTCGAAGACGCGGTGCAGGGCGAGGGTGAGTTCCACCACGCCCAGGTTGGGGCCGAGGTGGCCACCGGTCTTGGAGACCGCCTCGACGAGGAAGGTCCGGATCTCCTCGGCCAGCCGGTCGAGCTCCCCCAGGGTGAGCCGGTCCAGATCGCGCGGTCCCCTGATACGGGTCAGCAGCGGCACCCGTGCCTCCTTGCAGTAGAGCTGATCGAGCTGTTGCCGGGCTCGTCGAGTCTAATGTTCCGCCCGGGCGCCCTGCGTCCGGGCGGTGCTTCGTAGGTCACGCCCTCGACTTTGCCCGTGATTCGGACCGTGCCGCGGCACGGCTGTGCCCGGTACCGCGCGGGTACCGGGCACAGATTCTTTGCGGACGGTGCCGCCGCGGGAGCCGCTAGGCGCGGCCCGCTGTCTTCTGGGTCTTGCGGGTGACGGCGTCGATGACGACGGTCGCCAGCAGGACACCACCGGTAATCATGTACTGGACCGGCGAGGCGATGCCCTCGAGGGCGAGGCCGTACTGGATCGAGACGATGACCATCACACCGAGCAGCGCGTCCCAGGTGCGGCCGCGGCCGCCGAAGAGGGACGTACCGCCGATCACGGCCGCGGCGATGACGTTCATCAGGAACTCACCGGTACCCGCGCCCTGGTTGGCGGAGGCGATCTTCGAGGCGACGAAGAGGCCGCCGATCGCGGCGAAGGTGCCGGCGATCGCGAAGACCGAGATCCGGACCAGCTCCACGTTGATACCGGCACGGCGGGACGCCTCCACGCTGCCGCCGAGCGCGAAGACCTTGCGGCCGTAGACGGTGCGGCGCAGCACGAAGTCCGTGCACACCAGGACCGCGAGGAAGATCACCACGGCCAGCGGCAGGCCCTTGGACTGGTTGAAGACGATCGCCACGGCGAACGCCAGGACGGCCAGCAGCACGGTCCGCACGATGATCTCGTTGAGCGGCCGGGACGGCACACCGGCGGCCTCGCGGCGGCGGTTGTCGGAGAACGCGAGGAGGAAGTAGCCCACGGTCACGACGATCGCCAGGCCGTAGGCGGCCGCCACGTCGGAGAAGTAGTGGCTGGTCAGCTGGGCGACCAGGCCCTCGGAGTCGAGGTTGATGGTGCCGTTGCTGCCCAGGATCTGCAGCATGAAGCCCTGCCAGAACAGCAGGCCGGCCAGCGTTACGGCGAAGGCCGGGACGCCGATGCGGGCGAAGATGAAGCCGTGGATGGCTCCGGCCACCGTGCCGGTGAGGATGGCCAGCACCAGGGCCAGCACCTCGTTCATGCCGTGCGTGACGCTCAGCACTGCGAAGGCGGCGCCCGCGACACCGCTGACCGAACCGACCGACAGGTCGATCTCGCCGAGCAGCAGGACGAAGACGATACCGACCGCGATCATGCCCGTGCCGACCATGGCGACCGACATGTCGGAGAAGTTGCCCGCGGTGAGGAAGTTGGGGTTCAGGCTGGTGAAGATGCCCCAGATGATCAGCAGGCCCACCACTACGGGAAGGGAGCCGAGGTCACCTGCCTTCAGCTTCCGCTTGAACTCGCCGATGTAGCCGGCGAGGCCCTGTTCGCGCACCAGCAGCCGGGGGTCGACGACGGTGACCGCCGCGGCGGCCGCCTCGGTGTTCTCGACCGTGTCGGCGGCGGGCGTCGAGGTCTTTTCGGTGCTCACTTGCCGGCCTCCCCATTGGCGCGCGCCGCACGACGGGTCACGGCGTTCTCCGTGGCTCCGGTGATGGCGGAGATGATCTCTTCCTGCGAGGTCGACTTGACCTCGAATATGCCGTTGTTGCGCCCGAGGCGCAGGACGGCGACCTTGTCCGCCACGGCCTTGACGTCGGCCATGTTGTGGCTGATGAGGATGACGGCGTGGCCGCGCTCGCGCAGCCGCTCGACCAGGTCGAGGACCTGCGCGGTCTGCTCGACGCCGAGGGCGGCGGTGGGCTCGTCGAGGATCACCAGCTTGGGCTCGCCGAGCATGGACCGGGCGATCGCCACGACCTGGCGCTGACCGCCGGAGAGCGAGGCGATCGGAATGCGGACGCTGGGGATGCGGATCGACAGCGTGTCGAGCAGCTCACGGGAGCGGCGCTCCATCTCCACCTCGTCCAGGACACCGCGCTTGCGGAGCTCCCGGCCCAGGTAGAGGTTGCCGACGACGTCGATGTTGTCGCACAGCGCGAGGTCCTGGTAGACCGTCGCGATGCCCAGGTTCTGGGCGTCGTGCGGCCGGTTGATCTGAACGGTCTTGCCGTTCCACTCGATGACGCCCTCATCGATGGGGTGCACGCCGGCGATCGTCTTGACCAGCGTGGACTTTCCGGCGCCGTTGTCGCCCACCAGGGCGACCACTTCACCGGCACGGACCTCAAGCTCTACATCGGTGAGCGCCTGGACGGCACCGAATCGCTTGGAGACCCCGCGCAACGCCAGCACGGGCGTAGCGGACACGTGAACCATCTCCTTCGCCGCCTGACCCGGCGGGAGGTTGTGCAGAAGTATGGGGGGTGTTCCGACCGGCGCCCCGCGTAGCCTGCGGGGCTGGTGTGTGCGGGGCGCCGGTCGGAGCTCATGGCAGTCGGTCCCGTACGGGAGCCCGGTGCGGACTCCCGTTCAGCTCTGGGGACTTGGGACTGCGGACCGCGAAGCGGTCTACTTGAGACCGATCTTGTCGCAGGCGGCCTTGTACTTGTCCGTGCAGATCTCCTCGACGGTGTAGATGCCGTCCTTGATCACGGTGTCGTTGATGTTCTCCTGAGTCAGCGACACGACCGGGACGAGCACCGAGGGGATGCCCTTGGTGGTGGCGCTGTCGGCCGTGTCCTTGGCGATGGAGTCCAGCGGCTTGCCCTGGGCGAGCAGGACGGCCATCTCCGCGGCGACGTTCGCCTCCTGCGGGTACGACTTGTAGACGCTCATGTGCTGCTCACCGGTCACGATGCGCTGCACACCCGCGAGTTCGGCGTCCTGGCCGGTGACCGGGATGTCGTCGATGCCGGCGGCCTTCAGGGCGGTGATGATGCCGCCCGCCATGCCGTCGTTGGCGGAGTAGACGCCGACGATCTTGTCCTTGCCGAGGGCGGAGATGGCGCCCTCCATGTTGGCGTTGGCGTTCTCCGGCTTCCACTCCTTGGTGTCGTACTCGCGGCCGACCTTCACCTTGCCGTCGAGGACGGAGTGCGCGCCTTCCTTGAACTGGGCGGCGTTCGGGTCCGTGGAGGCCCCGTTCATCATGACGATCTGGCCGCCCTTGGCCTTGTCGCCCAGGGCCTCGAGGAGGGCCTCGCCCTGGGTCTTGCCGACGGTCACGTTGTCGAACGAGGTGTAGGCGTCGATCGGACCCTCGGCCAGGCGGTCGAAGGCCACGACCGGGATGCCGGCCTCCTTGGCCTTCTTCACCGAGCCGGCGATGGCCTTGAAGTCCACCGCACCCACGATGAGCGCGTCGACCTTGTTGGTCACCATCGTGTCGACCTGCTGGTTCTGCAGGCTGGCGTCCTGCTTGGCGTTGGCGTAGACGACCTCGCCCTTGTTGTTCGTGAGCTCCTTGACCTTCTTCTCGATCAGGGGCTTGTCGAACTTCTCGTACCGCGCGGTCTGGTTCTCCGGCAGGAGCAGACCGATCTTGATGTTGTCGCCCTTGGCGGCGGAGTCGCCCGAGTCGCTGTCCTTGTCACCGGACTCGGCGGCGCTGCCGCAGGCGGCGAGAGAGACGGCCAGTGCGCTGGCGGCAACGGCAATGGCGGTACGACGCATACGCGTATTCACTTCAGAAACCTCCCTGACGAGGCCGCGACGTTGCGGCCGAGGTGGCTGGAAGTCAACTCGGCCACACGTGCGACGTCAAGAAGTAAATCCTTAACGAGATGGCAACGGTGCCAATCGTTCTCTAAGTGAAGGCAGGAGAGGTCGCGGCGAGGGTGCCGTTCGCCGTGCCGTCCAACAGGGTCGAATCGCCCATCTCGCCCAACGCGAGGGCGAGCGCGCCGAGTACCTCCGCACGGCCCCCAAGCGCTCCGGGGAGCACGGACAGTTGGCGCGCGGCGCTCGGGATCGCGTAACGGCCGACGGACTCCCTTATGGGGCCGAGGACCAGCTCGCCGGCCTCGGCGAGGTCACCGCCGAGGACCACCCGGCTCGGGTTCAACAGGTTGCAGAGATTGGCGACTCCACTGCCGATGTGACGGCCCACGTCGGCGATCACCCTACGGCAGCCCGGATCGCCGCCGCGCGCCAACCGTACGACACCTTCCATCGTCAGATCCGTGCCGTGGCTGGGCTGGAGCAGGGGCAGCACGTAGCGGGCCGCCGTGAAGGTCTCCAGACAGCCGCGATTGCCGCAGCGGCAGACGGGGCCGGACTCGTCGAGCGTGATGTGCCCGATCTCCCCCGCGGTGCCGCCCGGCCCGCGGTAGATCTTCCCACTGATCACCAGACCGGCGCCGACACCGCTGGCGACCTTGATGTACGCCAGGTCGCGCACGCCCCGGCCGCTGCCCCAGACCATCTCGCCGAGGGCGCCCAGGTTCGCGTCGTTGTCCACGTGCACGGGCACGCCGAGCCGCCCCCGCAGCTCCTCGGCGGGATTGGTGCCGGTCCAGCCGGGCAGGATCGCGGTCGAGCCCAGGGTGCCGGACTCCATGTCGATGGGTCCGGGCACGCCGAGGCCGACCCCGGCGACCTTGGCCCGGTCCACGCCGGTCGCCTCGATCAGCCGGTCGACCAACTGCTCGGCCCGGTCGAAGCCCTGGGCCGCGGAGGCGTCCACGTCCAGCGGCTCGGACTCCTCGGCGAGCACCTGGTGGGCCAGGTTCCCGACCGCGACCCGCAGGTGGGTGTGCCCGAAGTCCACGCCCACGACGATCCCGGCGTCCCCGCTGAGCGATACGCTGCGGGCCCGGCGGCCGCCCGACGAGGTGGGCGTGACCTCGACGGTCCCGCTCCCCTTCAGCTCCCGGACGATATTGGACACCGTCGCCGCGGACAGACCCGTGGTCCTCGCGATCTCGGCCTGGGTGAGGGAGCCCGCCAGACGTACTGCTCGAACGACCCGTTCAAGATTGGCTCGGTGCAGCGACGACTGCGACCCCGGAGTCTCCACGACGACCTCCTGCGCGCGGGGCCGCTTCGATGAGACCCCGTTCCGTGTCCAACTAGTGAACTCTAAGATGAGCCGTTCGGGTCGCCTCCCGTCAAGAGGTTGAACCGTTTCCAGGTCTGTGGACACCACTGCACCCGCCGCTCCCTGGGGTGGGAGCCGCGGGTGCGCGAGGCAATCCGGAGGGTGACTTCAGAGGGTCCGGTGACGGCTCCCCGGGGCGCCTTCCGCAGCGCCTTCCGGGCAGCGCCGGCCGGCAAAAGGGCAGGAGGGCAGGAGGCTACTTGAGTGCGCCCGCGGTGAGGCCCTGCACGACCTGGCGCTGGAAGATGATGTACGCGGCGAGCACGGGGAGCATCGCCATCACGAGGCCGGCGAAGAGACCGGACCAGTCCCCCTTGTAGCCTTGGCTGACGGCCAGCTGCACCAGGCCCTGGGTGAGCACGTGCTTGTCCTCGTCGGTGTTGAGCACGGTGGGCAGCATGTACTGGTTCCACTGGCCCAGGAAGTTGAAGATCCCCACGCTGATCAGGCCCGGTTTGGCCATCGGGAGCATGATCTGGAAGAACGTCCTGCTGTGCGAGGCGCCGTCCACGAACGCGGCCTCCGCCACGCTGCTGGGCAGAGTCCGGAAGAACGCGGTCAGGAAGAACACCGTGAACGGCAGCGAGTACGCGATGTAGACCAGGATCAGCCCGTGGATCGTGTTCAGCAGGCCCATGTTGTTGACGACGTAGAACAGCGGAACCAGCGCGAGCATGATCGGGAAGCTCATGCCGCCGATGAACAGGTAGTAGATGAACCGGTTGCCCGGGAACTCGAAGCGGGCCAGCACATAGGCGGCCATCGAACCCAGCACCAGGGTGCCGATGAGCGAGCCGCCCACGACCAGGATGGTGTTGAGGAAGTAGTCGCTCATATGGGCCTGGGACCAGGCCCGTGACCAGTTCTCGAAGTGGAGCTCGTCAGGCAGCGACCAGGGCGAGCCGAAGATGGAGGCGTCGTCCTTGAAGGACGTCATCACCGCCCACAGCAGCGGCAGGGCCACCATGATCGCCCAGATCACCAGGATTCCGTGCGAGAAGACGTTGAGGACGCCGCCCGCCTTCTTCTCCCTGGGAGGCGCGCCGGCGGGGACGTCGGTCTTGGTGACGGTGACACCGGACTCGGCCGGTACCGGGGCGGGGGTCTCGGTCGTCTTCATTGATCAGTACTCCAGCCGCTCGCGCCGCCCCAGCTTCATCACGACGGCGGCGAAGGCCAGCGTGACGAGGAGGAGGGCGACACCGATGGTGGTGGCGTAGGCGGCCTGACCGTCGCGGAACGCCTTCTGGTACACGTACAGGACCATGACGGTGGTCGAGTAGTCGGGGCCGCCGGGCCCGGTCGTCATGATGTGTACGACCGCGAACGATTCGGCGCCCAGGGCGAGGATGCCCATGTAGACCCAGCCGGACTGCACGGTGTCCCACAGCAGCGGCAGGGTGATGCGGAAGAAGGTGGTGATCCGGTTGGCGCCGTCCAGCAGCGCCGCCTCGTAGAGGTCCAGCGGGATGGACGCCATGCCGGCGGAGAAGAGGACCACGAAGAAGCCCACCGTGGACCAGACGATCACCGCCATGACGGCCCACAGGGCGAGGTCCGGGTCGCCCAGCCAGAGCGGCTGGATGCCGTCGAGCCCGACCGCCCGCAGGAACGAGTTGATCGCACCACTGTCGGGGTTGTACGCGAATGCGAACAGCAGGGCGACGATCGCGATCGAGAGCACCTGCGGGAAGAAGTAGACGATCTTGTAGAAGGCGGAGCCCCGGACCCCCGAGATCACCGGTCCGCCGCGGCGCCGCCGGCCGCCCACGTTGATCATGAAGGAGAGGAACAGCGCCAGACCGATCGTCACCACCGGTACCAGCAGGGCGAACAGCAGACTGTGCTGCAACGACTTCCAGAAGATGTCGTCGTCCAGCATGCGTTCGTAGTTGGCGAACCCGACCATCTCGAAGTCGGGGCTCAGACCGGTCCAGTCCGTGAACGAGTAGTAGATCGACTGGACGAACGGCCAGACGACGAAGAGCGCGTACAGCCCCAGGGGAACCGCCAGGAACCCCACGATGAACCGGTACTTGCCGTGCTGCATTGCTACGACCCCGATCTGCGCGCGGGCGGCCGTCGGGGCCTGTCCGGCAACGGTGCGCCGGACAGGCCCTGGTGACGGTAGCTCACCGATTGCTCATTGGTTGCTCATTGGCCGCTCACTGGTGCTTGTAGTGCTTGATCGACGAGTCCTTGGCCGTCTCGTCGGCGAAGGCCTGGATCTTCTTGATGGTCTCGGCCGGGGTCGCGCGGCCGGCCATCATCTCGCCGAGGCCGGAGACGCCGATCTTCTCCTTCTGGAGCTGCACGTACCAGTCCTGGAGACGCGGGTTCACCACGTTCTCCCCGGCCACGTCCAGCGCTGCGACACCGGACTTCAGGCCCGGGGTCAGCTCGATGCCGTCGGTGCCGCCGTTGTACGCGGTCAGTGACTTCACCTTGCCGGTGAAGTTCTTCGAGGACGCCTCGCTCAGCATGACGCGCAGCTGCTCCATGCCGCCGGCGGTGTTCGCCGCCTTGGCGGGGACGACGAAGGGCTCGCCGCCGGAGGCCCAGATGGTGCCGAAGGGCAGCTTGTCGGAGGAGTCCAGGCCGGTGGGCGCGGAGACGGCGAGGTCGAAGTCGTCGGGCATGACGTTCGCCGACTCGTTCTCCACCCAGGAGCCGTTCGGGATGAACAGCGCGTCGCCCTTGGCCCAGGCGGTCTGGGACTGGATGTGGTCCAGGCCCGGGGTGCCCTCGAGGACGTAGCCCTTCTGCTGGAGCTCGTAGTAGGCCTCGAAGCACGCCTTGACGGCGGGGTGCTTCCAGGCGTTCGGCTCCAGGTTGTCGATGGCGTCGAGCACCTCGCGCCCGCCGACCTTGCCGATCATCGGGTACAGCGAGAAGGGGAGGTAGTACGGGTACTTGCCGGCGTAGGTCCAGCCGGCCATGCCCTTCTTCTTGGCCTTCGCGCAGACCGCGAGCATCTGGTCCCAGGTCTCGGGGTACTGCTCGTCGAGCGAGTCCAGCGCCTTCTGCGAGTACCAGACGCCGTAGACCGTGTAGGCGTAGTAGAGGATCCAGACCTGCTCGCCGTCGAACTGGCCCATCTCGACGATGCCGGGCCGCAGCGTGTCGCGGACCTTGGTGCCCGGGTCGTCGTAGGAGGGGGCGTCCAGCAGCGGGGTGAGGTCGGCGAGCTGCTTCTTGCCGACCAGGGTGCCCATGTCCATCTGCTCGGCGCCGGAGTTGTCGATGAGGTCGGGCGGAGTGCCCTGGTTGAAACGCGGCTGCAGGGTGGACTGGATCTTCTGGGTGGCGGAGAATTTCACCTTCGCCCCGGGGAAGGCCTTTTCGTACACCTTGACGGCGTCCTCGGCGTACTCCTTGCCGAAACCGCCGTCGAACAGGACGAATTCCAGCTTCGCGGTGTCATTGACGCCGAGCGGGTTCTTCGCGGTCTTCTTGCCCGCCTCGGCCTTCTCCTGGTCGTCCCCGCCGCCGCTGGCGCACGCGGACAGAAAGCTCATCGTGGGGACGGAGATCAGGCCGAGTGCCGCGGACCGCTTGATCAGGTCGCGGCGGCCCACTCCGGTGGTGCCGTGGCCGGTTCGGTCACGGGTGCCGTGCTCGCGAATGCCGTGCTCGCGGGTGCCGTCGTACTCGGCGGAGTTGGATCCCATGCTCAAGTCCTCGCCTTCTCCAGGACTCAGGCGGTGAACCGGATCCTTCCCGGCACCGCGTTCGGGTCGCGCTGGGTCGTGCAGGAAGTGCTGGAAGTGCAGGAAGTGCCGGAAGTGCTGGAAGTGCGGCTGGTGCCGGCGGCACCAGTGGTACGGGACGTGGCGGCGTTCGCTGCCCGGGAGCCGTGAAGATGCCCCGGAGTGCCGACAGGTATAGTCCACTTCCCGCCACCGGAGCAAGATCGAACACAAGGTTCGCCGCGGGTCTTTTCCGAGTTGAGACCTGGCGGAAATATGAGCGGTCGGCGCGTTCCGCAACGGAAGAACCCTTGCCTCCGAACCCGAACACCGCATTCAACACCCTTGACACCGTGCGCCACTTGACCCACTACTGGTGCTTGCTCAGCAATTCTGACAACGTTGTCCAAGTCAGGGAGGGTGCTCGCGCATGCACCACGGAGTTCGGCACAGAATGCGGCACAGATGGGGCCCGGCGGTCGTCGCGACGACCGCCTTTGCCGTGGCGGCGGCCTCCCCGGGCGTCGCGGTCGCGCTGCCCGGGGCACCCGCGAAGGCGGACCAGGAGTTCACTTCGTCGTTCGAGGCCGGGGAACCCGCCCCCGACTGGCTGAACACCGTCGACACCACGCGGGGCGGCAAGAAGCGCGCCTCGGGTGTCGACGGCGGCTACAGCAGCGGCATACCGGGCAACGTCACCGACCATGTCACGGACGTGCGCGCCAGTTCGGAGAACGCGGGCGCCGGGGAGGTGAAGGAGAACCTCGTTGACGGTGAGCCCAGTAGCAAGTGGCTGGCCTTCACGTCCACCGGCTGGGCCGAGTTCGACCTGGACGCACCGGTCGAGGTGGTCCGGTACGCGCTCACCTCGGCCAACGACTTCGCCCCGCGCGACCCGCGGGACTGGACCCTGAAGGGTTCGGCCGACGGGAAGAACTGGACGACCCTCGACACCCGTTCGGGCGAGACCTTCGCGGAGCGGTTCCAGACCAAGGTCTACGACCTGGACGCATCGGCCGTCGCCGGGTACCGGCACTTCCGGCTGGAGATCACCAGGAACGGCGGGGCGGACGCCCTCCAGCTCGCCGACGTCCAGTTCTCCACCGGCGACACCGAGGAGCCCACCCCGCAGGACATGCTCTCGCTGGTCGACCGCGGGCCGAGCGGTTCCCCGACGGCGAAGTCGGGTGCCGGATTCACCGGAAAGCGTGCGCTGCGCTACGCCGGACGGCACACGGCCGACGGGCACGCCTACTCGTACAACAAGGTCTTCGACGTCCATGTGAAGGTCGACCGCCGTACGGAGCTGTCGTACAAGATCTTCCCGTCGATGGCGGACGGCGACCTCGACTACGACGCCACGAACGTCTCCGTCGACCTGGCCTTCACCGACGGCACCCACCTGAGCGAACTGCGCGCCACCGATCAGCACGGCTTCCCGCTCACCCCGCGGGGACAGGGCGACGCCAAGGTGCTGTACGTCAACCAGTGGAACAGCGTCGCGTCGGGGATCGGCTCGGTCGCGGCCGGCAAGACCGTCGACCGGATCCTGGTCGCGTACGACTCCCCCAAGGGCCCGGCGAAGTTCCGGGGCTGGCTGGACGACGTGTCGTTGAAGCAGGTGAAGCCCGAGCGGCCGAAGGCCCACCTGTCCGACTACGCGGTGACGACCCGGGGCACCAACTCCAGCGGCGGTTTCTCGCGCGGCAACAACTTCCCGGCGACCGCCGTGCCGCACGGCTTCAACTTCTGGACGCCGGTGACCAACGCCGGTTCCCTGAGCTGGCTGTACGACTACGCGCGCGGCAACAACGCGGACAACCTGCCGACGATCCAGGCGTTCAGCGCGAGCCATGAGCCGAGCCCCTGGATGGGCGACCGGCAGACCTTCCAGGTACTGCCGTCCGCCGCCTCCGGCACCCCCGAACCGGGCCGTGAGGAACGGGAGCTGGCCTTCCGGCACGAGAACGAGACCGCGCGGCCGTACTACTACGGGGTACGGTTCGAGAACGGCCAGAAGGCGGAGATCGCGCCGACGGACCACGCGGCGGTCATGCGCTTCACCTACCCGGGTGACGACGCGAGTGTCCTGTTCGACAATGTCACCGACCAGGCCGGCCTGACCCTCGACGAGGAGAACGGCACCTTCAACGGCTACTCGGACGTGAAGTCCGGGCTGTCCGCGGGCGCCACCCGGCTGTTCGTGCACGGCGAGTTCGACAAGCCGGTGACGGACGGCTCCGTCGAGGGCGTCAAGGGCCATCTGCGGTTCGACGCGGGCAAGGACCGGACGGTCACCCTGCGCCTGGCCACCTCGCTGATCAGCGTCGACCAGGCGAAGGACAACCTGCGCCAGGAGATCCCCGCGGGCCGGTCCTTCGATTCGGTCAAGCAGAGCGCCCAGCGGCAGTGGGACAAGCTGCTCGGCAAGGTCGAGGTCGAGGGCGCCACGCCGGACCAGCTGACCACGCTCTACTCGAGCCTCTACCGGCTGTACCTGTACCCGAACTCGGGCTTCGAGAAGGTCGACGGGAAGCACAAGTACGCCTCCCCCTTCTCGAAGATGCCGGGCCCGGACACCCCGACGCACACCGGCGCGAAGATCGTCGACGGCAAGGTGTACGTCAACAACGGCTTCTGGGACACCTACCGGACCACCTGGCCGGCGTACTCCTTCCTGACCCCCTCCAAGGCGGGTGAGCTGGTCGACGGGTTCGTGCAGCACTACAAGGACGGCGGCTGGACCTCCCGCTGGTCCTCCCCCGGCTACGCCGACCTGATGACCGGCACCTCCTCGGACGTCGCGTTCGCCGACGCGTACGTCAAGGGCGTGGACTTCGACGCGGAGGCGGCGTACGACGCGGCCGTGAAGAACGCCACCGTCGTGCCCCCGTCGTCGGGCGTCGGCCGCAAGGGCATGGCGACCTCGCCGTTCCTCGGCTACACCGGCACCGAGACGCACGAGGGCCTGTCGTGGGCCCTGGAGGGCTACCTCAACGACTACGGCATCGCGCAGATGGGCGAGGCCCTCCACAAGAAGACCGGCGACAAGCGCTACAAGGAGGAGTCCGCCTACTTCCTCGACCGGGCCCAGGAGTACGTCAACCTGTTCGACTCCGAGGCCGGGTTCTTCCAGGGGAAGAACACGAAGGGCGACTGGCGCGTCGAGTCCTCGAAGTACGACCCGCGGGTGTGGGGATACGACTACACCGAGACGAACGGCTGGGGCTATGCCTTCACCGCCCCGCAGGACAGCCGGGGCCTCGCCAATCTGTACGGCGGGCGCGACGGTCTCGGCGACAAGCTCGACGAGTACCTCGCCACCCCGGAGACGGCCTCCCCGGAGTTCAAGGGCTCCTACGGCGGTGTCATCCACGAGATGACCGAGGCGCGGGACGTCCGGATGGGCATGTACGGGCACTCCAACCAGGTGGCCCACCACGCCCTGTACATGTACGACGCGGCCGGGCAGCCCTGGAAGACCCAGAAGAACGTCCGTGAGGTGCTGTCGCGGCTCTACACCGGCAGCGAGATCGGGCAGGGCTACCACGGGGACGAGGACAACGGCGAGCAGTCGGCCTGGTACCTGTTCTCCTCCCTCGGCTTCTACCCGCTGGTGATGGGAAGCGGCGAGTACGCCGTCGGCTCCCCGCTGTTCAAGAAGGTGACCGTGCACCTGGAGAACGGCCGCGAACTGGTCGTCAAGGCGCCGAAGAACAGCGCGAAGAACGTGTACGTACAAGGGTTGAAGGTCAACGGCAAGCGCTGGAACTCCACCTCGCTCCCCCACTCGGTGGTCGCGAGGGGCGGAGTCCTGGAGTTCGACATGGGCCCGCGGCCGTCGTCGTGGGGCACCGGCAAGAAGGCGGCCCCCCCGTCGATCACCCAGGACAACGCGGTGCCCACGCCCCGTGAGGACGTGCTGAAGGGCAAGGGCGACCTGTTCGACAACTCCTCGGCGACCGGCGCCACGGTGTCCACCGTCGACCTGCCCGTGGAGGGGGACGTGAAGGCGGTCCAGTACACGCTGACGTCCTCGGACCACGCCAAGGCTCCCACGGGCTGGACCCTCCAGGGATCGGCCGACGGCACGAGTTGGAAGACCCTCGACAAGCGGGCGGACGACGCCGACGCCTTCCGCTGGGACCGGCAGACCCGGGCCTTCTCGGTGGACAAGCCGGGGAAGTACGGCCACTACCGGCTGGTCCTCAGCGGTGAGGCGACGCTGACGGAGGTGGAACTGCTGAGCTGAGCCGGCCTCGCGTCGGGAGGCGGGTCCGGGCCTTGGTGGCCCGGACCCGCTTCGTCGTGTCGGCGGTACGTCGTGTCATCGGCACGTCGTGTCATCGGCACGTCGTGTCACCGCCGCGCACGGGGCTGGTTCAGCCGACCCGGCAGGGCAGGCTCGTCGCACTGTCACCGCCGGAGCCGGAGACGACGTAGCCGAAGGTGGCGCTCTGTCCCGGATTCAGCGCGCCGTTGTAGTCGGCGTTGTGGACCATGACAGCCTGGCCCTGGTAGGTGGCGTTGCCGCTCCACAGACTGTCGACCCGCTGGCCGGCCGGGAGGGTCCAGTCGACCATCCAGCCGAGCATGGGAATGTCACCGCTGTTGGTGACGGTCACCTGGGACTGGTAGCCGCCGTTCCAGCTGCCCGTCGTGGAGCGGGTGGCGGTGCACTGGCCGGGAACGGGCTCGGTCGGGGGGTTGCCGGGCTCCTTGATGCCGGTCACCTCGCCGTTTCCGCCGTCGAAGACGACGTCGGAGCAGGAGTAGAAGGTCTCCGCGCTGTCCGAGCGCTGCCAGACCATGTAGACGATGTGGCGGCCCGACTTGCCCTGCGGAAGTTTCCCGGTCCAGGAGTAGTTGGCGTCGACGGTGCCCGGGGACCCGTTGAGCGACGGGTGGTCGACGGAGAGGAAGGGCTGCTTCTCCATGTCGGCCCAGGTGAGGGTCCGGGTCGGGTCGAAGCCGTCCTTGGTGATGTACACATAGAACCAACCCGGGTGCGCGGCCCAGGCGTTGTAGGAGAAGTCGACGGTCGCACCCGAGGTGAGGTGGGTGAGCGGCCAGTCGTCGCGCGGCTGGTTGAAGCCGGTGAAGCTGGTGTTGCCGCCACTGCACAACTGCCCGTCCGGCACGAAGCCGTCGGTACGGCCGGCGCCGTCGGAACGCAGTACGGAGAACCAGTTGTAGAACGGCGTGGTGCCGCTGACCTGTGCGGCGGCCTTGCACGCCGGGTTGACCGGCTTGATCTCACCGGTGTCGGTCAGCCCGTCCTGCCAGCACAGGAAGGTCCGGCTGGCGGGCTTCATCGGCGTCCCGTGCGCCTCCGCCTCGCCGCCCGCGCTCATGACCAGGCCGATGGCCGGGATGGTGGCGAGCAGGGAGACGAGGACCAGGAAGATGGCCCGGGTGCGGGTGGGGAGTGTGGGCCGGGGAGCGGTGCCGCCCCTCGCCCTTGTTCTCATTATTGTCGGGATCATGACACACCTGTCCGTCGCTGCGGGTGGGGCGCTGCGGGTCACGGGTCGTGCGCACACATGCGTGCACATGCGTGCACATGCGTGCACGTGTGGGGCCGAGCGAGACGGGAGCATCCTTGCGGCGGGTTCCGGTCCGACGAAGAATGGGAGCGCTCCCATCTCACTCGTACGGGGAAGGTAGCGCCGGAGGCTCCGCTTGTAAACGGGTGACGCAACAGGGGCGGCACGGGGGGCGGTTACGAGCCGTTCAGGACGGCTCGTCGAGGAGCCGTTCGACGGCGGCGGCCGCTTGCACCCCTTCGAAGAGCCTGACCACGCTCGCCAGCACGCAGTCCCCGTACGGGGCGTTCAGCGCCGCCCGGACGATCACCACCACGTCGTCGCGGAGCCGCGTCCCGCGCAGGTCGACCGGGCGGTCCAGCAGCTCCCCCAGGAGGGACGCGAACTGTTCCCGGCCCTGAGGGTCCGCCATGCACGACAGCGTGCTCAATTCTCCGGTGAGGCGCAGGAACAGGGTCACCTTCCGGGAACGGCGCGGGGAGCCGGAACGAGGAGGCGGGGGTGGGACCGGAGCCCGGTTCTCCGGCCGGCCCGGAGGCAGCGGGTACCGCGGGGCGGAGACGGAGGCGGCCCTGCCTCCCTGGCCCAGCTGTCGCTCCAGCTCGACGGCCACGCCCTGCCCTTCGAAGAGCTCCACCGTCCACAGCAGCGCACGCACCCCGCCGTTCTGCTTCACCGCGGCCCGCGCCATCGTCGCCACGTCCTCCCGCAGCCGGACGCCTCGCAGGTCGACGCGGCGACTCAGCTCCTCCCCCAGCACCATCGCGAACTCCGCCCGGCTCCGGGCGTCCTCCATGCACGCCAGTCCGCTCAGCGACTCGGCGATCAGCACCAGCGCGGAGAGCCGTGTGGAGGGAAGGCCGTCACCCGGCGGAGACACCGGGGGCGACAGGAGCGACGGAGTCACCAGGGTCACCGGCTCGTGTCCCGGCTCGTGTCCCGGCTCCTGACCGTGCCCCTGTTTCTGCTCCTGCTCCTGCTCCTGCTCCTGCCGCTGCCGCTGCCGCTGCCGCTGCCCGCGCACCGAACGCGCGACCACCACCCGGTGCTCCAGCTCGGCCCACATCTGAGGGCGTTGGGTGACCTGGGCCGCCTGCAGTTCGTCGTACACGTAGTCGTAGAGCTCATGGACGCCGATCACCCCGTCCCCGTCGCGGTCCGCCTCGCCCGAACGCAGGCCCTTGATGACGGCTCCGGTGAACCGGGAGGGCTGCGGCTCCAGTTCGTCGAGCCGATCGCCCTCCCAGGCGTACTCGGTGCGGTTGGTCGCGGTGAGCACCGCCCTGCCGTGTCCGGCGAGTTCGTCCCTGAGGTGCACCACGGTGTCGCCCTTGCTGCCCCGCAGGAAGGCGCCGCTGTAGCAGCAGTCCAGGAGCAGGACGATGGACCGTGCCCGGCACTGGCGCATCTGGGTGTGCAGGAACGCGGCGGGGACGGAGGTGGAGGCGAGCAGCCTGTGGTCGGTGTCGGTGGTGGCGAAGTGCAGTTCGCCGTTGTCGTTCTTGACGCCGTGGCAGGAGAGGTGGAGCAGGAGGACGTCGTCGCGGCGGCGGTCGAGGAAGAAGCGTTCGATGGCTTGGGTCACCTCGTGGTGCCGGCCGTCGACGACCCTGCCGACCTCGAAGTCGCCGATCCGCGGGTCCTCGAGCACCTCGGCCAGGCCGTGCGCATCGCGCACGGGCGAACGGAGCTGTCGCAGCGCCTGGTTGTCGTAGCGGCCGGTGGCGATGAGCAGGGCGAAGCGGCGGCCTGTGGACATGGTCGCCCCCCTCCTCAGCCCTCCGGCCCGGCGTCAAGGGCGGCGGAGCTGTCGTCCGCGTCCCGGCCGCCGTCCTCCCGCGTCGTCGCCGCTCGGGTGGCCAGGAAGGCCTCGATGAGGCGCCGCTGGTCTGCGGCGGAGACGGCCTCCAGCTCCAGACTGTCTTCGCCCAATGCGATGCTGACGGTGCGCACCGGCCGGTTCTCGATCCAGGTCTGTACGAGGCCCAGCACCGAGCGGAGCGCGATGGGGGCCAGGGTCACCGCGAGTGCGCCGACGGCGATCGCGTCCACCGGTTTGGCACCGGCGGGGACGGGGCCGGTGCGGACCGGTTCGACCCGGTCGACGTCCAGTTCGAGCAGGCGCTCGCGCAGGTGCCGGGTCAGTTCGTCGAGCTCTTCCTGGTCACTGTCCGGTCCTCCGGTCAGTACGAGTTGCATGCGCTCACTGCCGCGGCTCACCGCTACCCCCGTCACCTGGTGATGCTCCAGCGTACAACGGGGCCGGGATGTGGCCGGGGTGAGGAAAGGACGTGGACGGGAGCGGGGCAGGAGTGGGGCAACGGCGAGGGCCGCACCCCGGCGGACGGGATGCGGCCCTCAACTGCCCTGCGGTAACTGCCTGCGGTACCGCTTACTTACTGATCAAGGTCACTTGCTGATCAGGCTGCGCAGCACGTACTGCAGGATGCCGCCGTTGCGGTAGTAGTCCGCCTCGCCGGGGGTGTCGATGCGGACGACCGCGTCGAACTCGACGCCTGTGTCGGTGGTGACCTTCACCGTGCTCGGGATGGTGCCGTTGTTCAGCTCGGTGACGCCGGAGAAGGAGAAGGTCTCCTCGCCCGTGAGACCGAGGGTCTCGGCGGTGTGGCCCTCCGGGAACTGGAGCGGCAGGACGCCCATGCCGATGAGGTTCGAGCGGTGGATGCGCTCGTACGACTCGGCGATGACGGCCTTGACACCGAGGAGCGCGGTGCCCTTGGCGGCCCAGTCGCGGGACGAGCCGGAGCCGTACTCCTTGCCCGCCAGGACGACCAGCGGGATGCCCTGGTCGATGTAGTTGCGCGAGGCGTCGTAGATGAAGGAGACGGGGGCGTCGTCCTTCGTGAAGTCGCGCGTGTAGCCGCCCTCGGTGCCCGGCGCGATCTGGTTGCGCAGGCGGATGTTGGCGAACGTGCCGCGGATCATGACCTCGTGGTTGCCGCGGCGGGAGCCGTAGCTGTTGAAGTCGCGGCGCTCGACGCCGTGCTCCGTGAGGTACTTGCCGGCCGGGGTGTCGGCCTTGATGGCACCGGCCGGGGAGATGTGGTCGGTGGTGACCGAGTCGCCCAGCTTGGCGAGGACGCGGGCGCCGGAGATGTCCTCGACCGGGGCCGGGTCCATGCCCATGCCCTCGAAGTACGGGGGCTTGCGGACGTAGGTGGACTCGCTGTCCCACTCGAAGGTGTTGCCGGTCGGGATCGGCAGCGCCTGCCACTGGGCGTCACCGGCGAAGACGTCGGCGTAGGACTTGGTGAACATGTCCTCGCCGATGGTGTTGGCGACGACGTCGTTGACCTCGGCCTCGGTCGGCCAGATGTCCTTCAGGAAGACCGGGTTGCCGTCCTGGTCCAGGCCGAGGGACTCGCGGGTGATGTCCACCTTCATCGAACCGGCGAGGGCGTAGGCCACGACCAGCGGCGGGGACGCCAGGTAGTTCATCTTGACGTCGGGGTTGATCCGGCCCTCGAAGTTGCGGTTGCCGGAGAGGACCGAGGTGACGGCGAGGTCGTGCTCGTTGACGGCCTGGGAGACCTCGTCCGGCAGCGGGCCGGAGTTGCCGATGCAGGTGGTGCAGCCGTAGCCGACCAGGTTGAAGCCGACCTTGTCGAGGTACGGGGTCAGGCCCGCCTTGTCGAAGTAGTCGGTGACGACCTTGGAGCCCGGGGCGAGGGTGGTCTTGACCCACGGCTTGCGGGTCAGGCCCTTCTCGACCGCCTTCTTCGCCACCAGGGCGGCGGCGACCATGACGTAAGGGTTGGAGGTGTTGGTGCAGGAGGTGATCGCGGCGACGGTGACGTGGCCGTGGTCGAGCTCGTACTCCGTGCCGTCGGCGGCGGTGACCTTCACCTTGTGGCTGGGGGCGCCGTTGGAGATGGCCGGCGAGTCGGAGGCCGGGAAGGACTCCTTGCTGGCCTCGTCGACGTCGCCGCCGTCCTTGACGTAGTTGCGTACGTCCTGGGCGAACTGGGCCTTGGCGTCGGCGAGGACGATGCGGTCCTGCGGGCGCTTCGGGCCGGCGATGGAGGGCACGACGGTGGCCATGTCCAGCTCGAGCTTCTCGGAGAAGTCCGGCTCGGCCTTCGGGTCCAGCCAGAGGCCCTGCTCCTTGGCGTACGCCTCGACGAGCGCGACCTGCTGGTCGCTGCGGCCGGTCAGGCGCATGTAGTTCAGCGTCTCGCCGTCGATCGGGAAGATCGCGGCGGTGGAGCCGAACTCCGGCGACATGTTGCCGATGGTGGCGCGGTTGGCCAGGCTCGTCGCGGCGACGCCCTCGCCGTAGAACTCGACGAACTTGCCGACGACGCCGTGCTTGCGCAGCATCTCGGTGATGGTCAGCACCAGGTCGGTGGCGGTGGTGCCGGGCCGCAGCTCGCCGGTCAGCTTGAAGCCGACGACGCGCGGGATCAGCATGGAGACCGGCTGGCCGAGCATGGCGGCCTCGGCCTCGATGCCGCCGACGCCCCAGCCGAGGACGCCGAGGCCGTTGACCATGGTGGTGTGCGAGTCGGTGCCGACCAGGGTGTCGGGGTAGGCCTTGCCGTCACGGGTCATGACGACGCGGGCCAGGTGCTCGATGTTCACCTGGTGGACGATGCCGGTGCCGGGCGGGACGACCTTGAACTCGTCGAAGGCGGTCTGGCCCCAGCGCAGGAACTGGTAGCGCTCCTTGTTGCGGCCGTACTCCAGGTCGACGTTCTGCTTGAAGGCGTCGTTGGTGCCGAACTTGTCGGCGATGACGGAGTGGTCGATGACCAGTTCGGCCGGCGCCAGCGGGTTGATCTTCGCCGGGTCACCGCCCAGCTCCTTGACGGCCTCGCGCATGGTGGCGAGGTCCACGACGCAGGGGACACCGGTGAAGTCCTGCATGATCACACGGGCCGGGGTGAACTGGATCTCCTCCGACGGCTGGGCCTGGGAGTCCCAGGAGCCGAGCGCGCGAATGTGGTCGGCGGTGATGTTCGCGCCGTCCTCGGTACGGAGCAGGTTCTCCAGCAGCACCTTCAGGCTGTAGGGAAGGCGCGCGGCGCCCTCGACCTTGTCCAGCCGGAAGATCTCGTACGACTCGTCGCCCACCTGCAGCGTGCTGCGGGCGTCGAAGCTGTTCGCCGACACGACAGTCTCCTTCATTGATGTGCGCGTACCACCACACCGCAAACCCTTTGCGGCTACCGCCGCGTGGCGCCGCCACTGCGCCTGGACCAATCCGCTAAGGCAAGGCTAAGTTAGGCATCCCTTACCGGATCGTGGCGGCTGCGGTGCACCTCGGCAGATATCTCGATGTCGAGATAACTCTAATACACAGCGGCCGAATGGTCATGCGCGGGCCCGCCCGAGGACGCCCGCGTGCCAGGATTCCGAACCCATGCCCCTTCCGGGTACCCCGCCCGCCACGGACACACCACCCCGAACAACCTGGCCCCGACCTTCCCCCTCCCGGCCCTCTCCCGCCCCCGTCGCCCGTCATTACCGGACCCGGACGGGGTATGCGCACCGGGACGGCGTCATGAACCGACGCCATGAACCCGACGCCATGAACCCGAGTCATGAACTCGGAGAGGGAGGCAGGAATGCCGCTCACGTTCCGCAAGAGCTTCAGGATCTTTCCGGGGGTGCGACTGAACATCAACAAGCGCTCCTGGTCCATCACCACCGGCGGCGGGCGCGGCCCGCGGCACACCACGAGCAGTACGGGGCGTCGTACGACATCGATGGATTTGCCCGGACCTTTCGGATGGCGGAGCACGCGCAGCACCCGGCGCGACAGGTGACACTGACTCCACATCACCCGAACGGCCCACCCAAAAGGCCCCTGGGGGGCGCCATCTCATATCTGAGATAGCCTCAATCTCATGTCAGACGACTACCTCGTACGCATCGGTAAGCTCATCCGTGACGCCCGGCAACACCGCGGCTGGACACAGGCACAGCTGGCGGAGGCGCTCGCCACCAGCCAGAGTGCCGTCAACCGCATCGAACGCGGCAACCAGAACATCAGCCTTGAGATGATCGCCCGCATCGGTGAGGCGCTCGACAGCGAGATCGTCTCTCTCGGCTACGCCGGCCCCATGCACCTGCGGGTCGTCGGCGGCCGCCGCCTCTCGGGCGCCATCGATGTGAAGACGAGCAAGAACGCGTGCGTGGCACTGCTGTGCGCCTCGCTGCTCAACAAGGGCCGCACGGTGCTGCGCCGCGTCGCCCGCATCGAGGAGGTGTACCGCCTCCTGGAGGTGCTGGGCTCGATCGGCGTCCGCACCCGGTGGATCAACGAGGGCGTCGACCTGGAGATCGTGCCGCCCGCCACGCTGGACCTCGAATCCATCGACGCGGACGCGGCCCGCCGCACCCGCTCCATCATCATGTTCCTCGGCCCGCTGCTGCACCGCACGGACCGCTTCATGCTGCCGTACGCCGGCGGCTGCGACCTCGGTACGCGCACCGTCGAGCCGCACATGATCGCGCTGCGCCGGTTCGGCCTGGAAATCGCCGCGACGGAGGGCCAGTACCACGCGGTGGTGGATCGTTCGGTCAGCCCCGACCGCCCGATCGTGCTGACCGAACGCGGGGACACGGTCACCGAGAACGCGCTGCTGGCCGCGGCCCGGCACGACGGCGCCACCGTCATCCGCAACGCCTCGTCCAACTACATGGTCCAGGACCTGTGCTTCTTCCTGGAGGCCCTGGGCGTCAAGGTCGAGGGCATCGGCACCACCACGCTCACCGTGCACGGCAGGCACACCATCGACGTCGATGTGGACTACTTCCCCTCCGAGGACCCGGTCGAGGCGATGAGCCTGCTCGCCGCGGCCGTCGTCACGGGGTCCGAGCTGACGGTGCGCCGGGTGCCGATCGAGTTCCTGGAGATCGAGCTCGCGGTCCTGGAGGAGATGGGCCTCGACCACGACCGCACCCCCGAGTACGTCGCGGACAACGGCCGCACCCGGCTGGTCGACCTCACCGTCCGGCCCTCCAAGCTGGAGGCGCCGATCGACAAGATCCACCCGATGCCGTTCCCCGGCCTGAACATCGACAACGTCCCGTTCTTCGCGGCGATCGCGGCGGTGGCACAGGGCCAGACCCTGATCCACGACTGGGTCTACGACAACCGCGCCATCTACCTGACCGACCTCAACCGCCTCGGCGGACGCCTCCAACTCCTGGACCCCCACCGCGTCCTGGTCGAGGGCCCCACCCGCTGGCGCGCCGCCGAAATGATGTGCCCCCCGGCCCTGCGCCCCGCCGTGGTCGTCCTCCTGGCGATGATGGCCGCCGAGGGCACGTCCGTCCTCCGCAACGTCTACGTCATCAACCGTGGTTACGAGGACCTGGCCGAACGCCTCAACTCGGTCGGAGCGCAGATCGAGATCTTCCGGGACATCTGAAAGCCTTCAGAAACAACACCGCTATACCCCTCCTGACCTGTATGAATGCGAGGCGGGAGGGGACGCGTTGGCGCCTCTGGGACTTTCCTGGGACATGTGGCCGGGACCGAGGAATACCTCTCGTGACCGAACCGAGGACTACCTCTCGTGACCGATTCGACGCCCTTGCCCGGTGGAGAGCTTCGTCGACCACGCCGCCGGGGACGCGTCACCCGCTGAAGCGGGACGCGTCCGCGGGGAAGTACCGCAACTCCGGATGGGCGGGGTCGAACTGCGGCATCCCGGGCGGCAGGACGGGGTGCAGGGCCTCGAAGACGCTGCGCACGGCGTTGTCGGTGTACGCCGCCGCAGTCTCGGTCGCCTGGAGGACGACGCCGCCCGCCGAAAGCGGGACGACCCGGTGGAACGCCCCGGTCGCGGCCAGGGCCTCGGGGCCGCCCAGCCTCACGGACAACTCCTCGGGGCACACCGTGGTCCAGGAGTAGCCCCGCAGCATGTTCCTGGCCTCACGCACCGAGGCCCGCACCCGCCGGTTGAGCACCCAGTCGAGGTTGGTCTCCTCCGAGGCGGGCGCGTCGGCACCCAGCCAGGCGAAGGCAGGGTTCACACCGTCCAGCGCGGCGACGAGGAACTCCACCGCACCGGCGCAGAACCGGGCATCGTCGAGGCCACCGCAGTCCGCGCCGAACAGCATCTGTGCCTCGGCATTCGGGCGGCGGACCCTGATGGTCGAGCTGCGTACATGAACGAGCGGCTTCCCCAAGTACTCACGCATGTAGAGCACATGCGCGGTCTCCGGCTCGCGCAGCAGCTCCTGGCGCATGGCCTCCCACCCCGTGGCCAAGGGATGGAACTCCCGGCGCGGAGCCCGTTCGGTGGCCCGTGTACTCGCCGAGAAGAAGGCGGTGCCCTGGTGCTCCTGCTCCATCCGGCCGCGCAGGGGTCCGGCGAGAGCCGCGCCGAACCAGGAGGCGAGCCCGTGGCCGACCCCGCCGCCGGTGCTGACATCGAACGTTGCAATGGCCCGCAGGCTCACGCCGCGCGCTCCTTTCCCGGACAGTCTTCCGCACAGCGTAACCACCGGCCGGGTCGGCCCGGCCGGTGGTGTGCCGCGCTATGCCGCGAGCTCGTAAAGCGTCACGCCCCCGACGGTCACCGAGGTGCCCACGGCCACCCCGCCACCACCGCCCGTTGCCCCGAACAGGACGAGCGGAGCGCCGACAGCGACCAGTGCCCTGCCCCACTCCGAGCTCCACCAGGGCTGACCGGGTACGGGAGGATTCGCCATGCCGGTGGCCGACGGCTTGGGCTCGGAACCCGACTGCGCCGACGAGCGTGAGGTCGTCGAGGCATCCGGGGCCGGGCCGGGTCCCGGCGCGGGCGACGGAGTTCTCTTGCGCTTGGGATCGACTCCGTAGTAGCGCATACCTTCGTAGGCGGTGTCCTTGTCGCTCCAGACAGTGCCCGTGCGGTCCTTACCGAAGGCGAACTTCGCCGTGGCGAGTGCGGGTCCTCTGGCGACTCTGCGAGTGTCGCCCTTCGAGTCCAGGTGGTCCTCCAGCTTGTCGACGTAACGCGTGAGCTGGTCGGGGCCGTCCTCATAGGCGTACTTGTGTTTCTTCGCCGCCGCCTGGTCACCTGGCTTCGGCTTCTTGGAGGCCGTGGGCTTCACTTCCCAGACGTACACGGTGCCGTTGGACCAGAAGATCACATCGGCTCTGCCGTCCGCCCCGGATCCGTCGGCCTTGGCGCCGGGGATCTCGTTGGCCGCGTGACCCCCGCGCCCGACATCGACGGTGACGAACCCCTCGACCCCGTACTTCTTCGCCCACGACGCGGCGGCGAAGCCGGTGGCGCAGACGGCGGCGTCGTGGGCCGTGGTCTGCCGGGACAGGCAGTTGCCGAGGTTGGTCTTCCCTTCGTTGCGCTGAACAGCGGGCGCGCCGCCGCCACCGCTCTGCTCGGTGCCACCGCCGCCGCCACCACCGCCACCACCGCCACCACCGCCCGACCCCTGGTTGCCCAGCCATGCGCAGTAGCAGAAGAGCAGTCCGGTGGGGTCGCTCTTGCTGACCGGGCTGCTGTTCCCGTAGGCGTATCCGTTCATCTGCAGCGGATCGGCCAGATCGGTGATCGGGTCGGCGGACAGGAAGCGGCCGGCGTTCTGGTCGTACTCGCGCGCACCGATGTGCGTCAGCCCTGTCGCCGAGTCGTCGATGCCGACGCCGAGGTAGCCGCGCTTGTTGGGCCAACTCGTCGGCTTCGGGCCGCGGGACTCGCCGTACGGCTTGAACTCGCGCCGGGTGACCGGCTGGGTGCCGGACAGTTCGACCGACGTGCCGGCGGTGCCGAGGTGGTCGGCGATCAGGACATGGAGCCTGTGACCGGTGGTGGCGCCGTTGGTCGCGGTGCGGACGACGGTCGGCGCTCCGGGATGCGCGTAGGACCGGGAAGCGCGCGTGATCTTTCCGGTGGCGTCGGTGGTCAGTTCGGTCTCGTCGAGATGGAGCGTCGCCCCGGTCGGCGAGTGTTCCAGCAGACGATTTCCCGCCGCGTCGTAGATGTACGACGTCTTGTTGCCGTCGTCGGTCAGGGACTCCAGCTTGTTGTCGGGCGACCATTTCAGCGACTGGGTCGTCGCCGGCAGGTCACGGACCTCGGTGTTCCCGGTGGCGTCGTAGCTGTAGGAACTACTCTGGCCGGAGGGCGTGGACCCGATCCAGGACAGTGTGTGCGGCTGGGTGGTGACCGTCTCGGCCGGCCCGGTGCCCGTGACCGTCTTCCCGTAGCCGTAGACGAAGTCGACGTTCTTCGTCGCGTCGGCCGTGTTGTGCTCCGTCATCATGGCGCGGTTGCCGAGCCAGTCGAAGGTGAACGACTGGCGGTACGTCGTGGCGCCGGTCGACACCGTGTCCGCGGCGGGCGCCGCGGCGGCCAGGCCGGCCACGAGCGCCGGATCGGGCGCGTCGGCGTCGGACTCCGCATCGGGGGCATCGGCGATCGGGCCGGAGGAGGGGGCGGCGTCGGCGCGGTGTCCCCACGTGGCACCGCTCGCCGCCTTGCACCCGGTGCCGTTCCCGGTGGGTGCGATGCTGGACGTCCAGGCATGCACCAGTTCGCCCAGCGCGTCGTAGGTGAAGCACTGGTTGTCCCAGACGGGTCCGGTCGCGCTACTGAGCTTTCGGGCGTTGGAGGTGATGGTGCCGGAAGCGTCGTACGAGTAATAGCTGTCGTTGATGGCGTGCGGGGATGCGGTCTCCCGGTCGGTGACCGTGCGCTGGAGGCGCCCGGTGTGCGCATCGACGAAGTTGGTCGTCCAGACCCGGTAGGGCTGTGCCCCGGAGACCGTGCGCAGGATCTCGCCGTAGGGTGAGTAAGTGGCGTCGGCGGTGTACCAGGAGAGCCCGGAGGTGGACTCGGCCAGTCCGTCGTCGTTGTAGCGCGTGATGACCTTCTCGGTCGCGAGTCCGCCCTTGGCCGGCATCGTCACCGTCAGCGGGCGCCCGGTGGGGCTGTAACTGTATGTGTAGCCGTACGTGCCGGAGACACCGGTGGTCATCGAGTTCGCGGGGATCACGGTCTCCCGCCCGGTGGGCCGGTATCCGGCGTCGTAGCCCGTGACCCTCGTGATGTAGTCGCCGGAGGTGTCGTGCCGGATGGCCGCGACCGGCTGTCCCAGCGCGCCAGGCAGCGTGTCGAAGGTGAACTCCTTGACCGGCGCGGCGGTCGGCGAGCCCTCGCGGACCGCGGTCGCCCGGCCCAGGACGTCGTAGTCCGTGTAGACCGACTGCTCACGCGCGTTGGTGACCTTGACCGGACGGTCGGCGTCGTCGTACTCGGTCCTGGTGGTGCCGGTGTCCGGGTCGGTCGCGGCGGTGACGCGGCCCCGGACGTCGTAGGTGTACGACCAGACGTTGCCGGCCGGGTCGGTGACCTTCTCACGGTTGCCGCGCTTGTCGTAGGCGTACGACGTGACGCGTCGACCGCTGTTGTCCGCGTTCGTGTAGTGCTGTACGGAGGTGACACGGCCCAGGGCGTCGGTGAAGGACTTGCTCGACGGGGCCGTGGAGCCGGGCGGGTCGACGAACGTGCTCGTGTCGGTGTAATAGGTGTAGGCCGCGTACTTGAAGTGCTGGCCGTGGTAGGTGGAGAGCCGGACCTGACGGCCGAGGCCGTCGTAGCGGCTCTTGGTCCAGTTCGGGATCAGTGTGTTCGACTTGGGCTCGAAGAGCTCGCCGGCCGGTTGCCCCTTGGCGAGGTAGCCTCCCGTCTTCTCGTACAGCAGACCTTGGTCGTTGTAGGTGGTGTCGACGATGACGCGACCGGCCCCGTGGGCCTCGGACTGGCTCTGGACGTCGCGCATCAGGCCGTCGTAGATCGTGACCTGTGTGGCGTACGAGCCGTCGTCCTTGAGGGTCTTCATCGTGACCGCGGCAGGGCGGGTCCTGTCGGGCGTCGCGACGGCTGCCTGATAGCTGAACTGAACGTCCGGCGCAGGCGCCGTCGACCGTGCCGCCGACCATCCCTTGACCAGTCGGCCGAGACCGTCGTACTCGGTGCGCGAGACGCGTCCGTTGGGGTCCGTAACGGTGAGCCCGAGCCCGCGGCCCGGATCGAACGTCGTGGTGGTGGCATGGCCCTTGGCGTTGATCACCTTGGTGGAGGTGACCGGCCCTCCGGTGTCACTGGGGGTGTACTGGGTCTCGGTGGTTCCCGTGCCCGGCTTGGTGACGGTACGTACGCGACCCAGGGGGTCGTATGAAGTGCTGGTGACGACGGAGTGGGCGGTGCCGGCGCCGTTGATCTCGGCAACGCTCGTGGCGAGACCCCTCGTCGGAGTGGCCCCGTACGCCAGATTGTCGTAGGAGATGCGCCGTGAGCCCTTCAGCTCGGTGGCCGGGTCCGCGGTGTCGAAGTCCGCGCACCGAGTGGCCGTGCTGCGCTGCTCCTTGGGAAGACCGATCAACCAGTCCGCGGTGTTGTGCACATAACTCGTCCGGCTGCAGCGGTATTGGGACAGGCTCTCGCCGGTTCCGTTCGGCTTGACGACCATGCTCTCGACCTGGACGGGCAGACCATGGGCGGTGTCGACCTCGGTCAGCGTGCGTACGGCCTGCCAGCTGGTGTCGACCGTCTGGATGGCGTCAATGCGCTTGATGCCGCCGCGGTGGGAGAGCAGTGGGGCGAGCGTGGTGCCGTCCTCCCCTTCGCGAGGGCGCGACGCGGTCTGCTGGGACCAGGGGTAGTTCAGGATGCGTTTGACGACCCGGCCGTCGGAACTGGCGTACGTGATGTTCTCGGCGGTCATGCCGGCGTACTGGCGGGCGTCGTCCGCGACCAGGGTGTGGGTGCCGGTCGAGTCCTTCACCGCGCCGCCCACGCCCTGGAAGTAGCGCGTCACGCCGTACGACTGGGACTGCTGTTCCCCTATCTGTGAGGAGGATTTGCTGCCCCGGGTGACGGACACCTGCCGGTAGCCGCGCCAGTCGCTGTGGGTGCGCAGGGCCGCACGCGTGAATTCGTCGTCGCTTTTGGACCAGGCCGGGCCTGTGTACGCGTACTTCGTGTGGATGGGCTTGCCGTGCGAGGTGACGTTGTCGGTCTCGGTGACCGAGGCGACGACGTACTTGTTGAACCACGCCTTGGCGGGCGTCCTCTCCTCGCCGTCCGGGGACCAGCGCAGCGGGAAGCAGGTGGTGTTGTCCCTGCCCTTGTCCTGGGGCGGTTCGACGGCGCATCCACCGGTGTACTCGACCTCGATGTGACCGCCGTACTCGGTGGCGACGGTACCGATGCGTGGCCTGGTGAAGCCGGGGCGCTGGTCGCCGCTGCCGGTCGGGACGAGATTGGGAAGCTGACGGTCCTTCAGGCGGTTGCGCAGCGGCGAGGAGGAGCCGACGGTGTAGTGGGCGAAGCTGACGCCGTCCTTGGACTGGACGGTGCCGGTGCTGTCCCCGGGCCCGTATCCGGTGCGGGTGATGGAGTTGAGCCACAGACCCGGCGAGGTGTCGTACCAGTCCTCGGGAAACGACTGGTGCAGGGTGTAGGTGTCGACCTTCTGGAGTGTGATCGACCCGGGACGCTGGGCGTAGGTGGTGACGGCGGACAGCCGCAGCCGGGTCCAGAAGGACGGGAAGGCGGGGCAGAGCTTGGAGGTGGCCTTGCAGTTGAGGTTGCCGGGGCTGTCCCACCAGGGCCGGTAGGCGCCGGGGTCGCCGGTCTTGTCGAAGTTGCCACCGTCGCAGATCGTGGCCGATGCCAGACACCGCTGGGCGGCCACCAGGTCGACGCGGGCCGAGGGCTTCGTCAGGTCCTGCTCGCGCATGCCGTACTCGATGGAGTCCGGGTAGGCCGCACGGTCGTAGGCCTCCGGCGTCTTGAACTTCTTTCGCACCGCGTAGTGGTTCACGGACTGGTGCCAGTCGACGACCATCACGTTGCCGTGTACGTCGACGACCTTGTCCAGCCCCCAGCGCCAGGCCTGCTGCTTGCCCACGCCACAGCGCGAGTCCGCATAGGCGGCTGCGTGGCAGGGCTCGCCGGGGTGGTTACCGAAGACGGGCACCGTGGAAACGGAGTCGGTGTCGGCGTGACCTCCGCCGACCTTGTTCAGGCCGAAGTGGTACATGGTGCCGTCGGGGGTGGTGACGACCCAGTACTCGCCGTTGTTGTCGCCGTTGGAGCCGCCCACCCGGTGTTCGACGCGGGTCCCGTCGTCTCGCATGGGCCGGTAGATCTCGGTGGCGCTCTCAGGGTTGCTCCCTGCGACCCTCACCAGCTCGGTGGTGCTGCCGGCCAGCGACATCACCGCGTTGTACGACACCCAGCACAGGTCGGGCGTCTTGTTCTTGGAGGCCGTGTTGTTGGGTGTGCCGGCCTCGAGCGTCTTTCGGTCGTCCTCACAGTTGCGGTAGCGGCGTTCGATGTGCCCGGGGTCGTAGTCCCATCCCTCCCCGATCCAGGACGCCTGCGGCGACGATACCGCCGTGCGTCCGTCCACGCTCTGAGAGTTGTAGTTGAAGACGATCTGGGGAGCCGGCCCGGCCGGGGTCGGTGGCATCACGAGCGGATACGACCAGGTGAAGGCACCGGAGGAACCTCCGGCCTCCCACTTGCCGTTGGATGCGAGGGGCGTGGCCTTGAACGAGCCGCCCGCACCGCTGCCGGAGTCGATGGCTCCGACCACCGCGCTGTCCCCTGCCGCGGCCTGGGTCGTCGAGGTGCGATAGGCCGCTTGCACCACCGACGGTCCGGTGCGCTGTGCCGGCGCGGCGGTACTGGAGGCCGGGGTGACAGTTCCGTCAGCAGCCGTGTCGACGGTCGCGGTGATGGACTCACTCGTGGTGTCGTTCTCGGTCTCCAGCTCGACGTACTGCTGGCACGCCTCGTCGTCCGGCGTCGCCAGGTAGCACTCGGGGAACTGCACGAACCGCAGGCGGGATGCCCAGTCGGCACCGTAGAGGTTCTTGAACTTGGAGTAGTCCAGCTTCACCGAGACGGGGACGGAGCCGCTCTGCGGTGCCCGCACGGTGACCACGGCACCGTCCACGCCCTGCGCCACGGAGGCGGTGCGGTCGGTGACGGACACCTGCCATGTCCCCGTCGGCGACGGCTGGTTCGGTGCCTGGCCGAGACTGACCGGCAGGTCGCCCACCGGCGTGAGCGCCACGGGCTCGGCGTCGGCAGGGGCCGTGCGGGCCGACGCGGGGGTCGCATCGGAGCCGAAGGTGACCGTGCCGGAGTCCGCGGGAGGCACGGCGGTCGTGCCGGCGGGGGCCTGCTCCTGATCCTCGGGTACATCGACCTTCAGGGATTCGAGGCTCTTGTCGAAGACCTCACCGGTGACCGGAGAATCCTTCTCCAAGGGCTCCAGCGTCAAAGTCTCGCGGCCCTTCTCCGCAGTTGCCGGGTCGGGCGGGAGCGCCAACGACTGGGTGGGCAGCAGCCCGACCAGCAGCGCTGCCCCCACGGCGGGTACGAGCATGAGCCGCATTCTGAGAACGCGGGCACGGCAGAGTCGGCTGAACAAGACGAGGTCCCCCGGACCACTCGGAGCGGGACCGAAGCGGACCTCGCGTGATGGCGTGTCAGATGACGGAGATTATGCGGGGAACCCGTGAAATCGCACCAGCTTCGGCGACCTGACGTGATCGCAGTCACAGCTCGAGTCGGGGCATCCGGCCATGGACAGCGCACATGCGAACCCTTGCTCCCTAAAGGATCTTTCACCTGGAGCGAACAACTGACCGCATATCAGGTGAAAGGTCGTTCAACACTCTTCAATAGCCATACCGTTGCGGGCGATATTTCCCGATGTGTTCCCTCCGTGGGGCTGCCCACTCCACACCGATATCCCGGCCACCGCCACGCAGCCGCCGGATCGGACCCGAAGCCGCCGCCCGCCTCACCCCGCCTGCGCCAGGTGACGAGGCACGGCTTATGGGTCATCATCAGCTCGCTTCGCCATGCCCGTTCCGGATCGGGGAGGTCCGCCGCGCATGGCCCGGCTCTGCATCCCCGGCGACACCCGAACGGCGTGCGCCGGATCCAGGGGAAAGGGAACCACCCAACCATGACGCGCAATTGGCGCCACGTGCCCAGCCGTCGGGCCACTGCGGCGGTCGCCGCCGCGGCTCTCGTGGCGATCGCGATCGGCTACGCAGGCCTTGACACGGAGGACTCCGCAGGTCGTGACGGTGCCGGCCGTGGTCGACACACCAGGCCGGTCGACGAGACCGAGGCGATCTCCCGTGCGGCGAAGAGCGGCAAGCCGGTCGAGGTGACATCGCTGCGGACTCCCCGGTCCACCACCTGGGCCCGGCCCGACGGACTCATGGCCAAGCAGTTGCACTCTTCGCCGATCCGGGCCGAGGTGGACGGCCTGTGGAAGGCCGTCGACCGTAATCTGCACCGCACCGCCGACGGCTGGGAACCCAGGGCGACCAACACCCGGATGGTGTTCTCCGCCGGTCCCGGGGAACGAGGCGACGACCGTTCCTCGCGTGCCGGGATGCGCCGGGTCTCACTGGTCGAAGGGACTGCAGCAGCACCCGAGACGCCGACCCCTCTGGCAACGCTGTACGTCGACGGGTACACCATCAAGCTCACCTGGCCAGGCGCCGTCCCGGCTCCTGTCATCGACGGCTCACGCGCCCTGTACCCGGAGATTTTCCCGGGAGCCGATCTGGTTCTGACCGCCGACGACGACGGATTCGCCCAGCTCGTCGTGCTGAAGAGCCGCCAGGCGGCGGCCGACCCGCGCGCAAAGGCGCTGTCGTACGGCATAACCTCCCCGGACCTCAGCTTCCGTCTCGATCCGGTCTCCGACATCGTCACTGCCGAAAGCGCCTACGGCGACGAGGTCGCGACGTCCCCGACGCCGTTGATGTGGGACAGCAGCGGAGTCCCGGCGGTCACCGACAGCACGGTGGGCGCCAGTTCCCAGCCGACCGCATCGGAGACGCCCAGCCCCACGGAGACGCCCGGGCCCACGCCGGAGGAGAGCCCAGGCCCGTCCGAGGAGGCACCCGTACCCGTCGAGGCGGACGAGCAGACCGACCCGTACGCCGAGGTGCTGCCGTCCGCCACCGACGGCCCCTATGTGGCACCGTCCGAGCCACCGCTGCCGTCCGCACCGCCGGAGCCGACACCCGCGCCTTCGCAGTCCGGCTCGGCGGCTACGCTCAGCCTGCCGTCTCTCGACGGCCCCTCCCCCGACTCGCGTGGTGAGCTCGTCGACGCCGACCTGTCGGAAGCCAACTGGACGCTCACCCCCGACCAGGCCTTCCTCACGGATCCGGCAACCACGTACCCCGTGTTCATCGACCCGTCGGTCAAGAAGCACACACAGAACTGGACCACCGCGTACAGCCGCCACCCCAACGCCACGTTCTACAATGGCAAGGGATTCAACAAGGGCGGTACACACGATGCGCGCGTCGGCTTCGAGTCCGACACGTGGGGCACTTCCCGGTCGTACTTCAACATTGCCTTCGACAAGGATCTCAAGGGCGCCCAGATCATCAGTGCGAAGCTGCGCATGCTGGAGACCTATTCCTGGTCCTGTAGCGCCCGGTCGATGAGCGTGCACCTCACCGGACCGGTCAACTCGCATACCAACTGGAAGAACGCGCCCAAGTTGCACGACGGCAACAAGTTCGCGACCAAGAGCTTCGCTCACGGGTACAAGTCCACTTGTCGCGACGCCTACGAGACCTTCGACGTGCGCAAGGCCGCCCAGAAGCACGCCGACCAGGGGAAAAGCAGCATCACTTTCGGACTCCGTGCCCGGGACGAGAACTCCCAGTACGCCTGGAAGAAGTTCCAGGCCAACGGCGACAACGCCCCCGTCCTGGAGCTCGTGTACAACCGCAAGCCGAACGCACCCACCTCCCTCGACCTCGGTCCGGACGCCAAGTGCACCACCACCGAGCCGCACGTCCGCATGGGTTCCGGAAGCCTGACCTTCAGCGCGAAGGCGTCGGACAAGGACAAGAACCTCGACTACCTCGACTTCGACCTCTGGCCGACCAACAAACTGCCCACCTCCGGCGATCTCCTCGGGGCAACCGGCAAGGTCTCCGTCGGCGGCGACACCGGCACAGCCCTGCGAACCACTCCCGCATTCTCGACCAGCAAACTCACCAACGGCACCCTCTACTCCTGGCGTGTGAGGGCCGTAGACGACGCCGGAGCCACCTCGGCCTATTCTCCGGCGAAGACGCCCTGCCGCTTCATCCTGGACACCTCGGCACCCAAGCCGCCGAAGGTCAGCTCCACCGACTTCCCGAACGCCGACGGCAGTGAGAACGGCTTCGGCAACGACGCCGAGGACGCGAACTGGAGCACCAAGAAGTTCGGCACCCCGGGCTCGTTCACCGTCCGCGCGCTCAACAGCGACACAGTCCGCTACGAGTACGGATTCAACTCTGCCAGCTATCCGTTCTCGCTCGCCCGCACGGCTGGGACGGCCACCACCGTCAGCGCCACCATCAGCAACGCCAAGCCGCCGACCGCTGGCCCCAATGTGCTGTACGTCCGGGCGGTCGACGGTGCGGGCAACGTCTCGGAGCCGACGAAGTACTTCTTCTACGTCTCGCCCCGCGACCAGGCCGACGCACCAGGAGACTTCACCGGTGACAAGCTCGCCGACCTCATGGTGATCACGGAGGCCGGCAACCTCGCGCTCTACCCCTCGCAGGCCACCAACGACCTCACCAAAGGCAGCGGCGACCTGGACTACTCCATGTCCGGCGCCTACCGGGGCAACCCCGAGAAGGACCCACAGGGAGATGATCTGCCCCCCTTCGTCGCCGCGCTCTCGGGACACTTCAAGGGCGCCCTGATCACGCACAATGGCGACATCTACGGCGGTGACGGACTCCAGGACCTGGTGGTCCGGGTCGGCGGCAAGCTCTGGGTCTACCCCGGAGACGGCTACGGAGCCGTCAACATCGACAAGCGACGGGAGATCCTGTTGCCGGCTGGTGCGCCCGCCCCCGCCGATCTCACGCAGATCGTGGCGGCAGGCGACGCCACTGGAAACGGTCTGACCGACTTCTTCGCCACCGTCGGTGACGCGCTGTGGGTGTTCAGCGGCTACAACGGCGCTTCGATGGACAAAGCCACCCGCCTGTCCTCGTCCGCCTGGACCGAACGCGACATCGTCACTGCCCAGGACGTTTCGGGTGACGGCGTCACCGACCTCGTCTACCGCACCGATGTCACCGGCAGGCTGCTGCTCCGTAAGGGCATCGCGGCGTCCGGCGGAGGTGTGGTCCTCACCTCTCTGGCTGCCGCGGCCAATTCGGCAGGGGGCGTGGACACCGAGTACGGCTCCTCCGGCTGGTCCAGCACGAGCATCCCGCACCTGATCGGCACGCCGGACGTCAACGGGGACGCAATACCCGACATCTGGACCGTGCGGTCCGACGGATCCGTGAGGTTCTACGCGGGCGGCCGGACCGTGCTCACCGGCTCCGGCACGCAGATCATCGGCGCCGCGAGCTACTGGAGGACACGTATCGGCATCGGCTGACGCGGCACCGGGCGCGGGGGGGGGGGGGGGGGGGGGGGGGGGGGCGCCCCCCCCCCCCCCCCCAACCACACCCCCCCCCCCCCCCCCCCCCCCCCCCGCCGCCCCCGGGGGGGGGCGCCCCGGGGGGGGGGGGGGGGGGCCCCCGCGGGGGGGGGGGGGGGGCGCCCGGGGGGGGGGGGCCCCCGGGGGGCCCCCCGGGGCCCCCCCCCGCGCCCGGTTCAGAACCTGCCCGGGCCGCAGGTTCCCCCGTGAGACACGAAGGCGGTCGCCGCAGCCTTGTACTCGTCGTGGTGGAAGGGCGCAGGCGCGGTCCTGTCGCTCATCCTCCTCCCCTCCCCACGGGATGGGGCCCCGGCGGGCCGGATCGGCGCCGTCAACGTATGTGCCCCGGACACGGCCGTGGCGAAGGTCTACGCCTACGGCCACGGGCCAGCCGCCATGCGCCCGGGGCCGGCGGAGTCGTCGATGGTCACCGAGTACGGACCGGGCTCGGTGACGTCGTCCACCGGGGCAGTGAACCGGTCGGCGGGTCGGCCGGGCCTCTGCCGCCGGCGGCCTCGATCAACACGTCGTCGACGCTCAGCGTCTCCAGGAGACTGTTGGCGTCCAGCGAGAACCGCAGCCGCAGGTCACCGCCCTCGGCGGAGTCCGGCAGGGGGAACGACACCGCGCCCGTGGCGGGTGCGCGCCGATTCCAGCGTGGTGAACGGGCCGCCGTCGACCGAGTAGGCCACGGTGAAGCTCTCACCGAGGTCCAGCCCCGATGCCGCCCGGGTGCAGGACAGTGTCAGGTCTCCGTATCCGGCCAGGTTGTGATGGGCGCGGACACCATGGACGGCTCGGAGGACAGCGACCCAGTGAGCCGGGCGCCGTACGTTCCGGTCCTGGCGGAACCGGAAGCGATGAAGGTGTCGAGCCCGTCGGAGAAGTCCTCGCTGCAGACCGGCGTGGCGTCGGAGGCAGGGGCTGTCGCAACGCCCGCGGTTCCCACGGCCGTGACGCCAACGGCCAGGGGGCCGAGTAAGCGCAGGCGCCCGCCGGTACTAGACATGTCCGAGATCCCTTCCGGCCACGCCGGTCGACTGCGTCGGCGCGCCCTTGCCGGTTGCGCGAGTCGTGCCTGCTTCCGATCCCCGCGGATCGTTCCGGGATCGGCCCGCACCGGGTCAAGCGGGCAGTCGAGGTGGGGAAATCGGTGAAATCACCGGCCGGGTCGGCGTCGGCGGACAGGGCGAGCAGCATGACCGGGGCGCTGGCGCTCCGGTCATGGACCGAGCGTCGGCGGCTTCGGGGCCCGCGCAGAGCAGAAAGAGTGACCATCCCCTGTGGGATCCCTCTGGGACTTTTCTGGGACTTCCGGCCGCATCAACGGGCATGACCGAGAAAGAGCCGAAACACCATCTGCCCGGGTCAAAGGCCCGCAGCTACCCATCGTGGCAGGCCACAGGGCTTCCTGGTCTCTTCCGGGACATCTGAGGGTTCTCGGAAAAAGCGCTGTCACGCCCCTCCTGACCTTCATAAATGCGAGGCGAGGTGGGGTGCGACGGAGTCTCTGGGACTTTGAACCAGGAGCGGCTGTTTCCGAGCGCCGCGCTCTTCACATGATGAGTCGTCGACAAGACGTCACCATGTCGACGGGCTGGGCGGCCCGCGGCTGAACCGGGCGGTGAGCGGGCCCCGCCGCCCCGGTACGGCAGCGGGGCCCGGACCGCGCGTCGCGGTCCGGGCCCTGCTCCGTGCGGTTGCCGCCCTGCGGCGGCGGTGCGTCAGCTCTGCGCGGTGTCGTCGCCCGCCTGCGCGGTGTCGTCGCCCGTCTGTCCGGCGCCCTCGGCTGCGCCTGCCTTCTCGCGCATCTTGCGCACCAGCTCTGCCTTCTGGTCGGCGGCACTCTGGCGGTCGAGGTTGCGGTGCGGACCGTTGTTCTGCCGTTCGGTGCGGGACAGCTTCTTGCGCTGGCCCCCGCCCATGCCCACGGGGTTGTTGATGTTCTTGCTCACGGGTTCTCCCGGAATGATGTGAAGTGATCTACGGATTCATCGGCGGGGGACGGGCGCGGCGACGTCGAAGGACGTCAGCAGGGGCCCGTCACGCTCTCACTCGTAAATCGGCGTCTGGAAGAACATGACCAGGACGTTACCCGGTTCCGCCGGCCCCGCACACCAAGGTTCTTCGCCGTCCCGGCATCGGCCGGGCCTACAGTTCCGAGTTCCCCTCAGACTGTCACGTACGCCGACCGGGACCTTCCGGTCCGGTTGGCGATGAACCGCCGGCGAACTGTGATTCCGTCATCCTGCAAGGTCCCCGATTTCGTGCCGGGATCTCACGGCTGGTGCCGGATAGAAGCCGGATTCGACGTGGCACCGAGACGTGCAGGCCGCGCCCGCACTTCCTTCGCGCGTGAACGCCGCCGCCCGGAAGGCCAGGCAGCCGCGCCGGGAACAGTTGGCCGGGCCGGCACGGTTGCATCGACCGAGGGACCGACGCCGCACGGACGGGGAACACGGAGACCACAAGGTCGTCCGCCCCACCAGGATCCGGGCCCCAGGATCGCGGTACGCCCGCCGCGCACTCGGACCAAGACGTATTTCTGCAGGAGGACTCTTTCATGACCGACCGGCCCTTGACGCTCATGGCAGTACACGCCCACCCCGACGACGAGGCCACCGGAACCGGAGGGATCCTCGCGCGGTACGCGGCGGAAGGCATTCGCACCGTTCTCGTCACATGTACCGACGGCGGTTGCGGTGACGGAACGGGGGGCGCCAAGCCGGGCGATCCCGGGCACGATCCGGCGGCCGTCGCCTCGGTACGCCGCCAAGAACTCGAGGCGAGCTGTGACGTCCTGAAGATCAGCGATCTGGAGGTGCTGGACTACGCCGACTCCGGGATGATGGGCTGGCCGAGCAACGACGCCCCCGGATCCTTCTGGCAGACCCCCGTGGAGGAAGGCGCCGCCCGACTTGCGGAACTCATGCGGCACTATCGACCCGATGTGGTCGTCACCTACGACGAGAACGGCTTCTACGGCCACCCCGACCACATCCAGGCCCACCGCATCACGATGGCGGCGCTGGAGATGACCGCGCTGACACCGAAGGTGTACTGGACCACGATGCCCCGCTCGGGGATGCAGCGGTTCGGCGAGATCATGCGCGAGTTCCATGAGGACATGCCGGAGCCGGATCCTGCCGAGGCCGCCGCGATGGCCGAGATCGGTCTCCCCGACGATGAGATCACCACGTGGGTGGACACCACCGCGTTCAGCGGTCAGAAGTTCGACTCGCTGGCCGCGCACGCCAGTCAGGGCGAGAACATCTTCTTCCTCAAGATGGGCAAGGAGAGGTTCGGCGAGTTGATGGGCACGGAGACCTTCGTACGTGTCAAGGACGCCACCGGCGCGGCCGTACCCGAGAACGATCTCTTCGCCGGACTGCGCTGATCCGTCCGCCCGACCGGGCCCGGGAAGGCTCATCGGCCGCACGGCGGGCGATTTCCTGGGGCAGCGGTGAGTCAGGTCTGCGGACCGACTCATCACTGCCAAGCCCACACGGTCGTCACGGACCTCATCGCCGGCAGGCTTTTGTGGGGCTGCCCCTCGCCCGCACCGATGCCCTGGGCAACACCTACACCTTCCACCGTGACGCCTTCGGCCGCCCCGCCACCATGACTGACCCACTCGGAGGTGTCACACGGCTGGAGTGGGGCATCGAGGGGAAGCAGGCACAGGTGCGGGAGGCTCAGCCGATTCCGAAGCCGTCGCCGGCAACGAGGGTCATGGTGCCGGAAGGACAGGGCACCCTGTTCTGACAAGGCCTAGACCTCCGGTCGGACCTTGCTGCCGATGTGGGCGAGGCGAATCGTCCGCTTCTCCGGTACCAGGCGGAAGTGGATGCGGCCGGCGCCCGGGGTGAATCGGGCGTGTAGGTCGAAGGTGCGTGTTTCCCCGTCCAGATCGGTGAAACGGCACACGCGCTTACGGGTCTCGCCCTCCGGGCTCACCTTGGTCCGCCACTCGGGCTCGGCCATACTCGCCGGGTCCCACGCGGCAACGGCTTCCTCCAGTCGCTCCAGAGTTCGCCGTACGGGTACCACCCAGTGCGGGTTCAGGCCGCTGAGCCGGCTCTCGACCCGCGGCAGGAACGTAAGGTGCGGATAGAGATCGGCGCAGCTGTCCCAAATCCGCGAGCCGGTGGTGACGCCCTCCCGGCGTGCCGCTCGGATCCAGTCCAGGTGCACGTCGAGATGAGGCTCGGCGGAGAGATGCCTGACGTCGACGGTGTCGTGCCGCCTCTCCAGCGTGCCGTCGTCGTCTTCGGTGAGTTCGCTGCGCTCCAGGGTGACGCTGTCGGCCTGCCACTGCCGAGCCACCGGAAGGCTGACGGCGATGCCGTCCATGAAGTGCGCGGCGCCCAGGCCAAGGACGACCTCGCCGTTGTGACGGTATTCCAGATGGTCGGCGGCATCCTCCGCCGAGAAGACGCTCCGCACGGGCGAGCGGCCCTGTAATGCCCGAAGGCGCTGCCAGAGAGCGCGGTTGCGCGGACTGGCGCCGATCCACTTGTTGACGGGATAACCGTCGGCGATGTCCAGTGCCTTGACGTCCACCTCGCTCACGAGGGCCGTGCCTCCCGCGGCTGCGGCGGCACGGACATGCCGGAGCTGCACACGCGGCTCCTGGCGGATGTGATCGCGCTCGGTTCCCCGTATCCCCTGGTCCTCACCGGCGGGTATGCCGTGCGGGCGCGCCGCCTCGTGAGCCGCCCCAGCCCGGACCTCGATGTCGCCACCGAGGATCCGGCGCCCATGGCCGACATCGCCGCCACGCTCCGCGCCGGCCTGGAAGCCCGCGGCCGGAAGGTGCACGCGCTGGAGACCGCCCCGCTGTCCGCCCGCTTCACCGTGACCGACCCGGCCACCGGACAGGACTGCGAAGTCGACATCCTCAAGGAGATCTTCTGGCGACCGGTCGCCCAGAGCCCGTACGGGCCCGTCCTCGCGGAGGAGGACGTGATCGGGACCAAGGTCCGCGCCCTCGCCGATCGCCCGCCCGATGGTCGAGGAGCCGACGTCGTAGACCATGGCGAGGGCGTCCTGGGGCAGGCCGGTGCGCAGGGAGGCCAGCGTGATCACCAGCCGGTCGCGGAAGACGAGTTCGTACTTCGGTCCCGTCCCCGGCCAGACGGCGACGGCCGCGTCCGCGCCGGTCGTGACGCTCGCTCTCGCACCGTGATTCCCACCGAGGTTCGAGTTCGTCGAGCAACTCGCCGAAGTGCTGGCGGCTCACGCCGCAGAAGGCAGGATGAGACAAGGCCGCGCGGGCCCACTTCTTGATCACACTCGAAGAACCCGCGCGGCCCTCGTCATGTCACGGCCCCGACCCGATCAATCGCGGGGGAACTCGTTAGCTCCGCGAGAGGGAGCCGTCGTGCGGTTCTGGCCGGTGGTGGGCATCGGCGTCCTCGCGGCTCACCTCATGGTGACGGCCGTCGGGGCGGGGAAGGGGCTTGAGGGCGACCTCGATGCGGTGCGTGGAGTCATGGCTCACCGAGCCGCCCAGACGTGCCTCGACCACGCCCAGGCGCAGACCCGCCCCGCCCTCGCCGGCCCGGTGGAACTGCACCGAGAACTCCAGGCTGACCTGCTCCACATTGAACCGCCAGTCGCTCTCCGCTCCTTCTGCCTGGGCCCGCGCCAACTCCGCGCGAACCGAGCCGATGGCCTCCGCAAGACCGATCGTTTCCATATCCCTCATGTCAACACACCCCCGTCTTCCGTTGCTTGACCGATCCACTCTGCTCACAAGTCTAGGGACGCACCAGGCTTTGCACGTAGTGTGAGACAGCATGGGGGAACTGCGTGCGGACTGGAGGCTCAGGCTGCGGCGCGAGGACGCGCACGGCCCCATCTGTGGTGCCGGCGTGCTCGTCGACCAGTACACGGCGCTGACCTGCGCACACGTGGTGCGCCACCCGGACGCCGTCATGTGGCTGGAGTTCGCCGAGAACAGCGAGCTCGAGCCGGTCTCCGCACGCGTCATGCCCGGCGGCTGGCTGCCGGAGGGCGAGAGCGGCGAGGACGTCGCCGTGCTGCGCCTGGACAGCCCTCGCCCGCAGGCGCGCCGCGCCCTCCTGGAACCCAGGCTGTGGGGCGGAATGGAGGTGTACGCGACCGGTTACGCGAAGGGCTTCGACGACGGCATGAGCCTGTGGGGGCGCATCGGCGGCGCCAGCGGTGAGCGGGTGCAGCTCGACGCCGTCACCAGGACGGAGGTGGTGCGCGCCGGCTTCAGCGGCGCCGCCGTGTGCACCCGGCCTCAGGAAGGTCGTCCCGCCCGTGTGGTCGGCCTCGTCGTCAGCTGGCGCGGCGATCTGGGCGAACTGCTGCCCGAAGACAACCGGCTCTCCTTCTCCTACCTGATCCCCATTGACCGCATCGCCGAACTCTCGCCGGTCATCAAGGAGTTGAGCAGCCCGCATGCCTGGGATCACGGCTTCGAGGAGCGGTTGACCCGGTGGTTCGACGACCCGGACGAGGACCCGGTGAAGATCACCGTGGTGCCTCCGGGCAGCGGCAAGGACCGCTCGCTGCGCCATCTGCTGCACCGCGCCCACGTCGTCCATCGCGGCGGCGCCAGCAGGCCGGACCTCGTCGACCACGCCTTGGACCAGGTCACTTTCCCGGCCGGTGAATACCTGGCGTACTGGGACTGGCTGCGCGGCGCCAAGCCCCGACCCGCGCGGGCGGCCGACCGTGCGCCCGTGCGACCGGTCACGGTCCTCGTCGACGGTCTCGACGAGGAGCCCCAGCCGGGTCCCCTGATCGAACTTCTGGCCCGGCTGCGGGTGTTCGGCTTCCGGCTGCTGCTCGTCTTCCGCCACGAGGGCGGCCCCGGCTGGACCGCGTCCCGCGACCGGCTCCTGCGGCCCGCGCTCCTCCGCCACGCGGACACACTGCTCGACCGTCTGCAGCGCGTGGAGTTCAGCCGGGCGATCCGCCGCGACATCGTCGGCAGCGCCTCCCTCGGCTCCGTGACCGAGACGGCCGACCGGCACCGGGCCGCGCGCCGTCTGATCGACGAGGTGAGGGACCCGCAGCAGCAACTCACCCGGCTGCGCGCACTGATCAGGACCCTGCGCGCCGACCTGAGCCGCCATGGAGACCGGTGATGCGGTGCTCCGCCCGGCCCGGGCGAGGGCAAAGGAGCACGAGGGGATGACGGCCTGCCCGCACCGGCGCTTCGCCGGAGCCCCCTGCGGCGGCACCGTGCTGCCCACCGGCCACTGCGCCGCATGCGGCCGCGCGGAGAGCGGCCCCGGGCTGCCCGCCCTTCCCGAGGACCCCCGGGAACTCGGCCCCCGCGAACTCCTCTCGCTCCCCGAGCGAGAGCCCCGCCCCGCCGAGGAACGCCTCGTCCGTCCCGAGGCACCACTGCGCATCCGCATGGACTGCTCGTCCACCGGCTGCGGCATCGCCTTCGCCCCGCCCTACACCGAGGGCCCGGTGCCGATCAAGGGATTCTGCCCGGTCTGCGGCGAGCGCTACTCGTACCAGCCCGAACTCGCCAAGGGCGACATGCTGCGCGACCAGTACAGGATCATGGGACCCATCGCGCACGGCGGACAGGGCTGGGTCTACCTCGCCGAGGACACCCATCTCGGTGACGTCGTCGCCGTCAAGGGACTGCTCAACCGGTACGAGCACGACGGCGCCCGGCTCGCCGACGTCGAACGCCGCAACCTCGTCGCCATCCGCCACCCCCGCATCGTGCAGATCCGCGACTTCGTCGCCCGGAGTGACGACACCGGCCAGGTCACCGGCGGCTACATCGTCATGGACGACGTCGGTGACGGCACCCTCGCGAAAGTCGTCGAGGACGTCCGGCGCGGTGAATCCGTCCTCGACATCGAGCACGTCGCGGCGTACGGCTGCCAGATCCTCGAAGCCTTCGTCCACCTGCACGCCGACGGCGAACGGGTCTTCGTGTACGGGGACATGAAGCCCTCCAACGTCGTGCACCACAGGGACGGCATCAAGGTCATCGATCTCGGCGGCATGCGCGAACAGGGCCAGAGCCAGCCGCCCGCCCATGTCACGGCCGACTACACGGCACCTGAGACCGAAACGTCGGCCAGGACCACCGTCGCCCACGACCTGCACACCGTCGGCGCCACCTTGCGGGAACTCGCCCGCTGGGCCGTCGCCGACGTGCCCGGCCTCGGTACCGCCTCCTTCCAGCGGGTCGTCGATCGTGCCGTCCGGCCCTCCCCGTACCGGCGCTTCGCCGACGCCCATGAGATGGTCGGCCAACTGCGCGGCGCCCTGCGGGAGATCCGCGCGCTGCGCGGCAAGAGCGACCCGCCCGAGCCCTCCGACTACTTCCGGCCGTCCACCCGGCTGCTCGGCGCCCGGCTCGGCACGGTGCCGGACATCGAACACTGGCTGGACCGCCCCCGCCGCGACCGGTACGAGCCACCCGTGGCACCGGCCCTCGAGCTCGGCGCCCCCACACCCACCGAGATCGCCGCCTGTCTGCCGGTGCCGAGGCCGTACCCGGGCGATCCGCAGACCGCGCGGTTCGAGGTGAGCAGCGGCTACGACCCGGGCCAGCTCCTCGAGCAGGAGGACGAGAAGCCGCGCTCGGTGGAGATCTGCCTGCACAACGTGCGCGTTCTGCTGGACCGGAACACCGGGGAGGACCTGGAGCGGGCCCAGGAGGAGCTCGACACGGCGGACTCCATCCCCGGGCCGCCCGCCGTGCGCCGGTGGCGGCTGGAGTGGCATCGCGCCCTGCTCGCGCTGCGCAGCGCCGACCTCGACGACGACCCACGGCAGGTCGTCGAGGCCCGGAGACACTTCACGCAGGCCCACCTCGAACTGCCCGGCGAGTACGCGCCCAAACTGGCCCTCGCCTACTGCGCGGAGCGGCTCGGCGACGACACGGCCGAGCCCACGGCCAAGGAACTGTACGAGGTGGTCTTCGCCCGCAACCCCGCGCACGGCGGCGCGGCCCTCGGCCTGGCCAGGCTCGCGCTCCGCGCGCGCGACCGCCGGACGGCCATCGACGTGCTCGGCCGGGTCCGGCAGGGCACTCTGGACCACACCGTCGCCCGGATCGCCTCCCTGCGCATCCGCGCGGCCCGGCTGCCCGGAGACGGTGATCCGCTGCCCGCGCCCGCCGAGGTCGACGCGGCGCTGGCCGAACTGCGCAAGCTCGAGGGCGGGAGTCCGGGCGCCGGGGAGCCTCGCCTGTCGGAGGACGAGGCGCTGCGCCTGGGCACCGAACTCCACGAATGGAAACTGGACGCGGTGCACAGCCTCAGCGACCGGCCCGGTTCGCCGGGAAGGGATGCCGGACGGCTCAACGCCCGCAGTCTGAGACGTCTGAGCGCCCCGGAGCGCGAGTCGCGCAAGCAGCTGGAGACGCACTACCGGCGACTGGCGGCCCGCCACCATGGGCCGGCCGCCCATGAACACCTCGTGGATCTCATGCACGCGGTACGGCCTCAGACCGTGTTCTGACCGCACGGCACGACAGACCGGATCGGCACCCGGCACCCGGTGTGCCGCGGCGACGAAGGTGAAGGAGCGGTGACGTACGACATGAACAGCCACACCCGGCCGTCGCAGCCGGGCATCCGACTGCACGTCGACCTCGGCGGCGATCTGCTCCCGCACCGAAGCGCGAAGATAGAGGCCCATCTGCAGGTGGACGTGGCCGCCGACGGCGCTCCCACCGATCTGCCCGCGGTCCAGCTCGCCGTGATCATCGCGGTGGACGTCGCCGAATCCAACCGGGCAGCCGTCCGGCACGCCCTGCCGTCGGCGCTGCGTGCCCTGCCCGACCGTATCTCCTTCGCCGTGCTCGGCAGCGGCCCCGAGCCGGTCCGGTGCTATCCGCGGGGCGCCGACGAGTGGGCCGTCGCCGACCGGGAGGAAAGGCGCCGGGCCGCCTTCGTCGCGGGATCGCTCCCGCTGCACCGGGAGGGGACGCGTTCTGCCGGGTACGCCGCCTGGGTGGCCGGATCGCGCGCCCTGCTCTTTGGACGGCCGGTGTCCGTACGCCATCTGGTGCTGATCACCGATGGCAGCAGCGCCCTCGGGGAGACCCGTCTGGAAGAGGAACTGGACGCTTGTGCAGGGCAGTTCACCTGTGATGTGTTCGCCGTGGGCGCGGACTGGGTCCCCGATCCCCTGCTGACCCTCGCCGAACGGCTGCACGGTACGGCCGAGTTCGTGGACGACGGACTCGGCCATGCGATCACTGCCGCCATCCAGCGGCTGCGCCGGGTGCACACGCCCCAGTTGCCGATCGAAGTGACCGTGCGGCCCTCCGTGCGCCAGGTCTCGCTCAGCGAGAAGGCGCCCCGGCCGCACCGCCTCGGCAGGCTGCCCCAGCCCGGCCGGCCGCACCGCTGGAAATTTCCGACCTACCAGTGGCAGCAGGGCAGACGCGACTACCTGCTCACCCTGGTCGCCGACTCCGACGCCGACCCGCTGGAGACCGAGCTGCAGTTCGCCATGGTCTCCATCGGTGATGTCCACGCGCCCGTCATCGCCCGCTGGCACCTCCCCGAGCAGTCCCTGCCCCACGCCCCGACGGGCACCGGCAGTGTGCGTGACCTCAACGCCACCGCCAAGATGCGGAGGGTTCTCCGCCAGGGCCTCATCGCTCTTCAGGAACACCGACCGGACACCGCCAAGGACCGTCTGGGACAGGCCGCCCGGCTGGCGACGCAGTTGGGCACGGACTGGGTGCTGGACGAGATCCGCACGGTCGCCGACATCGAGGACGCGGCCGCGGGGCTGGTCCGGCCGCGCGCCGTCGACGCCGGTGCCCTCGGCCCGATGATCCTGCGCGCCGGGTCCCGTCCCGGCGGCCCCCTGGCCGACGCCGTCGGGGCGCGGCCGGGCCCGCGCTGCGGCGGCTGCGGTACCCCGGCCGGGAGCGAGGCCCGTTACTGCATCACCTGCGGGGAGAAGCTGCGGTGACGACCGGACGCACCACCTCCTGGCACCGGTTCTCCCTCGCCGCTTTCTGGCGCAGGCGCCTGCGCCCCTGGCGGACCCGCCGGCTGCTGGAGGTGCATCTGCTGGTTCTGTTCCTGCTCACGGCCGTGGCGTCGACCGCCCTGTTCCTCTCCTGCCGTCAGGTCCAGCACAGCGCCGAAGCGCTCGCGTCCCGCGAGGCACCGGCCGTGCAGGGGCTCGCCGCCACCCGGCTCGCGGCCCTGCGGGCCGGCCAGGAGGCCCGCGCCCTGGTGAAAATGGACCTCACCGGCGTCACGGGCTCGGGCGAGGCCTACCGGTCCCAGCTCTCGGCTGCCGACCAGGGCCTGTCCCGGATCGCCGACCGCACGGACCAGGACCTCGGCACGGTCAAGGGCCTGCTCGCCACCTACAGCAACTCGCTCGGCCTCGGCACGTCCCTTTACCCCGACCAGCCCCTCATGCGGAAGCAGAAGCTCGAAGAAGCGGACTCGCTGCTCACCCGCGATTCGGTGGGGCTCGTACCCCGCCTGGAGGCACTGCAGGGGGTCCAGCTGAAGCACGCCGAAGCCACAGCCACCATGGGGCAGTGGCAGCGCGGCGGGTGGTGGCTCGCCGAACTCGCCCTGGCCCTGGTGGGGCTGACCCTGCTCTCGGCGTTGTTCGTGCTGCGCGACCGCTGCGGCCGTGACTGGAATCCGTACCTGCTCGCGGCCTTCGTCCTCACCGTGCTGCTCGCGGTGTTTCCGCTGATGGCGATGTCCTCCACCCAGGACGACCTCGGCGGGGCGGTCAAGGATCTGCGGCAGATCACCGACGTGCCCCGGCGAAGCGGCACGGAGCCGGCCGATGCACAGCGGTACGTCACGAAGAAGTCGGAGGAGGTCCGGCAGAAGATGACCGATGACGCCTGGACCGCCCCGGTGTACCAGGGAACTTTCGTCGGCAGCCTGCTGGCCATCGTCCTGCCCGCGCTGGGGCTCGGTCTTCGGCTCGACAACGACTACTGGAGGTGACGGTGACCCGGCGGTTCAAGATGCTGATCTTCATCATGGTCATGCTGCTGATCACCGCCTGCGGCATGGTGGTGGTCTGGGCGCAGCACGACGACGAGGAGCCGGTGACCATCCTCGGAACGTGGACGGCCAAGCAGGCGGAGCAGTTCGAAACCCTGCTGCACGGCTTCGGCATCCCCTTCCGCTACCAGGGCACCGCGGCCCAACGGGATGTGCTGCTCTCCAAGGTGCAGTCGGGGGAGCCCCCGGACATCGTGATCATGCCGGGCCTCGGCGAACTCGCCGAATACGCAGACCAGAAACTCCTCAAACCGCTGAACCGTCTCTACGAGCCGCAGGAGTACGGCGCCCCCTGGAAGCCGACCGGCTCGCCCTCCGAACACGTCTACTGGGTCCCGGTCAAGGCGGACCTGAAGAGCATCGTCTGGTACCGCCAGGGTCACAAGCCCGCCCATAGGCCTGCTCCACTGAGGAGTTGGTGCATCGGCATGGGGGACGACGGCGCCTCCGGCTGGCCCGGCACCGACTGGATCGAGGACCTCGTGCTGCAACGGGAGGGCCCGGACGTCTACGAGCAGTGGGCGCTGGGCACGGGCGAGGTGAAGTGGTGGCGCAGTGATCCGGTGCACACGGCCTGGGAGGCGTGGGCCGATCTGCTCCGGCAGGACAAGAACGCGGCCGAGAACGCTCTGCTCACCGACCACCGCGGCGACCCGGACGACAACGGGCTGCTGTTCGACGGCCGGGGCGGGTGCACCCTGGAGCATCAGGGCTCCTTCGCGCTCTCCTTCTACAGGAACGACGCGCAGCACGCAGACCTGATGGACTCCGCTCCGCTCCTGCCCGAAGGCGGCAGCCGGGTCCGGGCCCACGAGGTGACCGGTGACTTCGCCGCGCTGTTCAGCGACCGCCCCCAGGCCCGTGAACTGATCCGCCGGCTGGCCTCCAAGGAGGGCCAGCAGAGGTGGGCCGGTCTGGCGGACGTCTTCTCGGCGAATGGTCAGGTGAATCCAGAAAAGCCACAGGACGACGCGGTCGAACACAAGATCGCACTACGGCTCCGTGAAGGCCCCCGCTGCCTGGACGCCTCGGACGTCATGGCACCTGCCGTGCGGGACACCTTCTACGAGGCCGTCCTGCTGACCATCGCAAGGGTCGCCACCGACCAGGACCTCGACATTCCGGGTCTCCTCCAGGATGTGCAGAGGATGCAGGACGCGCAGTCCGCGCAGGGCGTCGACAACAGAGCGGCCCCGAAGACGGTGTGCAGTAAGCGGTGAGCGATCGGGCGGTGCCTACCGCATGTGGTGCGACGGCGGCATCGCCGTCGTCGTCAGTGCGACCACGCCCTCCAGGCCGACACAGCCGCGGCGGGGGCTGACGAAGCCGTTGGCGGTGGCCTTGTCGGGGGTTCCGCGGGCGAGTTCGTCGACGGTCGCGCAGGGCGTAGGCCGAGCGCCATTCCCCCGGCGCCCAGGCCCCAGGTTCCCCACCGGCCGCGAGCCGCTCCAGAAGCGCGCGCTGCCGTTCGTCCAAGGCGGACCGGGCCGCGGACCCTGACGCCCTCCAGTACCGGGACGGAGCGGGGGCTGTCGGCGGCCTGTCCCGGCGTGACGACGAACGACAGCGGCCGGCACCGGCGGTCGGCCGCGAGGTGGGTCTTGGTGGTCAACCCACCTCGGGAACGGCCCAGTTCGGCCGCACGGAGCCGGGCCCTGCGACGCCGGCGCGTGCGGCGGCGTCGCAGGGCCCGGCTGGTCGTCCCCCTCGCCGGGCGGGCCTACCGGGGCGTTCTGCCCCTTTCGAGGAGCCCCTTTTCCTCCGTGACGGCCTTCTCCAGCTCTTCCAGGAGTTCGGGGCCGACCACCATTCCGGCCGCGTGGTGGTGGGCGCGCGAGACCGTGGAATCCACGCTGACCAGGTCGAGGCCGGCCTGCCCGCGGGCCGCGGCCTCGGCGGTCATCCCGTCCATCAGCGTCCGGAACGTCCCGGCCGCCGCCCACCGCTGGAACGCGCCGTAGACGGTCGACCAGGAGCCGTACTCCTCCGGCACGTCCCGCCAGGGGCCCCCGGCCCTGAACCGCCACATCACGGCGTTGAACTGCCGCCGCAGGTCAGGGACCGGACCGCGTTCGCCCACCGGCGAGAACGGCTCGACCAACTCCCACTCGGCATCCGAGAGATCACCACGCGCCACCCCGACAACTACCAGGTCCAGGCTGCCGCGCACCGGCAAATCCAGAAACCAGTGATCCGAACCTGGAACAGTCCCTAGTTGCGTACGACACGCCACCGGTTGTCGGCCGTGCCGTCGTCGGAGTCCTGGACGGCGAAGGCGCCGACGGCGGTGGAGTTGCCCGCGATGGCGAGGAGTTTGCCGCTGTGTTCGTTGCGGATCTTGTATGTGCCGTCGTTCTGGTCGAGCAGGGTCCAGCGGTGGTCGGCGGTGCCGTTGTCGGCCCACTGCAGGACGGTCGCGTCGTCGGCGGTGGACATGTCCTGGACGCCGAGGACCTTGCCGCTGTGGGCGTTGCGGAAGCGGAAGGCGCCGCCGTCGGTGAGCATCTCCCAGTTGTGGTCGGCGGTGCCGGAGTCGTTCCATTGCAGGGCCCGGCCGCCGTCGGCGGTGGACATGTCCTGGATGCCGAGGACCAGGCCGCTGGCCGCGTTGACGAGGCGGACGTCGGGGACGTCGGGGACGGTGCTGGTGTTCCAGTAGACGGTGTAGTTGTGGCCGTGGGCATCGTGGAACGGGCCCAGGTTCACGGTGGCGCCGGCCGCGGTGGCGGTGAAGGCGAGCGTACTGGTGTTGGTCCGCCTGATCGAGGAGGTGTCCAGGGACGGCAGGGCGCTGAGCGCCGTGTTGCCGTAGTTGCCGGACAGGACGACCGGGCCGTAGGTGATCGCGGCGACGTTCGGGTTGTCGTTGGCCGGCCGCGTGACGACCCGCATGGGCAGGCGGGCGGTGACCGTGTCGCCGGAGGTCCAGGCGCGGGTGAGGGCGGCGTAGCCGCCGGGCGTGGTGGTGACGTTCTGGGTGACACCGTTGACGGCGATGGTGGCGCCGGTGGTCCAGCCGGGGATGCGGATGCGCATCGTCCAGGTGCCGGCCGCGCTGCCGGTGACGCGCAGGGTCGTGGTGTCGCTCGTCGGGTAGGAGGTGGTCTGGGTGACGGTGATGCCGCGTTCGGTCCAGGTGAGGACCGAGGGGACGAACAGGTTCACTGTCAGGGTGGTGCCGGCGTAGTAGTAGATGGAGTCCATCAGCCGGGTGTGTATCTCCAGGCCGGTGCCCTGGCAGCACCAGAAGGTGGTGTAGTCGGTGCTCCAGGTGCCGCCTCCCCAGGCCGGGCCGACACCGCGCCGGCCGCCGGGGTTGAGGGGGGTGAAGTAGGTGACGTGGCCGTGGGGGTCGGCCGGGTTCTGCTGGCCGATCATGTGGTTGAGCCACGCCTGTTCGTAGAAGTCGAAGAGCGCGGCCCGGTTCGGGTCCAGGGCGAACAGTTCGCGGGTGAGGGTGAGCATGTTGACGGTGTTGCAGCTCTCGCAGGTGTCCTGGCGCAGGTACGCGGCGATGGCGTTCGGGGCGTGGAAGTGCTCGGCCTGGCTGTTGCCGCCGATGGCGTAGGTGTGGGTGCCCACGCAGATGTTCCAGGCGTTGGTGGCGATGTCGCGGTAGCGGGTGGTGCCGGTGGCCTTGTACTCCCGCGCCGCGCCGATCCACTTCGGTACCTGGGTGTTGGCGTGCAGACCGTCGAGCCGGTCTTGGCCGGCGGCCAGGGGGTCGAAGACGGCGGCGTGGTCGAAGCGGCGGGCGACGGTGAGCCAGCGCGCGTCGCCGGTCTGCTGGTACAGGTCGGTGAGCACGGTGTTCATGCCGCCGAACTCGGTGCCCAGCATGGCCTGTGTCTGTGCCGCGGTCAGCCGGCCGGTGCGGGTGTCGACCCATCCGGCCAGCGCCAGCAGGACGTCGCGGGCCTGGGTGCTGCCGAGGTGGCGCCACACGTCAAGCAGACCGGTGAGGGTCTTGTGGATCGTGTAGTAGGGCACGTTGCCGTTGTTGAGGGTGCGGGCTTCGAGGGCGGTGAAGTCGGCCTCGGGGTAGCCGGACAGGTACCCGGCGGTGAATCCGGCGGCGCCGTTGTTGGCCTGGCACTTGGCCAGCTCCGCGACCATGTACGTGGCCTTGTCCCGGCAGACGGTGTCCCCGGTCACGGCGTACAACTGCGCCCAGGCCGTGAGGAAGTGGCCTTGGACGTGGCTGCGGAAGGGGAAGTTCGGCGCGTCCCAGCCGCCGGTCGCGGCGGCACCGGCCGTGGAGAGGCGGTGGTTGGCGCGGAAGTTGTACAGCAGCCGGTCGACGTCCACGAACCGCAGGTAGGCGGCGGTGCGGTTCTGGTTGTCGAGCCAGCGGCTCGCGGTCAGCCGGACCTGGCCGAGCGCGAAGGGGTGGGCCAGGGCTCCGATGTCCGTCCGGACGGGCGGGACCACCGCCGCGTGGGCGGGAGTGGCGCCGAGGAGGGGGCCGGTGGCAGAGGCGGCGGCCGTGGCTCCGGCGGCCTGGAGGAGGCGGCGCCTGCTGAGGGAGGAGGTCATCGTGCGCTCTCTTCCGTGCGTGGGAGGCGGTGGGGTGTGGAGTGGGGACCAGGGGTGAGGGCCAGGGGTGGGGGGGTGGCTCAGGCGAGTCGGGAGGACCGGTCGGAGGCGAACGGCTCGTCGGTCCGGTACGGGTCGAGCCAGAACGCGCATGAACGTCTCCTCACAGCCGGAAGGAGCAGGAGCCGGAGCCGGAGCCGGAACAGAAACCGGAGCGGATACGAAAACACGGGACTTCGTGAAACCGGAATAAATGTGAACCCGCCATATCGGCGCCCCGTACCCGTGCGTTCGATATTTCGAAAAGCGTTCGCAGTGACGCCGGAACTTTAGAGGGCACGCAATACGGCGTCAATACCGTCGGCACCCTCGAGCGGCGATCGGATAGCGGGGACCGCCCGCGAAGGAACGCATGACGAAAATCGCACCCAAGGCATTGACGGACCACGAACAACGCCTTACTTTCCTGACTGACCTGCCGAACCGCGTCCCATATATCGAACGTCGATGAAGCCGCCGAGCCGGCCTCCTCCCTCGGTCGGCGTGTCCGCCGCTGTTCGCTCACCCACCCCGCACGCACCCCGGAGAACCGATGAGCGCACATTCCCGCACCCCCGCCATGCCGTCACGCAGACTCTTCCTCGGCGCCGCCACGGCCACGACGATGGCCCTGGCCACCGATCTGACGCTCGGAGCCCGATCCGCGCATGCCGCCGACTCCGCCTACGTGATGGGGTACTTCACCGAGTCGCCGAACGGCATCGGCACCGACTACGGCCTGCACCTGGCCGTCAGCACGGACTCCCTGAACTGGACGCCGCTGAACCAGAACAACCCCGTGGTCACTCCCACCGCCGGTGCCGGCGGCCTGCGCGACCCGTTCATCATGCGCAAGCGGGACGGCACCTTCGTGGTCCTCGCCACCGACCTCAAGGGCACCGACTGGGGCTACAACAGCCAGTACATCCACGTCTGGGACTCCACCGACCTGCGCACCTTCACCAACTACCGCCGCCCCCACCTGCACGACATGGTCACCCACAGCTGGGCCCCCGAAGCCTTCTGGGACGCGAGCCGCAACCAGTACGCCATCCTCTACTCGGCGGTGAACTCATCCGGCCACAACGTCCTCATGGTCAACCACACCAGCGACTTCACGACCGTCTCCGCCCCCCAGGTCTTCTTCGACCCCGGCTACGACGTCATCGACGGCGACATGGCCGTCGGCATCAACGGCGTCAACTACCTCTACTTCAAGAGCAGCGGGACCGGCGGCCTGGTCGGCGCCCGCTCCACCTCGCTGAACCCGGGCAGCTTCACCCCGTTCAGCACGTCGGTCGCCCACGGCGGTACCGAGGCCCCCACCCTCGTGAAGTCCCTGACCTCGAACACCTGGTACCTGTGGGGCGACACCTACACCCCCAACGGCGTCTTCTACGCCTGGCAGACCAGCGACCTCGCCGCCGGGACCTGGACCCCGGTCGACCAGAAGCTCTACACCCACCCGGTCAACGCCAAGCACTGCACCATCGCACCCATCACCGGAACCGAGTACACCAATCTCCTGGCCCGGTGGGGCGCCCCCGCCTGGAACCGGCTCAAGTCGTACAACTACCCGGCTCGCTACGTCCGCCACGCCGACTACACGGCCCGGATCGACACCTACCCCTTCGACCCGTACACCGACTCCCAGTGGAAGCTCGTGCCCGGCCTGGCCGACGCCTCCGGCGTCTCCTTCCAGTCGGTCAGCCACCCCACCCGCTACCTGCGCCACTACGACTTCGCGCTCCGCCTCGACGCGAGCGACGGCACCGGCACATTCGCCCAGGACGCCACCTTCCACCGCGTCGCCGGCCTCGCCGACGCCTCCTGGTCCTCCTTCCGCTCCCACAACCAGCCCACCCGCTACATCCGCCACTCCGGCTACGTCCTGCGGATCGACCCGATCAGCACCGCCACGGACCGGGCCGACGCCACCTTCTCGGTCGGTCACTGACGGGGCGGGCAAGCCCGCGAGGAAGGTGAGAAGACTCCTTTCGAAAAAGCGATACGGGGCGGCCGAAAGTCGGCTGCTTGGGAGCTCGGCCCGCTCTCGGAGCGCGACACCATTTTCTCCGCGCGTGGCGGGAATCCAACGTCACGCACACGTATTCGGCATGCGTTCGCGTACGCCCGAGGCCATTTCATACACACGCAGACATTTCCGGATCGCAGCATGATGAGCGATGACGACGACGGTGAACACAGACTTCTCAGGGCCGTACGGAGCGGAGAACGGCGGGCGCCGCAAACGCTCGTGCAGCACTTCCCACCCCTGGTGCACACTCACGTCGGCAGGCTTCGAACGGGGACGCGCACCGGAGCCGATGCCCGGGACACCACGCTGCAGGCCGTGCGCGAACTGCCGACACCACCCGCGGCCCACACGCACCGCGCGTGGGCCGCGGGCCCTGGCGGTGCGGCAACTCCCCGCACGTCAGCACCGCGACCAGGGGCACCCGGGGTTCTCGCCATGCCGGTCGACTCGGCCGGCGGCCCGGCCGCCGGCCGCGAGACGCTGATCTCCGGGGTCCTGGTGCACAGCACGTGCCACTACGGTGAGCCAATGGCATCGATCAAGCAGTTCCAAGTCACCTTCGACTGCGCAGAGCCTGAGCGCGTCGCTCGTTTCTGGTGCGAGGTGTTGGGGTACGTCGCACCGCCGCCGGAGGGGTTTGCCACTTGGGACGATTTCGATCGCGCACTGCCCCCTGACCATCAGGGTCCAGCGTTCGCATCATGCGCTGATCCCACGGGTGCGGGCCCGCGGCTGTTCTTCCAGCGCGTGCCCGAAAGCAAGGTCGTCAAGAATCGGCTTCATCTTGACGTACGGGTCGGCACCGGGCTCGTGGGTGAGGAGCGCCTCGCCGCACTCGAGGCCGCGTGCGCACGACTGGTCCCGCTCGGCGCGGTACGCGTACGACTGCTTCTTGCCGACGACGACAACGAGTCGTGCCTCGTGATGCAGGACATCGAGGGCAACGAGTTCTGTCTCGACTGAGGGACCGCCCTCGACCTGTCAGGGCGCTGTGGCGCAGATCGCCGGCCGATGTTCCAAGCGCCGCGGGGCCCCGCTTCGATCCGCGGGCCGTGAGGACGCACGCGGTCTCGTTGCAGTGTGGTCGACCGGGTCCCGGCGAGGCGGCAGAATTCGTCATGACGCGGTCGCGGGCTCGCGGTCCCGGCGAGCGAACCTCGCCGGGACCGCGCCACACCACTGGGCCGCGCCACCGGGCCGCGCCACCGGGCCGACGCACGCCGACCCTCCGATGCCGACTCGTCAGGACGAAGCGGGTTCAGCCCTTCGCCACGAGCTGGAGGATCTGCCGGGCGTGCTCGATGGACCCGTCGACGGTGTCCACGTCGTACATCGAGTCGATCATGAAGTGGTCGATGCCCGTCCGCTCGTGGACCTCCTTGACGGTGTCGGCGACCCGCTCCGTGCTCGTGCCGGCGTCGATGTTCACCCGCAGCACGGTGTCGATCGCCTGGGGATCACGGCCGGTCTGCCGGGCCAGTTCGTCCAACTGCGAGCGCTGCGCGACGAGCCCGTCGATGTCTACGTAACCGGGGACGACGATCAACGGCAGCCAGCCGTCACCGCGTCGGGCGACACGGCGCAGTGCGCGCTCGGACATCGCGCCCAGGTAGAAGGGCGGACGCGGCTTCCGCGCCGGCTTCAGCGGCGAGTGGTGCTCGGGTACGGAGAGCTGCGCGCCCTCGTACTGCGCCGGGTCGGTGGTCCAGATGGCGTCGAGGGCGTCGAGCAGTTCCTCCATGCGGGCACCGCGGCGGGTGAAGTCCAGGCCGGCCGCCTGGTACTCCTCGGGGGACCAGCCGACCCCGAAGCCGGGCAGCAGGCGTCCGCCGCTGATCAGGTCGATCGTCGTCAGCGACCGGGCCAGCTGGACGGGCGGGTAGAGCGGGGCGACGAGGACGTGGGAGCCCAGCAGCACCCGGCTGGTCGCGGCGGCCGCGACGCCGAGGAGGACGAACGGGTCCGCCGCGGGGTTCAGTTCCTCCGGGATGGTGTCGCCCTGCCCTCCGTATCCCACGGCGGGACGGACCGCGGCCAGGTTGCGGTCCCCCACCCACAGGCTGGCGCCCCCGGCCTCCTCGATCGCGGAGGCGAACGTGCCCGTCTGCGCGATGCCGTACGCCTGGTGGTGGAACTGGGGGAGGGCGAAACCTATCTTCATGCCGTCCTTCACACTGTGTTGCTGCCGGGCACGGCACTTCAGCTCCGCACCGGCATGATCCTCATCGGGTGAAGTTCACCCTAGGCAGGTCCTTGCGCCTTCAACGTTCGGCGCGCCGTGCGTAGTTGGCACGACATGGACTGCGCCGGTGGCAGTGGTCACGGTGAATACGGGAGTTACCGCTTCCACGGCGCCTGGTACTCCGTCGGCGACAATCGGCTATGGGGCGCCGACCACCATCGCAGCCGCCCCGCACGGAGCCGGGCCCTGCACACCGCCGGCCGCGCTGGTCCAACCTCGCTGCCCGCCGCCCCTGGTGTACTCGCCGCCCGACGCAAGGAACGCGCCTGCACCCGCAGTGAACAGGGCGTCCGTCGGGGCGGAAGCCCCGGCGCACCCGCAGCCTGATCGAACCACCCCGGCGGAGAACGTCAGCTCCTCGCACTACGGGCGATGCGGTACACCACGTTCGGACGCAGTGGACCTTCGGGCTCGGTGGGGTCGTCGAAGTCGTCGGCCGGGTCCCGGGTCATGCCGATCCGGCGCATCACCGCCTGCGAACGGAGGTTGGTGGCCGTGGTGACAGCGAGGATCTCAGGTAGCTCAAGAGTGTCGAAGCCATGGGCCAGGACTGTCAGCGCGGCCTCGGTGGCGTACCCGTGGCCCCAGGCCGAACGGGCGAGCCGCCAGCCGATCTCCACCCCTGTGAACGGTATGTCGTCGTCCACTTCGTCCAAGCCCGCGAAGCCGATGAACTCACCCGTGAACTGCTTCTCGACCGCCCACCATCCGTAGCCTCGCCGGTCGAACTCGGCCCGGAACCGCGCCACGGAGGCATCGCTCTGCTCGCGGGTGAGCAGGTCGCCCAAGTGCTCTCGAACCTCGGGATCGGCATTCATCGCCGCCCACGGTTCGAGGTCAGAGTCACGCCACCGGCGCAGGACGAGGCGATCGGTACGCAGTTCAGCCATGCCGCCCAGCCAACGTGAGCTCTGGCCCCGAGGCAATTCCTTTTCCCTCCGGGTGGCCCGACACTGCGGAGCCGGAGACGGGTGCCTTGCTGAAAAGCGTGAGCACTCGGCGGGCATGTGTCACGTGAGCGCTCAAACGAGCAACATCGGGGCAGCGGCAGCCAAAGTGTTCACGCTTCGGGGACGGTGTGTCACACCCGGGACACAGGCGCTTGAACCGCCCCGAGTCCGGCCACCGCTACATCAATCGCGCGACCCTCGGATACGCACCCCAGGATGAAACCAAGAGCCCGGCGAAGCAGTGAAGGTGCGCCGTCCGCCGCTCCATCCAGCACCCGGCACAGCGGACAGCACACCCTTCAAGTCGCTCAGCGCTCCGACGCGAACCGCACGAACTGCCCCCAGCCTTCACGGCCGACGGCGAAGGCCGGGCGGGTCACGTCCTTGGAGTCCCGTACGTGGACGGCCTGTTCGGCCATCGCAACTTCCACGCAGCTGTCGCCCTGGGTGCCGCTGTAGCTGGACTTGAACCAGGCGAGTTCCGTCGTACCGCTGCTCATAGCTCTCCTCGCAGTCGCTCCAGCAGGTCCCGGGATTCCTTGGGGTTGAGGGCCTGCGAGCGCAGTGTGTCATAGCGTCGGCAGAGCAGACTCACCTCTTTCGCGTCGGAGATCAGCCGCCCGTTCTGCTGACCCTCGGAGTACCCGAGCCTCCGTCCCTCCAAGGTCTCCACCAGCTGGACAGGCCCGTCCAGACACCCATGGAACTCCAGCTCCAGCGGCACCACTTGAAGCGTCACATTCCGCGGCGCGGTGAGCTCAAGCACATGGTCCAGCATGCTCGCCTGCACCTGTGCCCCGCCCAGTCCGCGTCGGAAAACCGACTCCTCCACGATGAAGCCGAACGGCACTGTCGGCCGGTCCCGCATTATCGTCTGCCGCTCCATTCGGGCAGCGACCTGTGCCTCCGCCTGCTCATCGGTCAGCAGTGGGATGCTGTTGTCGAACACCGCCCGCGCATACGCCTCCGACTGCAACAGCCCCGGAACCAGCCGGCACTCGTACGTGCACAGGCTCACCGCCTCCCGCTCCAGCCGCGCCCACCGCCGGAACCACGCCGCGAGGCCCGCCTCACCCCGGGTGAGATGGCGGGCGGCCTTCCGCAGCGCCCCCGTGTTGCCCAGCGCCTCCTCCGCGCGTTCCACGAACGCCTCGTCCGGCATCCGGCGCCCCAACTCCACCGACTCCACGGTGTGCTTGGAGTACTGGACCCGAGCGCCGAGGTCGACCCGGCTGAGCCCCGCGTGTTCGCGCAGCGCCTGGACGAAGGCGCCGAACGTGCGCAGGCTGTCGGACGGATGAGGCTCCCGCTCCCACTCCCCCGCCGGAACCACCCGCGCGCCGACGCCCCCGGCCGCCTCCCCTTCGACGATGTCCATGCGCCGCCCCTCTCTGCGTACCGCGCCCCGGCGGCCCCTTTCACCGCTTCGCGCTCACCACCCAGAGTGACGGAAGAACCGTCGCACCGTCCACTCTGAGTGCCCTTACGGTGACTCCGCGTACGGGGCGCCGCACTCGTCCCCGCCCGCATCCGACCGTCACTCTGGCGTCATGGAGAGCGAAGGGAAACCGTCCGGCCCCGCGACCGGAGCCACGGCTGGACGTGTCCGTCGGCCCGCGGGACCTCCCGGGCGACCGTCGTCTCTTCCGTGGACTCCGGCCCCATACGTACGGGGCGGCGGCGGCCGGACCTGGCCGCGTTCAGATGAGCTGGAAGGTGCAGTGATGCAGAACGGAACCACCCTGTACGCGCTCGACATCAGCGGGGCCTCGTTCGTGAAGGCATGCGGCGGCCCCTGCACCGAGGGATGCGTGACCCTGGCCCGGATCGGCGAGGGCGCCTGGGCCCTGGGCGACAGCAAGCAGCCGGACGCGCAGCCGCTGCGGTTCACCACGGAGGAGCTGGACGCGGCCGGCATCGACCCGGCGCGCTTCGGCCTCGGCGCCTGATCCCCACCCCCTCCCTACCGCCGGCCGGACCGGGTCCCTCCCCGTGTCCGGCCGGCCCTTCTCGAACGGGAACGGCTCGTGCACCACCACGGCTATCTGTGGACCGGCCCGAAGGCACGCTTCGACGACGAGGCCCTGCGGCGGCCCCCGCACCCCGATCCGCCCCCGGCCGGAAGCAGACCGGAACTGATCGAGCGCTACCGCCGGGTGGCCGCGGAGTTCTCCACGTCGGACCTCCCGCCCCTGGAGACGGCGTACTGGCTCGTCAAGCCCCGCTCATCGGTTCGGGGCACGTGGGACGAGGCGAAGGAGGCGGCGGTCTGGCTCGGTGAGCGGCTGGCCGAGTACGCCCCCCGGTTCGCGTCGGAGAGCGACCGGGACACCACGCGCCTGGCCCGACTGGTGAACGCCGCCGCCGGACGACTGCACGCGGGTGCCGACGTGTCGTACGGCTGCTACCTCGAACGCCCCTCGTACCTCTCCCTGGCCGTGGTGACGTGCTCCCCGAACCGCGCGATCCCCGACCTGGCCTGCCCGTGCGCGTGGTCGAGCGGTCAGGGGGCGACCTGACCCTCCCCGTCGACGAGCGCAAGGGCCGGGCGCCCGGCGTCGTCGGCGTCTCACGCGCACTCGGCCGCACTCCTGGCCGTGCGACCGCCGGCCTCTCCGTCAGGCCGAACGTCACTGGTCGCCGGAGCCGCGCGGTGCTGTCATGGGGAGGGAGGACGGCGTGGACGAGCCGGCAAGGGCGCGGCCACCCCGTCGCACAGCGGAGGAGGTCGATGCCCATGCTGTACCGCCGCACGGTCGGTGACGTGATGACCGAGGAGGTCGTCACCATCCGCCGCACCACACCACTCCAGGAGGTCGCCGCCCTGCTGGACGCGAACGACATCGTCGCGGCCCCGGTCGTCGACGAGGACGGCGTTCCCGTCGGCGTCGTGTCCGCGTCCGACGTGCTGCGGCACGAGACCGGCCTGCCCGATCCGCAGGGTCAGGACGGGACCGACGAGCGCTCCTGGGGCAAGGCCCGGGCCCGGACCGCGGGCGCGCTCATGAGCAGCCCCGTCTTCACCGCCCGCGCCGACTGGACGATCCCCCGGGCCGCGCGGGAACTCCGCAGGCGGCACGTCAAGCAGCTGCCGGTGGTCGGCGACGACGGGCTCCTCGCCGGCATCGTCACCCGCAGCGACCTGCTCGACGCCTTCATCCGCTCCGACGCCGAGATCCGCGGCGAGGTCGAGCAGGAAGTCCTGGGGCGCATCCTCGGGCTGGACGAGGGCACCGTCGCGGTCGAGGTCCGGGACGGGGTCGTCACCCTTCAAGGACACGTCCCGGAACCGCGGCTCGTCCCGGTGGTCGTGGGCCTCTGCCAGGGCGTCGACGGTGTCGCCGCCGTGGACGCCCACCTCGCCGCCGCCCGAACGGGCTGAGCGTTCTGCCCCGGAAGGGCCGACCACCGGGTGCGGGCGAGCAGATTTCGGCACGAGACCGTCCCCACCCACCGTCGCCGCGCTGCCCGGCGGTTATCACGATCGGCATGGGCCTCTGACGCTGAGCACAACTGTGTCTTCCCGGTCCCTCCATGATTGGCTTTGTTCACGAGAACGGATTCGTTTGTTGACGGCTTCGGAAGTCGCTTCGTGTGCCGCCACCATGATCAATGTCGATGAGTTCGGGAGTCACCCATGGCTTCAGACAGGCGTTGTCAGTGCCGGTGATGACTTGCCGATCAGGGCGGGCTCGCGGCCCGTCGGTCGGAGAGGGGCTGCGGCTCGTCATACTTTTTACATGGAGACGCAAGCCGTCGAAGAAGCGCGGCGATGGCTCGCCGAACGGGGCGTCGTCGAGATCGGTCACGGGTGGGCCGACGCCGAGGAGCCGGGCCGGCCGCGCACCGCCGACGAGATCGCGCACTCCTGGGCCGGCGAGGTGTTCACCGACGGCTGCCTGGACGTGGCCGAGCAGGTGCGGCTGGCCTTCGGGCTGCTGGATCTCCTCGACGACTACTGGGTGACGTGCGAGATCCGGTTCGCGGACCGGGGCGCGCAGGGGCCCCTCCCCGCCGACGTGCTGTGGGACGGCTACCGCCGACGGCTGGAGGCGGAGCGCGACGCCGAGGCCGTCACCTACTCGCTCTGGGTCGACTGGTTCGAGGACCACGACACCGCCGTGACGGCCTTCGCCGAGGTGCTCGGCCACGACATCGACCACGTCGTGGCGGAGGGATCGGACGCCCTGCTCCGCCGGGCCGGCCGTGTTCTGACCTGCTCAGGCCCCGTGCCCTGGCCGGTGAAGCAGCCGACATATGAAACCGCCGCCCGGCTCCCCGCACTGCACGGGCCGCTGTACGAGGGCCTGCTGGCCGGCTACCACGATGTCTACGGCCACCTGGAGCCGACGGCCGCACTCGCCCTCCTCGCGCGACTGCACCTCCCGGCGGATACCCCACACCTCGCGAAGCTGCGGTCCGTGCTCGCCGCAGGACACAGGAACCACCACCGCAGCCCCCACGCCTGGGACGACGCAGTACGGGCCTCGACGCACTGAACATCACCGCCTGCCCGGCCGGGACGACCGCGAACGACGCCACACTCGGGCAGGCCCTCGCCCCTTCCTCGCCCCCCGGGTACGGCCCCTGAGCAAGGCCCGGGGCGACTGACTCCCGTTCTCGCGCACACCACCTGTTCGCACTGGCGTGCGACTCCCAATGTCGTGTCAGAACGACGTGCTACTCACGTACATAGCCAGACGATGTCTCTCTCCCCTTACCGCGCCGCGACAGCTCCTCATGCCACCCCGTGCTCACTACTCAGCGCGACGGAGAACCCGGCGTACCGTCCGCTCTTCGCATCCGTACGCCTACTCTTCGTACGGGGCGCGGCGCTCGCCCCCACCCGCGCCCGGCCGCCACTCTGGCGTCATGAACCACGCAACACCCCAAGTCGGCGCCCCCGTCAGCACCTTCACGCAACTGCTGTCGTCCACGCGGCGCGGCGCCCGTCTCGCCCGGCTCCTCGCGGTGACCGAACTGCACGCGCGGGGTGCTTCGCAGGAGCTCACGGAGCGTGCCGAACTCGTCGTCGCGGAACTCGCCGCCAACGCCGTCCTCCACGGCCGCGTGCCCGGCCGCTGCTTCCGGCTGACGCTCGTCCTCGACCCGGCCGCCGGCCGCCTCCGCATCGAGGTCAGCGACGCCCGCGGGAACCTCCACCCGCTCCCCTGCCCCACGGCCACCGCACCCGACCCGCTCTCCACCGGCGGACGCGGCCTGACCCTCGTCACCGCCCTCGCCGACCACTGGGACTGCGTCCCCTACCCACCCAGCGGCAAGACCGTCCGGGCGCTGCTCACCACACCGGCCGAAGCGTGACACGCCGTGGCCGCCCCGACCGCACGCCTCGGCGTCAACCCCAGAGGGCTCCACCAAACGGGTGATCACACATCAAACACCAACGAATGTTCTCACTTCGCGCATAGTTTCACGTCATGCCCAACGTCAGTCACGACACCCTGCACGGCTTCCTGCCGGGACGTCCGAAAGCGCTGAACCGCGCGCTGGACCTCCTGGACCTCGGAATCCCGCCCGGTGTCACCACCGAGACTCTCCCGACGGACGCATCCGGCGCCCCGAAGATGTTCACCCGGAACATGGACTCCGTGCTGCGGGTGGTCCGTCCCGACGGGCGCGAGCCGTTCATCCTCCTGATCGAGGCGCAGACCGGCGTCGAGACGAAGAAGGAGACCTCGTGGCCGTACTACATCGCCTACTTGCGTGACCGGTACAAACTCGAGGTCGTCCTGCTGGTCCTGTGCGTGGACACGGCAACAGCGGCATGGGCGGCCAGACCCCTGCGCACCGGTCTGGGGCGCCCCACCCAGGTGACAGTGCCCCACGTGCTGGGCCCGTCCAACGTGCCGCGGGTGAGCCGAATCCAGGACGCCTCGGCCGACTTGGACTTCGCCGCGTTCTGCCTGTGGATCCACAGCAACGACCCGGACATCGAGGGCATACTGACGGTAGTGGGCGAGGCACTGGCCCAGGACACGGACCGCGAAGCGCGGGACGACCTGGCGGGACTGATCGAGGACGGCTTGGGCAGCGAACACGCCCGGAAAATCTGGAGGAACCTGATGGAAACCCTCTTCACCCCCAGGCGGGGCACCATCGTGGGCGACGCCCGCCTCGCAGGACAGGAAGAAGGACTCAAGGAAGGACTCGAGGAAGGACGCGTGGCCGGAAAGGCCGAGCAACTGCTGCGCCTGATGGAGCGCCGCGGCTTCTCCATGACGGAAGAGACCCGACAGCGCGTCACCACCTGCACGGGCATGCCGCTCCTGGATCTCTGGTTCGACCGCGCCATCGACGCCACCACCCTCGACGAGATCTTCGCCGGGCACTCCACCACGGACCGCGTCCCCGCCCCCGCCCGGAGCCCCGAGCACACCGCGGTCCCCAGCCAAGAGCCGAGGAACCCCGGGCCCTCGGCCAACTGACACCAAAAGCGCACACCCGGCCGCACCCCACTCCGGGGTGCGGCCCGCTCGCTTCATGGCCCGTTCCGCAAGCGCACCGACTCCTCTCCGTCGCCGCACGGTCACTCCGCGTACGGGGCGCGGCACTCGCCCCCGCCCCACCTGACCGCCAGTCTGACGGCATGAACCACGCAACATCCCCAGTGGGCGCCCCCGCCGGCACCTTCACCCAGCTGCTGTCGTCCACGCGGCGTGGCGCCCGTCTCGCCCGGCTCCTCGCCGTGACCGAACTGCGCTCCCGGGGCGCCTCGCAGGACCTCACGGAACGTGCCGAACTCGTCGTCGCGGAGCTGGCCGCCAACGCCGTCCTGCACGGCCGCGTGCCCGGCCGCTGCTTCCGGCTGACCCTCGCCCTCGACCCGGCGGCCGGCCGCCTCCGTGTCGAAGTCAGCGACGCCCGCGGGGACCTGATCCCGCGGTCCCTCCCGGCGGACACCGAACCCGACGCGCTCCCCACCGGCGGACGCGGTCTGACCCTCGTCACCGCCCTCGCCGACCACTGGGACTGCATCCCCTACCCACCCAGCGGCAAGACCGTCCGGGCAGTGCTCTCGTGCCCACGTGCCAAGTCACCCCGAACGCCGCGGCCACCTCTCCACGGCGGGAGCGAAGTACCGCTTCGGGCACCGGCCACCCCTGGCCTGCCGTCGCGAAGAGATCTGTGAGGGCAGCGCCGATCACCTTTGTATCGGGCAGGCCGTCGCCGGCCGACTGAATCGGTAGGGGCCGCGACGCGCAGAGTTCCACAACCAGGGAGCACCTGCCACCGACTTGGCTTGAACGCTAGGACTCGGTAAGGCGCTCAGTTCGTACGGGTGTTTGACAAATGCAGCCCCACGTAGCCGACTATCACCTTGCCCGTGGTGCCCGCTGTGTCGTCGTAGAAGTGGATGCGAGGCGCGATCCTCCCCTTGTTGTCGATCTTTATGTGGGCTTCCATAAACACCTTGCCCGAGGCGTCGACCTCCAGCGGCACAGGAAGCATGCGCTGCTGCCGGAACTTCCTGTCGTTGCGCACGGAGTCGGACTCCACCATGGCCACACGCGTCACCGGATACATGCGCATACCCTGCGGGGAAGCCTCGCAGAAATCCCGGAAGGTTCCGTCGAATCCCTGCTCGCCAGTGCTGCTCGCCCCGTACGAATCCAGCGCCAGCAGGGCGTCCCACACCTTCGACGCCCAGGTCGAGCTCTTCATGTCGTCGTCGAGGTCCTCCGCCTTGCTCGTGTCGTAGGTCAGAACAAGATGCCTCATCCGCTCGTGCACGCGTTCGTTCAGTTCGGCAAAGGATATCGGCGCCGGTTCCTCCGCCGGCGGCGTGTAGGCGTCCTCCGCCCGGCCGGCCTCCACCAGCCGCTGTTGCAGAACCGCCACTTGGTGACGCAGGGCGGACAGCTGTGCCTGAGTGGCATCGTGGTCGGCGATTTCGTCCTCGTAGCGGTCGGTCGCCTCCCGCAGCTGCTCATCGAGCGCACGCCTGCCACGCTCCGCCAGGTCCCGGGCGCTGGCGGCCTCACTCAGCTCTTCCAGCGCTTTGTCGATCGTCTCGTTGGCCGTGCTCAGCTGGGCACGCAGAGAGCCGACGGTCTCGTTCCCTGATGACTCAGCGGTCTGGGACCGTGCCGCGCGCAGATCCTTGAGGACCTCCTCGATGCCTGGAAACGCGGGCTCGGCGAGCAGGGGCGGCTGCGGTGTGGTGACAGCGTGCTGGCGCGGGTACCTGGAGATCCGGACGTCTGCGTTGCGGAACTCCGGATCGCTGAGCCGCCGGTACGTCAGGAGGCGGTGCCGCCGACCGTCTTCGGCGGAGCTGAGGGCGACGTCCGGAAGATAAGTGCGGATCTGGCCGGGGAACACGTCGTGCCGGTCTCCGGCGACCTTTCGGAAGGCGGGGACAGCCTCCCGTTCCAGCCGGAACACCGAGGCGATTCCGACCAAATTCCTGACGACCCCGGTCAGCAGCTTTTCCCAGGCCGGATCGTCGTTGGACGGCTCCGCCGCGAGGACCAAAGGCAGTTCTCGGGTGGGATCGGTGAGCGCGGACGTGAGCAGGCCGACGGAGTCGGGGCCGATCAGGTGAGGTGCCGTGGTAAGCCGAATCGTCCCGTCCGGCACGTTGAAGTGATCGAGGATCTCACGGACGAGCCGAGGCGGGACCGGTATGGCCTGCCGTCTGCCCGGGCTGGGGTAGTGCTCCAGGTCGACACCGACGTACGCCGCTTTCGACTCACGGTCGACAGCGGACGTGAGCGTCGTCTGCCAAGTCCCCTCCTGCCTGTCCTCCTTGTTCTCCCGTAGACGAAGCCGCAGCGCAGTTTGGTAGCCGTCGGTGTCGTAGGAGTCGGTCACGGTGAGGGTGTAGGTGTCCGTGAGCCGATGGACGCCCGAGGAGAGGTGCGTCGCCAGTCCCTTGCTCTCCAGCCAGGAGGTGAAGCACGAGCGAGCCCCGGCGAACATCTGCTCCTGCTCGTCGTCGGGGATCGGTAGTACCGCCCGGTAGACCAGCGGGTTCTCAGCCCGGATCCACCGGCTGACGTCTGTGGACAACTTCTCCGGGAACGAGGAAGAGCCTTGTGACCTGCAATGATGGGAGTTCTTGAGGCTTCCAGCACGCACGATGACAAGGCTCTTCCGAGATGCAATCTTCCCATGCCGCCGTCCATGTCTCCGCACTCTTCGACGAGCCGAATCTGATCGCGGATGCGGGGCTGCTTCCGCTGGTCGCGCTCGCCGAACGGGTCGGCCTGCCGGGTCTGGCCGCCCAGGTCCGCATCGAGGCGGCCGACAACAGCGGCGGCGCGCATCCGGCGGCCAAGGTGATGTCGCTTCTGGGCGCGATGTGCTCGGGGGCCGACTCCATCGATGATGCCGACCGGTTGCGGCACGGCGCGATGGACCGGGCCTTCGCCGGGATACGCGCCCCGTCCACGTTGGGCACCTTCCTGCGCTCCTTCACCCACGGCCACAACCGGCAACTCCACCGGGTGCACCGGGAGTTCCTGGCCCGCCTCGCGACCCACACCCCGCTGCTGCCCGGCGCCGGGCAGCTGATGTTCATCGATATCGACCCCACCCACCGCCGGGTCTACGGACGGGCCAAGCAAGGCGCCGAGCACGGGCGCCTGAAGGGGCAGCGCACCCTGCACCCGATCGTGGCCACCCTGTCCACCCCGCTCGCCCGGCCGGTGATCGGTACGGTTCGCCTGCGCCGCGGCAAGGCCGCCGATGTCCGCGGCGCGAAAAGCTTCGTCGCCCAGGCCCTGGCCATCGCGAAGGACGCGGGCGGAACCGGAATCCGGATGGTGCGGGCGGACAGCAAGTTCTACACCGCCGACGTGGCCGCCGCCTGCCACAGGGCCGGTGCACACTTCTCCCTGACCACGGGCATGAACCCCTCCATCGCCGCCGCGATCGGCCGCATCGCCGAGGACGCCTGGGTCCCGATCCGCTACCCCGAGGCGTTCGTGGATCCCGACACCGGCGAGATGGTCTCCGACGCCGAGGTCGCCGAGACCGAGTACACCGCGTTCACCGGACGCAAGAAGGCCGAGCAGGTCACCGCCCGTCTGATCGTGCGCCGGGTGCGACGCCTGAACCCGCAAGCAGCCACCGGGCAGGGCGAGTTGTTCGACTCCTGGCGCTACCACCCCGTCTTCACCAATAGCCCCTTCGGCATGCTCCAGGCCGAACTGCACCACCGGCAACACGCCGTCGTGGAACAGGCGATCGCGGACGGGAAGTCCTCCGCGCTCGCCCACCTGCCCTCGGGAAACTTCCAGGCGAACGCCGCCTGGCTGGCCCTGTGGGCCATGTCGCACAACCTGCTGCGGGCCGCCGGCGCCCTCGCCTCGGCCTTCCACGCCAAGGCCACCACCGCCACACTCCGCGCCCACCTGATCCACGTCCCCGCCCGGCTCGCCCGCACCGCGAGGATCAAGCTGACCGCCCACCTGCCCGCCAACTGGCCCTGGCAAGGCGCCTACCAGGACTTGTTCGAAGCCGTCCACCACTCGCCATCGACACCCTGACGGCCTCCATCCACACCGCACCCTGACGGCCGCACCGGCCACCGGCGACACCGCCACCACCCCAGCCCCGACTCGAAAGACACCTCGGACAGGCCGCGACCCGAGCGCGGCGGGCGCTGCACTCCCTCGAACCCGTGCCCCACACCACCATCAGCCCTCGGCGAGAAATCGGACCTCGGAAACATCAGCCGGTGGATCCGGGCTCAGCGCGCGGCTCGTCTCGGACGAACTCGCCCCGGCCCCACCGCATAGCCTGCGGTCTGGGCTTGCGGCTGGGCATCACCAGTGGAGTGGGTCTCAATGTCGGCCTCCTGCTTGATCGACGAACGGGAGGAATACCCGATGGTGGCGAACAGAACCGATCACGGAGTGAGTGCGAGCGCGCCTGCGCCTACGCGGGCAGTGCGGGGAACACCACCACCGAGCCGTCCCGGTCGCGGGCGATCTCGATCGCCACGTCCGTCGGGCGGCCGTTGAGTGCGACGCCGTCGCCCAGGCGGCGGATCTGGTACGCCGCGCGCAGGAGCCGGTCGACCTCACCGGTCGTGAAGACGGGGCGCTTACTGTTCGGGCGTGCCAGCTCCAGCGTTGACAGGCGCACCAGCACCCCGGCGATGCCCGACTCCAGCTCGTCGAGACGCCGCTCGTCGTCCTTGAGGGCGCGGGCGAAGTTCTCGAACAGGTTGTCAGGCTCGCTCTGGGCCCGCTCGACCGCCTGGAGGACGTTGACGCGCCGCTTCAACGCCATGGCTAGCTCCGCCAGTTCGACGTGGGTGCGGAACGTGCCACCCTGGTCGTCCACGCCGGGGAACGACTCGGTCAGCGTGCCGATCTCGACGGGCTCACCGTCGGGAAGTCGGTCGAGCGCGCTCGTCCACCGGGCCAGGCGGATGTCGGCCTTGCTCAGTGCCGTGTCGATGGCGTGCACCGCCGAGTCGAGTCCCAGCGAGACACCGAGCTTGCCCTGGTCGAGCAGGATGGCCGTGGCCTTGTCGATGGCGGGACGGCAGCCGTTGAGCGCGCTGTGCTCGTCGTCGAGCTTGTCCGCCTGAAGCTGCTCCAGCAGTTCCGTGATGTGTGCGATGGCCTCCTGCCGCTTGGCGTCGGCATGCGCGCTCACCCCGACCGCCACGGCCATGAGCACGAGCGGTGCGGCCACGGTGAGCAGCGTGCCCCCGGCGGCCGCGGCACCGGCGGTCGCACCGGCCCCGCCGACCGTGCCCGCCGCTGCCGTTCCTTCGACCCGCACGAACGTCGGGTTGGCGACGATCTTGCCCGTCGTCGAATTCACGAGGGGGCCGCGGATACCACCGGCCACCGCCTTCGACGGCATCGAGCGAACAATGCCCTGCCCCAACTGCTTGGCGACCTTCGCCGGAACCACCATGACGTACAGCCCCTCGCCGGCAGCCGTCGTCTTGGCCGCCGCGGCGGAACCGCGCGCCGACTGTGTGATCAGCTGCGACAGGTGCTGTGCCAGCGGACTCGCGGCATCGAGCGAGATGCCCCGGCCTCGGTCGAGCTTGTCCGGCAGCGGATGCATCTCGAGTGTGGCGATCGGCCGGTCGGCCAACGCGGCCAGCACGCCGCGCAGTTCGGCCAGACGCTCAGCCGTCATCGGCCCGTCCCCGGCCACCGTCGGCACCTGGACGTCACCTGTCGCCAGCGTCCACACCGGAACGGTTGCCTTCTTGCGGTAGTCGATCATCGTCCCCCCTGACTCATCCCCACGTCAGCCCGCGGCTGACGTCCCAGCAGAACGGTATAGCCGAATCACGGCACCGTGTGTCGCTCGATCCACATCGACCACCTCCCAGCGCGGCGGGTCGGCACAGGCCGACGCGCGGACGACGACCGGTGCCCGCCGAGTGGCCGAAACCGTGAGAGTCGAACAACCTTCAACATACGCTCTGTTGACAGTGCCAACACACTCTCTTACGGTTCTGGCGTTGCTTGAGTATGCGGGGGCCACGTCACGGAGGACGACCTTTCGTCCGGACCGAGGTGGAGCCGCACAGCGTGTCACTGGTGGGGGGGATGGTTTGACGCGGAACCGGGTACGTCTCAGCGGCGGCTCGAGCTGGCAGACGGACTTCCGTCGCAGGACCACGGGGCGCCCCGTGCGCTCCGCCATGGACGTCGCCCGTCTCCACCGGAACCTCAACCACATCCTTCTGGACCTTCGGCGTGCCGTGGAGAGGTACGCGGTGGCCGAGGCGGCCGGCCTGTACTCGCTGGCGTGGTCCCAAGTGGCGGAGGCGCCGCCCAGCGAGACCAGGAAGCAGCGGGAAGAACTCCAGGCGTTCAAGAAGGTGCTCGACTCCGCTTCCTGGCTGGAGGAGGAGCGTCGACGTGCGGCGACGGCCGATGTCCGGCAGGAGCCCCCGACCCGGCAGCGCTCCACGGTACGTCCGGGTCGCCGCCCTGCCGAGAAGCGCGCGAGCGGTCACGTGCCGCACCGCGGGACGAAGCCCTTCAAGGACACCGGGGCGAACCGTCCGCCCTCGCACACGGCCGGTTCAGGTTCTCGGACACCGGCTCGTCGTGACGAGCCGCCCCTGCTGGGGACCGGTCGGCTGTCGGAGATCGCCACCGAGCTCCGCCCGCTGCTGGAGCAGACCGCCCGTATGGGCGCGACGACCACCTGGTCCCGTATCGGCATGCGCCTCCCCGCACTGCCGCGGCTCCACCGTGACGACCAGAGCGTCATCCTGTGGCTGGTGGACGAGGAGCGGGAAAAGGGAGAGCCCCTTCTCTGCGCCCTCGTCACGGTCGGCGACCGGCAGACGCACCCCCGTTTCCCGGTCATCGCGGAACAGCTCGGCCTGGCGTGCTCGGACACCGCCGCCCAGCAACAGACGGCATGGAACTACGAGGTGCTGAAAGCCCATCAGTACTGGCGACATCGGCGCCCCGGACGCGGCTGAGGGATCCGGCTGCTCGTGGGGTACCCGACCGAGTGCAAGGAAACGGCCGGATCGACGCGCGGCGAGGTACCGGAAACCCGACCGGCGCGTTGCTCACCATGACCGGCTGATCCCGCAGTCCGCCCTTCCCGTCCACACATCCCGAGGAGACCCGGCCGATGGCCACCGTGCTGTTCAAGGACACGACCCACCAGGTAGCCGACCTGATCACCGACATCCGGCGCGGTGAGATCGCCCTGCCCGACCTGCAACGGCCCTACGTGTGGCAACCGGCCAAGGCGCGCGAGCTGTTCGACTCGATGTACAAGGGCTTCCCGGTCGGCTATCTGCTCTTCTGGGAGACCGGGATCGAGCCCGGGGCCCGGCAGATCGGCGACGGGGCCAAACCGGAGGCGGCTCGCCGGCTCATCGTCGACGGCCAGCAGCGTCTCACCTCGCTCTTCGCCGTCATGACCGGCACGCCCGTGGTGAGGGAGGACTACCGCACGACGCGCGTCCGGCTCGCCTTCCGCCCCTCGGACGACACCTTCGCCGTCACGGACGCGGCCATCGAGAGGGACCCCGAGTACCTCCCTGACATCAGCGTGCTGTGGGACACCGCGACAGGACGCCGCAAGGTCATCCGTGACTTCCTCGCCCGCCTGAACGACAAGCGTCCCCTCACCGAGGCCGAGGAGGACCGGATCCAGGACGCGCTCGACCGTCTGCACGACCTGGAGAGCTACCCGTTCAAGGGGGTGGTGCTCTCGGCCGACATCGACGAGGAGCAGGTCGCGGAGATCTTCGTCCGTATCAACAGCGAGGGCGTGAAGCTCGACCAGGCGGACTTCATCCTCACGCTCACCTCCGTGTTCTGGGAGGAGGGACGCCGCGCCTTGGAGGAGTTCTGCCGGCAGTCGCGAACTCCGGCTCTCCACCGAGCATCACCCTTCAACTGGTACATCAAGCCCAAGCCGCCCCAGCTGCTGCGCGTGGTCGCCGCCGTCGGCCTGGACTCCGCCGTGCTCAAACAGGTCTACGCGACCCTGCGCGGGCGGGACACCACCGGCAAGCTGTCCTCCGAGCAACGCGAGGCACGCTTCGAACAACTTCAGCAGGCACAGAAGCACGTCCTCGACCTCCAGCACTGGCACGAGTTCTTCCTCTGCCTGGAGCGCGCCGGCTTCCGCGGCGAGAAGATGATCTCCAGCCAGAATGCGCTGCTCTACAGCTACGCGCTCTGGCTGATCGGCCGCGTCCGCTACAACGTCCCCATCGACCGGCTCCGGTCCGTCATCGCGCGTTGGTTCTTCATGGCACAGCTCACCGGCCGCTACACCGGTTCGGTGGAGTCCCAGATGGAGCACGATCTCGCACTGCTGCGGAACATCCCGCGCGGCGACGCGGACGGCTACACCACCGCCCTCGACCGGGTCGTCCGGGAAACCCTCACCTCGGACTTCTGGACCATCACCCTGCCCAACACGCTGAACAGCTCCGCCGCCAAGTCGCCCGCCCTGCTCGCGTACATCGCGGCCCTCAACATCCTGGACGCGGACGTCCTGCTGTCCGACGTCAAGGTCCGCACCCGGCTCGACCCGGCCATCCTCGCGCGCAAGGGCGTCGAGCGGCATCACCTCTTCCCCCGGAAGTACCTGCAGAGTTCCCTCGGGGTCACCACCAGCGCGCGCATCAACCAGATCGCCAACATGGCACTGCTGGAGTGGAGCGACAACATCGCCATCTCCGACCAGGCGCCCTCGCAGTACTGGCCCGCACAGCCGGCCGCCAAGGGACTGCCCGCCGATGTCATGGCCCGTCAGCGCCATCTGCACGCACTGCCGGAGAACTGGCCCTCGATGGACTACGACGCCTTCCTCACCGCTCGCCGTGCCCTGATGGCGCAGGTCGTCCGTGACGCCTTCGGGCAGTTGGAGAGCGACTCCTACCGCCCTGTGTACAGCGCCCCGGCCGTCGTGCCCGAGCAGCGCACGGCGAGCGGGCTCCCCTCCCGCCGGATCAAACTGTCGGAGCTGCTGGACGCCGGCCTGATCAGCACGGGAACCGTCCTCACCCCCGCGTGGGAGGAGTACGGGCAGGTGGCCGTCGTCGACGAACAAGGCCGCATCCGGCTCGACGAACAGATCCACGACACCCCGTCCGGAGCCGCCAACGCGGTCGGAGCGGGGACCAACGGCTGGACCTTCTGGCTGGCCGACACCCCCGAAGGGCAGGTCTCGCTGGCTGATCTGCGCGCCGCCCTGTCGGAGGAGGCCTGACACCTCACCCATGCTTGTTGACGGTGTCAACGTTTAGCCTGTGCGTGTTCGACGCAGGCGTCGCCCTCTCCTGGAAGGTCACCCATGCCCCAACCCGACCGTCTCCCCGGCACACCCGAGTTCCGCATCAAGCTGCCGCAGGACGGTGCCGAGGCGCGCGGGTGTCTGCTGACGCAGTTCGGCGGCAACGGGACGAACAAGTTCCTGCTGCGGGAGGGTTCCCTCGTGACCGCCGAGGAGTGGCCGGGGCTCGGCCGCCACGCGCGCCGATTCCGGGCGGAACTCCGCGCGGACGGTGCGCTCGTGGACGCCCCGGCCGCCCCCGGCCGGCCCCAGGACGCGCCCGCGCGCTGGACGGTGACCCGAGACCTCGAGTGCAACTCCTCCTCGGCCGCCGCCTCGCTGGTGTACGGATACGACGCTTCCGGGCCGGAGTCCTGGCGCACCGCCGAGGGCCACCCGCTCGCCGACTACCTGTCCACCGGCTGGCGCGCCCCGCGCAAGGCGTGGCTGGTGCGCGGCTCGAACGTCTCGGGGCACAACCTGGTGCGGCGGCTGTGGCTGGAGGAGGGGTTCGTCTCGCTCGCGGGTGCGCACCTGCCGCCCCTGGAGGAGGCCGATCCGACCAAGAGCGCGCTGCGCCGCTTCGTCGAGGAGGGGTACGAGGGGGCGGCCTCGTACCACCAGAAGCAGGGCCTGGTCGACGAGCTGCACGCCTTTCTGACACAGATGCGCGTCGGCGACACGGTGGCCACCATCGGCGACGGCCGGCTGCACGTCGGGCAGATCACCGGGGAGGCCGTGCAGAACGCGTCACCGGGCGGACTGTCCAATCTGCGCCGGACCGTCGCCTGGCAGGCGGACAGCCACGCGTACGAGGAGCTGCCGGAGGAGGTGCAGCAGAAACTGTCCGTGCAGCACGACGTCGTCGACCTGACCGGTGTCCTGGACGCACTGGACGGGCTCACCGGGTCTACGGGACCTGTGGACCCGACGGCGGCCGACGGCACCGGCGACCGCCCCGCCGCGGAACGGCCGGCGCAACGGGAGCTGAACCTGCCGGACATCACCGAAACACTCGCCGCCGACCTCCTCGTTCACGACCGGGCCTGGCTGGAGGAAATGCGCGAACTCCTCCTCGACGAGAAGCAGATGGTGCTCTACGGCCCGCCGGGTACGGGCAAGACGTACCTGGCGATGAAGCTGGCCGAGTACTTCGGCGGCGGCCCGGAGCAGGTCAAGATCGTGCAGTTCCACCCGTCGTACGCGTACGAGGACTTCTTCGAGGGGTTCCGGCCCGCGGAGGACCCGGAGACGAGGGAGGTGGCGTTCCGGCTGACGGCGGGCCCGCTGCGGGAACTCGCCGATCTCGCCTCCCGCGAGGGCAACCGGCACGTCCCGCACTTCCTGATCATCGACGAGATCAACCGCGCCAACCTGGCGAAGGTCTTCGGCGAGCTGTACTTCCTCCTGGAGTACCGGGACCGGTCCGTCCGTCTCACCTACTCCGGAGACGACTTCCCGCTGCCGCCCAACCTCTTCGTGATCGGCACGATGAACACCGCCGACCGGTCGATCGCCCTGGTCGACGCGGCGATGCGGCGCCGTTTCGCGTTCGTGGAGCTGTCCCCGCGCACCGAACCGACCGCCGGGCTGCTCGCGCGCTGGCTCGAGCGCGAAGGGAGGGACCAGGAGCCCGCCCGCCTCCTCGATGCCCTCAACGCCCGAATGGACGACGCCGACTTCGCCATCGGCCCTTCGTATCTGATGAAGCCGGGTGTCTACCGCGACGGCGGCCTCGAACGGACCTGGCGCACGAAGATCCTGCCGCTGCTCGAGGAGTACCACTACGGCGAAGGAATCGACGTCGCCGCCCGCTACGGTCTCGACGCGCTGCGCGAGCAGCACCCGTGACCGTGCCTGTGCCTGTATCCGGGCCCGTGCCTGTGTCCGTGCCCGTGCCCGAGGTGGTGCTGCGCGAGTACGGGCCCGCCGTCTCCGTCCCGCTGGGTGCCGAGGCCGGGCGGGCCCTGGCCGCCTCCGGCATCCTGGAGAGCGCGACCCCGGATCCCGGCCGGGACGGGCACTGGCTGCTGCGGGCGGGAAGCCGGGTCGGCGCCGTGCGCACGCCCGGCGGTCCGGTCGTACGGATCATGCCCAAGACCCCGGTGAGCCGGCTGTTCTTCCTGCTCGGGTTCAGCCTCGACCCGGCACGCGCCTGGCGCGACAGCCGGGAGGGCACCGTCGAGACCGGTGCGTACGACGATGTCGTCCCCGCGCTCGCGCATGCCGTGGAGCGGCAGATCGACGCGGCGCTGCGGCGGGGGGTTCTCCAGGGCTACCGGGAGGTGCAGGAGTCCGCGCTGGTCGTGCGCGGGCGGCTGCGCGAGGCCGAGCAGATCCGGCGGCACTTCGGCCGCACCCCGCCCGTGGAGATCGTCTACGACGCGTACACCGCCGACACCTCCGAGAACCGCATCCTGCGCGCCGCCGCCGAGCGGTTGCTGCGGCTGCCGGGCGTTCCCGGTCCCGTCCGGCGGCGCCTGGCCCATCAGCGCGTACGTCTCGCCGACGCCCTGCCGCTGGTACGGGGACAGGAACTGCCGCGTTGGCAGCCCTCGCGCCTCAACTCCCGCTACCAGCCCGCGTTGCGGCTGGCCGAGGCCGTCCTGCGCGGCTCCTCGCCGGAACACCGGGCCCCCGCTCCCGGGCCCGAACCGCTCGCCGTGGACGGCTTCCTGCTCGACATGAACAAGCTGTTCGAGGACTTCGTCACCGTCGCCCTGCGCGAGGCCCTTCGGGAGCACGGCCTGACCGCGCGCCTCCAGGACCCCCACCACCTCGACACCGCGGGTCTCGTGCGGATGCGCCCCGACCTCGTCGTCCGCACCGGCGACGGACGTACCCCGCTCGCCGTCGTCGACGCCAAGTACAAGGTCGAGAAGGCCGACGGACTCCACAACGCCGACCTGTACCAGGCGCTCGCGTACGCCACCGTGCTCGGCCTGCGCGAGGCACATCTGGTGTACGCGGCCGGACGGCAGCCCGAGCGCTTCCACGAGGTGCGCGGCACGGCGGCGGGGCCGGGCGGACGCGGAGTTCGGCTGTATCAGCACAGCCTCGACCTCTCCCGCGAACCGGACCAACTCATGTCGGCTCTCCGGGACGTCGCCGGACGGCTGGCCGGCGCCACTCCCCCTTCGCAATCATGAAACGCCGTCAGGCGGAAAGGAAGTGCCCTCATGCCCCGGCTCGCCTTCGCCCAGAGCTTCTGGGACGGCTACGACACCCTGGAGAAGCCGGTCCGAGCCGGAGTGCGCAAGGCCATGGCGAAATTCCAGGCCATGAGCGTCGCCGAACTCAACGCGGACAAGGGACTGCACCTGGAGTCCGTCCACAACGCCCGTGACCCGCGGATGCGCACCATACGCATCACCGACTTCTGGCCCGCCACCTGACCGGCCGGCCGCCGCACGCGCCGATGCGGACGAGTGCGGGCCGGTGCGGACGAGTGCGGGCCGGTGCGGGGCGCCCACCAGGGGTGTCCCGCCCCGGCCTCATCACTCCTCCGGTACCAGGGCACCCGCGGCGAGGCCGTCACGGGCGACTTCGGCGAGCTGCCGACTCAGCTCGTCGACCTTGCGCATGCCTTCCTCGAACGCGGACAGGGCCCGGAAGGCAGTGCCGTACCGACGCTGTTCGTCGATGCCCATGCGGGGGATACGGGAGCCCCTGCCGTCAAGGCGGTAGGTACCGCTGGCGCTTGTGGACCGGCGGGCGTTGACGGAGCTGCGCAGGAATCCCTGCAGATAGTCCGTGTCGAGCTGCTCGCTGGCCGAGACCGGCTCCGGACCGTCGTACGTGACGAGTCCGGCCCGGGCCAGATCCGCGACGCTGGTGGTGGCACCGTCCAGTGAGCCCGGTTCGCCGCCCGGCACAAGCTCGGGCAGAAGTGTGGCGAGTCGACGGACCTGGTCCTCCAGTTCCTTGCGCAGGGCTGCGTATTCGCCGGGATAGTCGCGGTGCCGGGACCGGAGATGGTTGCCGGGGGTCAGGTCGACGGTCTCGTCGAGGAGTTCGATCAGCGGCACGTCGGCGACCTGGTCGGGGCGTGGTTCCAGGCTCCCGTCGGGGCTGTTGCCGGTCAGGTCGACCATGCGCACGGTCTGGTGCGTATCCGCGGCTCCCGCGCTCTCGGGGCGTCTCAGACACCACAGATGAACGGGCAGGGCGTGAGAGGTCGCCGTCCCTGGCGGCAGGGCGACCACTTGGCGCACGATCCCCCGGCGTACAAGCTCTGCTCGGATGCGGCGGCCTGCCCTGCGGTAGGCGACCGAGGCAGGCATGACCATGAGGACCTGGCCGCCGGGCTCGGTGTGCGCATAAGCGTGCTGGAGCCACGCCAGCTCCCCTTCGGCCTTGGACGGGGTACCGAGTTCCCAGCGGGAGTCGAGCAGCAATTCCTCTCGCCCCCACTCGGTCACGCCAGTGGGCGGGTCGCAGACGACCAGGTCCGCCTTGAGGTCCGGCCATTCGTCCGCGCGCAGGGAGTCACCTGCCGCGATGCGCACGTCCGATCGGCCCAGGAGGCCGGCGCGGAGCTGCGCGAAGCGGGCACTGTCGGCATCCGTCTCCTGGCCGCAGCAGCGCGTTCCCGCTTCGGAGGCGACGGCCAGGAGCAGTACCCCGATGCCGCAGGCGGGATCGAACACTGTGGCGCCGGTCCGCAGTTCGGGAGCGAAGTGGCACATGGCACGCACCACGCGCTCGGACGTCACCTGGTCCGATCCCGCGCGCCGAGCGGAGTCAATGAATCGTTCCGTCAGTGCCTTCACAAGGTCGACGGGCGCTTCGGTCCGGGCGAGCTCTTGCACACGGGTGGCGACGTCATCCGGCAGGCTTGGCTCACTTTCTCCGGCCAGCACCGAGGCCACCTCTGCCAGACCCGCGACCATCTGTTCCCCGTAGGCAGTTCTCATGGCCTGCCACAGCTCGACCTCGGGCGACACCTCTTGGCCTTTGCGCTGCTTGTCCAGCCATTCCTGGACCTCGGCGAGTGCGTAGAGCGGACTGTTCGCAGCGCCTCCCGCCACCGCGGGGAAGTCGTCGTACCGCCGCCGCCAGTTGGAGACAGCGGCCCGAGTGACCCCGGCCAACCGGGCGATCTCAGAACCGGTGACAAGAGGGCCTACCGGTGGGGCGGTATTCTCCTTCATACCTCCAGCGTACACGGACCGCACACACCCTTCCCTTGTGAAGCCTGTTGACAGAGGTAACAATGAGTTCTTTCATTTCTGACATACAGCAGTTTCACCCGAGTCCAGCACGACGCACCCGGCTCACGCCCCGCGCCCAGGCATCCGTGTGACGGACATGCCGGAGCTGCAGGCCGCCCTCGCCGACGTGCCCGCCGTGAAGAACGAGCGGTTCGTCGTCCTGCCGCTGACCGCCGCCCCGGCCGGTGTCCGGTCGGCCGACCGCCGGGCAGGCGAGGGGCCGCGGACCCATGGCCGTTACCCTCCTCGTCCTCGCCGTCCTCCTCGTCCTCCTCGTCCTCCTCGTCCTCCTCGTCCTCCTCGTCCTGCTCGTCCTGCTCGTCGCGTCCGTCACCGCGGGCCTGGCCATCGGCTCCGTCCGGGTCCCGCCCGGCCAGGTCTGGTGCATCGTCAGCCACGCCTCGGGCGCCGACTGGGCGCGGGCGGACTGGTCGCGGCCACGCGGGGAAGTCCCCGCTCGCCGCGCTCGGGCTCATCGCCCACCGGGCCTCGCGGTGGAGGGGCGCCGGTGGGAGAAGTCGCACGACAGGATGACGCATGCTCCCCGGTCCGTCACCAGGGGCCGTGGTGGAGCAGACCCAGGACGAGGGCGGCCGCCGCGGTGGCCAGGAACACGATCCCGCCCGCGATGTCGCGGGAGCCCACCCGCAGGTGGGCGATGATCGCGCCGATGAAGTACAGCACGAGGCCGCAGGCGGCGAGGGTTCCCAGAACCGGCACGGCGAACCCGGCCGCCAGCCCCACGGCGCCCGCTGCCAGTAACGCGCCCAGCACCGGCACGTACTTGCGGGGAATGCCCTTCATGTCCGCCTGGGTCTTGGGGTATTCATGGCCGCTCAGGTACGTGACGGCGGCGGCGCCGTTGAAGACCACGCCGAGGATGGTGACCGTGACGAAGGCGATGAACACGTTCTCTCCGCTCTGCGGGGACGGTGTTGCCGGGCGCCCCGTTGTGGGAGCCGTTACCCGGAGACGGAACGGGCACAAGCCCTTGTGATCATGAAGTTATGACGCTCCGTGATCACTGGGGCTTGTGGTCGCGCTGCCATCATGGTCGACGCCCTGCGCGCGGCGGGTGCCGTTGCACCTGGCCAGCCCCCGCACCAGATCTGCGGCTCGCTACGTCTTGTTCAGGTCGAGCAGCGCTGTAGTGGCCTCCCACAACTGCGGCCCGATGGGCGGCGCCTTGATCGTGCGCGGTTTGCCGTTCTCGTAGTACGCACCGGACACGACGCTGTCCTCGGGTGTGGGGGTGACGAACCGCAGCAGGTGTCGTGCCGCCTTCTCCGGGGACTGGAAAAACAAGCGAGGCACAGGTGTCCGGAACAGCGAGCCCACAGTGCTTCGGCTGGTCCTGGCGAAATTCGACGAGACACCGCCGGGGTGGAAGGCCACCGCGGACAGGCCCTGCTCGTGGTATCGGTCGTGCAGTTCCCGGGTGAAGAGGACGAGTTCCAGCTTGGCGTTGCCGTAGGCGCGTACGGGTGAGTAGTTCCGCGCATTGTCGAGGTCGTCCAGGTCGACGCGTGCTGACAGTCGTGCGGCGTTGCTTGATGTCTGCACGACGAGGGCCTGGGAAGCCAGCAGGGTGTCCAGCAGCAGGTTGGTCAGCAGGAACGGCGCGAGATAGTTGACCTGGAACGTCTCCTCGAAGCCGTCTGCTGTGACATGGCGGTCCCCGAGGATCGCCCCGGCGTTGTTGACCAGTACGTCGATGCGCGGGCAGTGGTCGGCGAGCTGTGCCGCAAGGGTGCGCACCTGGTGCAAGTGGGCGAAGTCGGCGACGAAACAGTGCACGCCGAGCTCATCCGCGACCGCCTTGGTCTTGGCTGCGGATCTGCCCACGACGACCACGCGGTGTCCATCACGTACCAGTCGACGCGCCGCGGCGGCGCCGGTTCCATCGCTCGCACCAGTGATGACAACGGTCTTCGGCAAGACAGGTTCCCTTCGAACCGGATGCTGTACGGGCGCCACGGACCAGCGTGTGTCACGTGATCCGTTCGGTTGGTGCCCGAACGCGCCTGTCCTTCATGCCCGTTGCCGGCAGGAGCGAGCGAACTCCGGGCAGAAGCACGCCCTCGCACAGCATAGAGCGAACCGCCACGACTCCCCGTTGCTCGCTCCGACCCTGGACCTCCTGGAGGACCTGGGGCCACTGCCCGACGACATCACCGTGCACCTGGACGCCGGCTACGACTCGGACAAGACCCGCACCGAACTCGCCGCCCGCGGCCTGCACGGCCGCGTCGCGCACAGAGGCGAGAAGGCGCCGATCCAGGCCGGCCGGCGGTGGCACGTCGAGCGCACCCACGCCAGGCAGAGCGCCTTCCACCGGCTCGCCCGCTGCTACGAACGGCGAGCCACGATCATCGACGCCTTCTTCGACCTCGCGGACACGATCATCACCGTCCGCAGCCTGATCCGCCGGTCATGGACGACCCACCGCCGGGACGACCGCCCGAACCGCCGCCCATGAGCACACGCCTCTCTGTGCGAGCTCCAAGCAGGTCCTTGCGCCTTCAACATTCGGCGCGCCATGTGGAGTTGGCACGAGATGGACGACGCCGGGGCACCTGTTTGCCCAAGGCTTGAAGGGCATCGCGCACGGCCGGATCACGGAATCCCGCGAGCCGGTGATGCCGTGCGGGAAAAGATGCCGCACCGACTGGATGTCCCGGACCGCTCGTAAGTCTTCGGCCACGGTGAGACCTTGACTCCCGCCACCGCCGAACTCGCCGTCACCAACGGGGCGAGGCGGCAAAGGGCAGTACGGCCGTGGCCGACTCCCCCCATCCCGGCCATTCGGCACAGACCCGAACCCTGGACCGCTACCTGCGCCGGGGGCGGAAGGCCCCTCGCGTCCGCAGCCCGGTCGAACCACCCCGGCGGAGAACGTCAGCCCCGTCAGCCCCTCGCGCTACGGGCGATGCGGTACACCACGTTCGGACGCGGCGGCCCTGCGGGCTCGGTGGGATCGTCCTTTGGGCAGTGGCCGGTGGACGGTTCGGATCACACCGTGAGCTTGACCGCTTCGATCCACGAGTCGTTGTCCTGGGTGCCGACGTAGGTGAACTCGTACCCGGTCCCGGGCTCGTCACACGCCAGGCTGAGCCAGGCGTCCTTGTGGACGTAGGCGGACTGGCAGACGGTGCCGGCGCCACGGTCGACGCTGACGGTGAACCCCAGCATGTCCGGGGCGTCCTCCTCGGTACTGCCGATGTAGTTGTCGATGCCGTCGGCGGCGTCCGTCCACGGCGCGGGGCGGTGCCCCTTGCCGTCGGTCGAGGCGGGGTTGTGGACGGAGGGGGCGCCGGATGTGAGCTTGGTTCCGGACACGGCGATGTTGACGGCCTTGAGCGGCGTCCCCGCGCCCGCCGTGCCCGCTGTCTCGCCGTCGCACACGGCGTCGGTCCAGCCCTGGCCCGCCGCATAGACCCGGTAGCAGATGTGCCGTCCGCTCGGATCCTGCGCGGCCAGTTGCTGGACGGCGATCGCCGCGGTCCTCTCCGGCGCCTTGGTCTCCTTCTCCTCGGAACCACCACCCTCCGCCCCGGCTCCGTCTCCCTCTCCGGCTCCGTCTCCGTCTCCGGCTCCGCCGGCCTGCTGTGTCTCGGTCGCGGCCGGGGGTGCCGCGACGCCGGCGGACGGGGCCTTCGGCGCCTCGGGGGCCGGTGAGAGAGCGGGCGGCGGCAGCGTGCCGGCGCCGGCTTCCTGGAGCCTTTCGGTGGCGACGCTGCGGACCTCGGGCTTGTAAGTGATCCACAGCATCACGAACGCGATCGCCAGCGCCATGAAGACACTGAGGAAGACCGCCAGCCAGCGCGGCAGGAAACCCCGCTGCACGTACGTGCCCTCCACGTCCAGCGGCGTCACACCCGACCGCTGCACCGCCAGGGTGTAGGGCCGGTGCTCCGCCGACCCGAACCAGATGATCTGCCGCGGTTTCAGCGTCGTCTTCACGAACGCCGCACGGCCCGGCTCGATCTGCACATTGCTCGGATGAATGTCGTACGACAACTGATCACCGTTGTCACTGCCACTGAGCGACGCGGTCACCCTCGTATTACCGAGGTTGTCCACCGCCAGCTTCGGACGACCCCGCAACCGCCCCTTCACCGTCGGCGGCACCAACTCCGCCCGCACTTCCGTGAACGGGGTAATGGTGAGGTTCCCCTCCGGAACCGTCGTCGCCTCCGGATGCTCCGTCGGCGTGATCCGCACCGCGTACGGATGCGGCCCCGCCGCCGCGTCCGACGTACGCGGCGGAGCGAACGTCAGATCCACCGTCCCCGTCGTCCCCGGATACAACCGCAGCGACCGAGGCTCCACCCGCGCCCACGGCGCAAGATCACCCACCGCCTCGAAGCGGTACTCCTCCACCACGTCACCGGTGTTGCGCAGACGCAGCCGCACAGTCGTACTACCACCCGGGTCCACGGTCGTGGAGGCGGGCTCGAGGGAAGTCCAGAGGCTCACTCCCGGACGTTAAACGCAGCAATGGCGCCGAGTCAGGAAGCTACGGGGCACGATGAGTGCCCGAAGAGGCCGTACCGGCTGCCCCCGCTCCCGGTGGGCGTTCGCGGCTCCTCCGTTCCTCGTGTCACCCTCCCTCGGGACCACCGAGCTGCACACCGCCGCCCTCGGAGCCGGTCCCCTCGCTGCCTGCTCCGTCGTACGGAGCCACCGTCGGCCGGCACGGTTACCGACAGGACTTCAGACGACTGCCCCGCCCAGGTTCCTGCTCGGTCCCGCCCGGCACCTGGTTCACTCCGTGCCTCCCCCACCGAATCGCTCATGCGCTCTCGACCAGCCGGAGGACAGACCCGTCGGAGTCATCGGAGCCGAGACAGCGGCCGCAGACTGCGGCCGGGCTTCACTGTCCTCTTCCGGTCCGTCTGGGGGACGGGCCGCCGGCTCTCCCGCTGACGTGCGTTGATACAGGCCTCGGCCTGGACGGACGGCAAGAGGCCGGTCCGATCGCGGCGCCTACGCAGCCGGCCCGGGTTCCAGGAGGTCCAGCGCCTCCGTCCAGCGGAAGCGGTCGGCGCCTCCCACGGTCTTCGGTCGGTGCGGTTCGTGCGAGCCGATCAGAACACCCATCCCGGTCAGCCGTTCCAGACTCTGCCGGTAGGCCGGGTGGGCGGCTTGGGCCGCGTTGAGATACGGCAGGACGGCGATGGGGACGCCCATGCCGTACGCCTCGCACAGGATGCCCAGGGCCAGCGTGTCGGAGATACCGGCGGCCCACTTGTTGACCGTGTTGAACGTGGCCGGGGCCACGGCGATCGCGTCCGCGGGAGGGAGGGGGCGGGCCTCTCCGGGCTTGCGCCAGGCGGACCGGATCGGATAGCCGGTCTGCGCCTCGATCGCTTCCGTGTCGAGGAGTCCCAGTCCCTGCGGGGTGGCCACGACCCCGACATCCCAGCCCCGTTGCCGCGCGGCGGTGATCAGCGTGCCGACCTCGCCGGCTATCCCGCTCGCGCAGACGACGACGTACAGGAAGGGCTTCTTGTCCGAGGCGGACGGGACGGACAGGGTGGTCGGAGCGATCGGCTCGGTCACGCGGGAACTCCCGGTCGGCGGCTGAAGTGGCGCGGTCCGGGCAGGATACGGCGGCGACCGAGGGCGCTGGGGTCGGCGGTGGATCCGCGATGAGCACCCGACCGCCCGGCAGAACCCCCGGACAGCGCAGGTCCGGGGGTGTCCGGGCGAGCCGGGGGTGTCCGGGCGAGCCGGGACCGTCAGTCGGTTTCGAGGGGGAGGGCCGGGTCGGCGGCCCACTCGGTGAGGGAGCCGTCGTAGATCGCGACGTCGGGGCGGCCGAGGACAGCGAGGTGGAAGGCCAGGCCCGTGGCGGCGATACCGCTGCCGCAGTACGTGATGACCTTCTTGGACTCGTCCAGGGCGCCGGCGTCGTCGAAGAGCCCGCGGACCTCGTCCGGGCCACGGAAGCGGCCGTCGGATTCGGCGAGTTCGGGGAACGGAACGTTCGTGCTGGACGGGATACGGCCCGGCCGGGCGTAGGTCTGGCGGGTGCCCGCGAAGGTCGGCCGGTCGAGGGAGTTCACCAGCTGGGTGCCGGGGTCCTTTATCGCGGCGAGGACCGCGTCCTTGTCGGCGTACAGCTCGGGACGGCGGTTCGCGGTGAACACGGCGGGCTCGTTGGACTCCACGCCGCTCTTGACCTCGTGGCCCGCCCCGGTCCAGGCGGGGAGGCCGCCGTTCAGCACCGACACGTCGTCGAAGCCCTCGTAGCGCAGGTTCCACCACAGCCGGGTGGCCCAGATGTTCGGGCCCTGGTCGTAGATGACCACGTGCGTGCCGGGGCCGACGCCGAGAGCGCCGAGCCGGGCGGCGAACGTCTCGCTGTCGAGCGCGGTGAACGTGGTGGCCGCGCCGGGGTCCGCGAGGTCGTTCAGCAGGTCGGCGAAGACGGCGCCGGGTATGTGGGCCTTCTCGTACGCCTGGCGGCCCGACTCGACGTCGTAGTAGCCGTCGCCTTCGGGCTGGGTGAGGAAGGTGGTCGCGTCCAGGATCCGGATCGCGGGGTCCCCGAGGCGCTCGTGCAACCAGGCCGGGTCCACCAGCAGGGGGTGAGACATGTGTGTTTCCTTTTCTCGCATTCCTACGGACCCCGGCAAAACACCGAGGTGTCCTACAAACGTACCTGTTTGAGAAGCATGTCTCAGTAGGTGGACATCCGGGTGGTTCGGGGGCCTCTCGGGCCGAGGCCTCGACGGCTGCCTTGAGGGGCCGGTCCATGTCTGCGGTGACCTCGGAGCGAGTGGTGCGGGGCCGGGCATGCGCGTCAGGAAGTGCTCACACCTGCCGGTGCGATCTTCACTCGACCGGACCAGTTCGCAGTGCCGCACCAGCCGGTGGAACGCAGTGTCGTCGTGCAGTCATTCCTCTCGGCCAGTCATTCCCCTCGAGAAAGAGTGGTTATGGAGCACATACGGCACGCCGCCCGGCGGGCACTTCCCCTGGCCGTTTTCCTCCCCGCCGCGGCTCTGGCAGCCGCCGGCCCGTCCGCGGCCTCCGAGAGCGGCGGTGGGGCCGGGCCCCATGAGGGCACCAAGCCGACCGTCGTACTGGTGCACGGCGCCTGGGCGGACGCCTCGGGCTGGAACAAGGTCGTTCGGAGCCTCCAGGCCGAGGGCTATCCGGTGGTCGCCCCCGCGAACCCGCTGCGCAGCCTCTCCGGCGACTCCGACTACCTCGCCGCCCTGCTCAAGACGATCAAGGGCCCCCTCGTCCTCGTCGGTCACTCCTACGGCGGTTCGGTGATCACCAACGCGGCGGCCGGCAACCCGAACGTCACGTCCCTCGTGTACGTCGCGGGGTTCGCCCCGGACAAGGGCGAGACGGCTCTGCAGCTGGTCGCCAAGCACCCCGGCAGTCATCTGACGGACGACCCCCGGGCTCCCGTCCCCACCGCGCTGGACGCCGTGCCGCTCGGCGGCGGCCCCGACGATGTCGACCTGTACATCAAGCCGGACAAATTCAGCGACGTCTTCCTGAGCAACCGGCTCGACGCGGCCCGGGCGAACGCCCTGGCCGCCTCACAGCGGCCCGCGAACGTGGCCACGAACACCCAGCCGAGCAAGGGGGCCGCCTGGAAGACGATCCCCTCGTGGTACCTCGTAGCCACCGACGACCGCACGATCGGTACCGAGAACCTGCGCTTCATGGCGAAGCGGGCGGGCTCGACCACCGTCGAGGTCGACGCCCCGCACGCCGTACTGGAGACCGATCCGGGCGACGTCACCGACCTGATCCTGCAGGCCGCGCACGGCTCGCGCCCCGGTCTCGCCAGGACCGGCGCGAGTGGGCAGGCCGCGATCCTCGGCGGCGCGGCGGTCCTCGCGGTGGCCGGGGGCACCGCCTTGGTCGTGCGGTCCCGCCGCACCTGAGGCGGCCGCCGAAGATCTCCCCGGAGCTTGCGGAGGACGAGGAGGCGTCGACGTCCACGCTTCTCCGGCCGGGGTCCCGCTCCCGTCCGCAGAAGCGTGGACGTCGCGATGCCCGGGAACGTACTGATGGCCTGCCCGCTGACCGCGGGCAGGCCATCAGTACGTTCCCGGGCGGGCCGTCGGCCCGTGTCTCACGCCTCCGGCGCGAGCAGCGGCATGTCGAGGCGGCCGGCGAGTTCGTCCAGCGTGGTGCCGAAGGTCTGGGCGACCCGCAGGCCCTGGGGGGTGATGTCGAACACCGCCTGGTCCGTGTAGACGCGGTCGACGCAGCGCAGCCCGGTGAGCGGGTAGGTGCATTCGGGCACCAGCTTGGGGGCGCCGGTCTTGGTGAAGAGGGTCATCATGACGAAGACCTTCTTGGCGCCGATCGCCAGGTCCATGGCACCGCCGACGGCGGGGATGGCGTCGGGTGCTCCGGTGTGCCAGTTGGCGAGGTCGCCGGTGGCGGAGACCTGGAACGCGCCCATGACGCAGATGTCCAGATGGCCGCCGCGCATCATCGCGAACGAGTCGGCGTGGTGGAAGTAGGCGGCTCCGGGCAGTTCGGTCACCGGGACCTTGCCCGCGTTGGTCAGGTCGGGGTCGACCTCGCCCTCCTTCGCGGCGGGCCCCATGTTGAGCATGCCGTTCTCGGTGTGGAGGACCACCCCGGAGTCGGCGGGCAGGTGGTCGGCGACGAGGGTCGGCTGTCCGATGCCCAGGTTGACGACGGCGCCCTGGGGGATGTCGCGCGCCACGAGGGCGGCCATGGCGTGCTTGCTCAGCGGGCCCTGGCCGTTCATGGCATCTCGGCCGTTCGTCGCACCTTGGCCGTTCGTCGCACCTTGGTCGTTCGTCACTCGGCTGGTCGCGTTCATGCGGGGTCGGCCTCCTTCACCACACGGTCGACGTAGATGCCGGGGGTCACCACGGTTTCGGGATCGATGTCGCCGGTCTCGACGATCTCCCGGACCTGCGCGATCACCGTGGTCGCGGCGGTGGCCATGACCGGTCCGAAGTTGCGGGCGGTCCTGCGGTAGACGAGGTTGCCCATGCGGTCGGCGCGGTGGGCGCCGATCAGCGCGACGTCGCCCTTGATCGGGTACTCCAGCACGTAGGTGCGGCCGTCGATCTCGCGGGTCTCCTTGCCCTCCGTGAGGAGCGTGCCGACTCCGGTGGGGCAGAAGAAGGCGCCGATGCCGGCCCCGGCCGCCCTCATGCGTTCCGCGAGGTTGCCCTGGGGGACCACCTCGAGTTCGATCCGGCCCGCCCGGTAGAGGTCGTCGAACACCCAGGAGTCCGCCTGGCGCGGGAAGGAGCAGATCACCTTGCGGACCCGGCCCTTGGCCAGCAGCGCGGCGAGTCCGGTGTCGCCGTTGCCGGCGTTGTTGGACACGACGGTGAGGTCCTTGGCGCCCTGGCGTATGAGGGCGTCGATCAGGTCGACCGGCATGCCGGCCATTCCGAACCCTCCGACGAGCACGGTCGAGCCGTCCTCGGTCCCGGCCACCGCCTCGTCGGCGTGGTCGCACAGCAGGGTGGTCATCGGTTGCCTCCCGAGACGTTCTCCAGGACCACGGCGAGCGCCTGGCCGACTCCGATACAGATGGCGGCGACGCCCCACCGCTGCCCCGACTCCTTCAGCCGGTGGGCCAGGGTGCCCAGGAGCCTGCCGCCGGAGGCGCCCAAGGGGTGGCCGAGCGCGATCGCGCCGCCCTTGGCGTTGACGATCTCCGGGTCGACGTCCCAGGCGTCCACGCAGGCCAGCGACTGGACGGCGAAGGCTTCGTTGAGTTCGACGGCGGCGATGTCGGACCAGGTGATCCCGGCGCCCTTCAGGGCCCGGTTCGCCGCTTCCACGGGGGCGTAGCCGAACATCTGCGGGTCCAGCGCGGACACGCCCCGGCCGGCGATGCGGGCGACGGGGTCGGTGCCGATGCGCGCGGCGGCCTCGCCCGAACCGAGGAGCACCGCGGAGGCGCCGTCGCTCAGCGGGGAGGCGTTGCCGGCGGTGATGACGCCGTCGGGGCGGAAGACGGGCTTGAGCCCGGCGAGCTTCTCTGCGGTCGAGCCGGGGCGGATCCCCTCGTCCCGGGTGACGGTCGTGCCCTTGCGGTCCGCGACGACGGGCACCACCAGGTCGTCGTAGAAGCCGGTGTTCCAGGCGTCGTCGGCGAGGTTGTGGGAGCGGGCGGCGAAGGCGTCCTGCCGCTCGCGGGCGATGGTGAAGCGGTCGCCCAGTTCCTCGTTCGCCTCGCCCAGGGAGACGGTCCACTCCTTCGGCATGCGCTGGTTGACCAGCCGCCACCCGAGGGTGGTGGACACGGCGGTCACGTCCGCGGCGGGGAACGCGCGCGAGGGCTTGGGCAGGACCCAGGGCGCCCTGGTCATCGACTCGACGCCGCCGGTGAGCACGATGTCCACGTCGCCGGTCTCGATGGCGCGGGAGGCGATGACGGCGGCGTCCAGGGAGGATCCGCACAGCCGGTTGACGGTCGTGGCCGGGACCGAGGTGGGCAGGCCTGCGAGGAGGACGGCCATCCTGCCGACGTTGCGGTTGTCCTCGCCGGCGCCGTTGGCATTGCCCCAGACGACGTCGTCGATCTCCGCCGGGTCGAGCGCGGGGGTCTTGGCCAGGGCCCCGGTGACAGCCACCGCGGCGAGGTCGTCGGGCCGGACCTCGGCGAGGGCGCCCGAGAACTTGCCGAAGGGCGTTCTTGCTGCTGCGTAAAGGTAACTGTCGCTCACGCCTCCACCGTACGAGCGCTCGCTTCATCATGTCCAAGACCTAGTCGGCATCGATTCATAAGCAGCGCTTATAAACTGGGGTCCATGGAACTCCGTCAGCTCCGGTACTTCCTCGCCCTGGCCGAGGAGTGCCACTTCGGGCGCGCGGCCGCCCGCCTGCACGTGGCGCAGCCGGCTCTCTCCCAGCAGATCAAGCAGCTGGAGCGGGAGCTGGGCGTCCCGCTGTTCAACCGGTCCACCCGGCGCGTCGAGCCGACCGAGGCCGGCCGTCACCTCACCGACTACGCGCGCGCCCTCGTCACGGAGGAGGAACGCGCGCGGACCCACATGCGGGAGCTGGCCACCGGTCACGCGGGCCGGGTCTCCGTCGGCTTCATCGGCACGGCCACCTACGACGTCCTGCCGCGGGTCGCCCGCACCGTACGCGCGAAGCTGCCCAAGGTCACCCTGGACCTGCGGGGCGAGATCCTCACCCCCCGGCTCGTCGAGGGCCTGCTCACGGGCGTGTTCGACCTCGCCGTCCTGCGGGGCGCGGCGCCGAAGGAGAACATGCGCATCACGCCGTTGCGGTCCGAGCCGCTGGTGGCCGTACTGCCGTCCCACCACCGGCTGGCGGGCCTCCCGAGCGTCCCGCTGGAGGACCTGGCCGACGAGCCGTTCGTCATCCATCCCTCGCAGTCCCGGTCCTCGATGTACGACCGGGTCCTGTCCGCCTGCCGGCGGGCCGGTTTCCGGCCCTCCCCGCTCCTCGAGGTCGGCGAGACGGCCACCCTGGTCGTCCTCGTCGCGGCGGGACACGGCGTGGCCCTCGTACCGCAGTCGGTGCGGAGCCTGAGCCTCGAGGGCGTGACCTACGTACCGCTCACCGCCCCCGAGTCGGTCGAACTGGTACTGGCCCGGCGCACGCACCGCGTCTCGGCCGCGGTCGAGCAGGTCGCCTCGGTGATCGAGGACTGCGTCCGGGGCTGAGACGCACGGTCGGCAGGAGCAGGCCCCGCCCCTGAAGCGCCACCCGGGAGGGGCGCGCGGGGGCGTCTCACATCACGGCGCGCACCGCCCCGAGCGGCCGGCTCACGTCGCCCGACGCCCTGCGCACAGCCGCCGGACGCCCTGCGCGCATGAGCCGCTCCCGCCGCCCTCGGCGACCACCGCGCCGGCCACGACCGCGCTGCCCCTGCTCGGCGGCACCGGAGGGCCGCACCCGACCGGACCGAAGCGCCCCTGAGCGAGTACCGTTGACCCGTTCGCAAGAAATGCGCAGAACGTACGGGTTGAACCTTGTTTGCTCACAATGCCCTTAATGCCTCGTCTTCCGCGGGGCAGGTCCGGCTGGCGGGCGGTCCGGTGGACGGTGACCGCACCGGGACAACCCGTACATCGCCGCGGAGGAGGCGAACCAAGCAGTGACAGCAGATTCCCGTCGCCCTCCCGGTACGTCACCCCGCGGCTTCAGGGGCCTCGCCGCACGCAGGGCATCCGCCCGGCACCGGACCCGGGAGCGGGAACGGTCCGAGGACCAGCAGCCCAACCGGCCGGAGGACGGACAGCACAACCGGCGTGGCGACGGTCCCTGGCCGGCGCGGCCCCCGGGGCGGCTGCGGTCCCTGCTCCGGGTGCGGAGCGTGGCCGGTCAGGTGTTCGTGCTTCAGGTCCTGGTCGTGACCCTGATCATCACCGCCGCGCTGGTCGCCCTCGTGTTCCAGGCCCGGCGTGACAGCACCCACGAGGCCCAGACCCGGTCCCTGGCCATCGCCGCGACGTTCGCGAACTCCCCGCAGACGCTGACGGCGCTGACCGGTCCCGACCCCAGCAAGGTCCTGCAGCCGCTCTCCGAGCGGATCCAGCGGGCGACCGACGTGGACCTCGTCGTCGTGTACTCGAAGGCCGGGGTCCGCTACACGCACCCCGACCCCTCACTGGTCGGAAAGGCCGTCACCGGCCCGATCAGGCCGCCGGCCTCCCCCCGGACGCAGACCATCGAGACGGCCAAGGGGCGCTCGGTGGTCGGGTACTCCCCTGTCACCGAGCCCGACGGGACGCTGGTCGGCTCGGTGGGAGTCGGCATCACGGTCCACAAGGTGGCGGGCATGGCGGCCCAGCAGTTCCCGGTGATCCTGGGGGCCGCGGGCGTGACCCTGGCCATCTGCGCGGGCGGCACCGCTCTGGTGAGCCGACGGCTGTTGCGTCAGACCCACGGTCTCGGTCCGGTGGAGATGACCCGGATGTACGACCACCACGACGCGGTGCTGCACGCGGTGCGGGAGGGGGTGCTGATCGTAGGGGGTGACGGGCAGCTGGTGCTGGCCAACGACGAGGCGCGGCGGCTGCTGGATCTTCCGCCGGACGCGGAGCGGCGGCAGATCACCGACCTGGGGATGGACCCGGGCGTCGTCGAACTGCTTGCCTCGGAGCGGACGGCCACCGACGAGGTGCTCCTTACGCCCGACCGGTTGCTGGCGGTCAACAAGCGGCGCACGGTGCCCGGCAACGGGAGTACCGGGAGCGTGGTGACGCTCAGGGACACCACGGAGTTGCGGGCTCTGTCCGGTCGCGCCGAAGCCTCCCGGGAGCGCCTGAGCCTGCTCTACGACGCGGGGGCACGGATCGGCTCCTCCCTGGACGTGGAGCGCACCGCGCACGAACTGGCCGGGGTGGCGGTACCTCGCTTCGCCGACCTGGTCACCGTCGACCTGGCCGAGGAGGTGCTGCGCGGCGAGGAGCCGACCGGGCGGAACACCGTCATGCGGCGGGCCGGGCTGAGCACCATCCACGACGGTCTGCCGCTGATGGCGGTGGGCGAAACCGTTCGCTTCCCCGACGCCACGCCACAGGCACGGTGTGTGAAGAGCGGCCGCGCGGTGCTGGAGGCGGATCTGAGCACCGCCGAGGGATGGCGGACCCTGGCCCCCGACCGCGCGGAGGAGCTCCTGGGCCAGGGTTTCCATTCCCTGATCGCGGTACCGCTACGGGCTCGCGGCACGGTGCTGGGCTCGGTGGACTTCTGGCGCTCGGAGCAAGCGGAACCGTACGACGAGAGCGATGTGCTGTTCGCCGAGGAGCTGTCCGCCTGGGCCGCCGTGGCGCTGGACAACGCCCGCCGCTACACCCGCGAGCACGCGTTGGCGGTCACCCTGCAACGCAGTCTGCTGCCCCGCGACCTGCCGGACCTGAGCGCGCTGGAGGCGGCCCACCGCTATCTGCCGGCCCAGGCCGGAGTGGGCGGGGACTGGTTCGACGTCATCGAGCTGTCCGGCGCCCGGGTGGCACTGGTGGTCGGGGACGTGGTGGGACACGGTCTGCACGCGGCGGCCACCATGGGGCGGCTGCGGACCGCGGTGCACAACTTCGCCACCCTCGACCTCCCGCCGGACGAGCTGCTGGCCCGGGTGGACGACTTGGTGGCCCGGCTCGACCGGGAGCGGGCGGACCAGGGTGACGACGAGGGAATCATCGGGGCCACCTGCCTGTACGTCGTCTACGATCCGGCCTCCGGCACGTGCAGCGCGGCCCGGGCCGGCCACCCGCCGCCCGCCCTCGTCCGTCCGGACGGCACCGTGACCTTCCCCGACCTGCCCGCCGGTCCACTGCTGGGCCTGGGCGACCTGCCCTTCGAGAGCACGGAATTCGAGGTGCCCGAGGGAAGCCAGCTCGTCCTCTACACCGACGGGCTCATCGAGACCCGCGACCGGGACATCGACGTCGGTCTGGAGATCCTGCGTGGCGCGCTGTCCCATCCCGGCCGGACTCCCGAGCAGACCTGCGACGCGGTGCTCGACGCCCTCCTGCCGAACGGCGGGAACGACGACATCGCCCTGCTGGTCGCCCGCACCCGGGTGCTCGACCCCGAGCGGGTCGCCGGCTGGGACGTGTCCCCCGAAGCCGCCGCCGTGTCCGGCGTCCGCGCCGACGTCACCCGGCAGCTGGCGGCGTGGGACCTGACGGACGCGGGCTTCACGACCGAGCTCATCCTCAGCGAACTGGTCACCAACGCCATCCGGCACGGCACCGTCCCCATCCACGTCCGCCTGCTGCGGGACCGCCGCCTGATCTGCGAGGTTTCCGACGGCAGCAGCACCTCACCCCATCTGCGCCAGGCGGCGACCACGGACGAGGGCGGACGCGGCCTGTTCCTCGTCGCCCGCTACGCCGAACGCTGGGGCACCCGGTACACGCCGAACGGCAAGGTGATCTGGGCCGAGCAGCTGCTGAACGGCGAGGCGAGCGAACCCGACGCCGCCCTGACCGGCGACGACATCCTCGACCAGTGGTCCGACGCGGCCCTGTGACCGTTCCTGGAGCTGCACATATCGGTAAAGTCGGCGCAGTAGCGCCTCACCCACATCTGCTCAAAGCTCGGCATCCGCTCCCGCAGCGAACTCGCGGCCCGCTTCAAGGAACCGCACCCGCGTCCGCACCTGCCGTGGCTGGGCACGACCACCCGAAGCCCGCGTTGCCGGCAGGGGCTGTTGACTCTATTGGGCGGCCTCAGGATCGAAGCGCCGGCCACGACGGCGTGGCCCATGGTGAGCAGACGTGCGCCCTTCGCGCCGGCCGTCAGGACCAGTGTCTTTGAGCCACTTCGATTCGCTGTCGTATGTGTACCGCACACATCGCCAGTGTTCTCGTGTCGCCTCTACGGTTCCGCTACCACACGGACCGGCGCCCTTGGCCGGACCGCAAGTCCCAGGGAAGAGGTGCACATGATGCGAGCCCGTCAACGCGTCTTCTGGTGGTCCCCCACCTTGGTCCTCTCCGTCCTGGTGGCCCTGCTGACGTCGGCAGGTACCGCCCAGGCCGCCACTCTCCACACGGTTCCTCCGGTGTCGGGCAGTCTCACCGGCCACAACATATCCGGCGTGTACGTCTCCGGAATCTCCTCCGGGGGCTACATGGCCGGTCAACTGCACGTTGCCTACTCGCAGAAGATCAAAGGCGCGGCGATCTTCGGGGCGGGACCGTACTACTGCGCGCAGAACAACGTCTACCAAGCCCTCTACGGCTGTGGGGACAACGTCTACCCCACCTATCCGAGCACTCTGACCTCGAAGGCCTCCGCCTGGTCCTCCTACGGGTGGATCGACCCGGTCAGCAACCTGTCCGGCAGCCCCGTGTACCTCTACCAGGGCACGAACGACACCACGGTGAAGCCCTCGGTCGGCGATGCCGGGAAGGCCTTCTACCAGCACTTCGGCGCGAACGTGACCTACGACGACACCTCTGCGGCGGGGCATTCCTGGGTCACCCCGTACGGGCCGAACAGCTGCACCGCGAACAGCGCGCCGTACCTGAACGACTGCGGCACCGACCCCCAGAAAGCACTGCTGCAGAAGCTTTTCGGCTCGGTCTCCTCGCCCAACACCGGACCGCTGACGGGCAAGCTCGTCAAGTTCGGTCAGAGCACCCACGCCGTCAACGGAATGGCGAGCACCCTGAGCATGGGCAGCTCCGGGTTCGCCTATGTCCCCACGTCCTGTGATTCGGGGGCGAGCTGCCGCTTGATGGTTTCCCTGCACGGCTGCAAGCAGGGGTACGACAAGATCGGTACGACCTTCGTCGACCGCGCCAACCTCAACCAGTACGCCGACAACAACAAGATGATCGTCCTGTATCCGCAGGCCACGTCGTCCTATGTGAACCCCAACGGGTGCTGGGACTGGTGGGGTTACCTCGGCGCCACCAACTACCCCATCCAGGGCGGCGCCCAGGTCGAGACCATCATGAACATGGTCACCGCACTCGGCGGATGAGGCTCACGCGCCGGGGCGGGCCAGTACCGCAGGACCACCCCGGCGCGCTTTCCCCCTCGCAGTAAGCGACTCTTTCGGGCATCTTAGGATTCGAAGGACACCGTCGCCGATCGCCCGGGACACTGCGGGAGTTCAGTCAAGCCCCGCTCGACTCCCCGAGGTGATCGGCGTCCGTCCGTCCCCGGCCCAGGGGGCTGCCTCCCATGGACGAACCCCCGCCCTTCCGCGCTGGAAGGACGGGGGCTTGCGGTGGGGGCACGTTCGCAGGCCGCGATCGTCGACCAGGACGGTGCGGTGCAGGTCAACCGGAATCCGACCAAGGGGGTTGGGGCGGCGCTGCGGGTGATCGGCGATCCACGTCCATGCGGTCCACGTGCCGTGTTACGGGCCGGTGGCGCCAAACGTTTTCACGCCCGCCCTGGGCGTGTCATCCGCCCGCGGCATCCTCGGCCTCCCAGCGCAGCAAGTCGCCCGGCTGGCAATTGAGCACCTCGCAGAGCGCGGCGAGCGTCGCGAAGCGCACCGCCTTGGCGCGGCCGTTCTTGAGTACCGCCAGGTTGGCGGGCGTGATGCCTACGCGGTCTGCGAGCTCGCCCACGGACATCTTCCGCCTGGCCAGCATCACGTCGATGTCGACGACGATCGGCATCAGATCACCTCGTCCAACTCGGCCTGCATCTGTGCCGCTTCGACGTCGCGCGCGACGGCCTGGGCGAGCAGCATCCGCAGCACGAGCACGATGAGCGCGACCCCCAGGATGGCCACGCCAACCCCACCCATGATGACGGTGACGCCCGGATCGTCCCGCTGGCCCGGCGCATTGAGGGCCGTGACCGCGAACCATACGAGGGCAGCCGCCACGATCGCGCCGATCACGCCATCCACGTACCGGAAGGCGGTGTGGGAGAACACGGTTCCGCGTCGCACCATCGTCACCAGCCGCCATACGCAGACCAGGGCGACCTGGACCGACACCATGCCCAGGATCGTGATCACGCGCAGCGGGGTCAGCGGGAGCGATCCGTCCTCCGGGTCGCTCCCGCTGACCAACGCCCACACCATCCCTGCCTGTACGAACACGGTGCCGACGAGCACCACCACGAGCACGGCGCGCAGCGCACCCACTGTCAGTTTTCCCACGACCCAACCTTCCATCGAGTTGCGATGGGAATCTATCGAATTTCGATAGGTAAAGCAAGAGCTGGGGGCGGAGAGCGGGCGGCGGCTTCGCATCGTGGCGGGACGCCGCCGCCCCTCCAGTGGCATGGCGTTCGCGCGAACCGTCTTGATCTTGTCGAAGCCGGCGTCGCTTGAACACAAGACGGATGCCACCCGACTACGCCGAAGCCCTGGCCGTGGCAGGCACGGATGTACCCGGTCGAACCACACCGGCCGCCGTCTACAAGAGCCGCTCCTTTGTCCGCAGCGCGCCCATCCGCTCACGCTTCCCCGTTCACGCGATGGCCTTCCACGGGACCTCCCCCCGGGTGGTGGACACCCTGACCTCCGGCCCCGGTGGGGGCCGGGAGAGGGTGACCGATTATGGTGATGAAGGTCTATTCGCCCGAGTTCAGGGCCGACGCCGTGGCCCTGTTCCATTCGGAGCCGGATCTCACGATCGCGCAGACCGCGCGTGACCTGGGGAT
>NZ_JBIAIV010000012.1:0-179513 GCF_042871645.1 Streptomyces sp. NPDC005774 | reverse complement strand
AAGCCGGATGCGGGAGAACCGCATGTCCGGTTTGAAGCGGCGGGGACTGGAAACGGGGACTCATCCACCGCGCCAGTCCCCGACCCTACTCGACATGTGGCTGGACCGGGAGTTCCCCACCGTCACGTTCGAGCGTTACGCCGATGACGCGGTCGTGCACTGCGTCTCGGAGCGTCAGGCCCGCCAGGTGCTGGCCGCGCTCACGGACAGGATGGAGGAAGTCGGGCTGCGCCTGCACCCCGACAAGACCAGGATCGTCTACTGCCAGGACGGGAAACGCCAGGGCTCGTATGAGCACAGGGAGTTCACCTTCCTCGGGTACACGTTCCGCGCGCGAAAGTCGCAGGACAGACAGGGCAGGCGGTTCCTGTCCTTCGAGCCTGCGATCAGCAAGGACGCCTTGAAGAGGATCGGCAGGGAAGTACGCAGTTGGCGTCTTCACCGGCGGTCCGACCTCTCCTTCGTGGAGCTCGCCCGACGGATCAATCCAATCGTGGCGGGCTGGATCAACTACTACGGCCGGTTCTACCGATCGGCCCTGACCCCTCTCCTGCAGCGCATCAACGCCTACTTGGTGCGCTGGATCCGCAAGAAGTACAAGCGGCTCGCGGCGTTGCGCGAGGCCCTGGGGAAGATGCGGGAGATCGCGAAGCGGTATCCCCGCATGTTCGCCCACTGGAAGGTGACCACTGCAGCGTCCTCGGGCTGGTGATCAGGATGACAAGAGCCGTGTAAAGGGAGATCTTTACGCACGGTTCCGTGAGAGCCGGGGGGTGAAATTCCCCCCGGCTACTCGACTTTTGGAGGCGACCTGCCGCTGGGCGAGGACCACGCCGTGGTGCTCCATCGCGGCAAGCAACTGGATCGCCGCGGCCGCCCGGGTTCGCGATCCGCGGACCGCCTTGCCGTCGACCGCGATGACTCGCCGCACCGGCCGCTTCTCCTCCGTCGACGGCGGAGGAGCCACTCTGGCCTGCAGGTATGCGCTGATCGCCGCGTCCAGCGCGTCACCGTCGATGCGTTGCAGCAGACGACGCACCGTGGCGGCGTGCGGCACCGGCCGCAGCCCCGTGAACGGGTCGAGGCCAAAGCCGAGGACGTCCAACACCCGCTGCGGGGCATCCGTGATCCATTCGCTGATCGCGATGAGCGACCGGGCGCCGGTCAACACTGCCGCGACAGTGGCGCAGAGCAACGCGAGGGCCGGATACCGGCGCCCCCGCGCATCACGGGTATCAGCGACAAGGATCAAGAAACGACGCAGGTCAGCGATGTCACCCGGGGCAAGAGGAGCAGTCTGGGAGCCCAGTTGCTCCAGAGTGGTGGGGATGGGCGATGATATTCGGGCAGGCACGGTCTCGCTCGGTTCTCATGGGTCTCGACAACCACATGATCACCGGCACCGTGCCTGCTCTGCTTTCCGGGGGCCATCCCAGACCGCACCGGGACATGACGCCACGTCACGCACGAGGCAGGCGAACCGGATCAATCGCGACTATGCAATGCCCCTGGGGGAGGGGCGGTCAGGCTACGGCCAAGTCTCCTACGAGGGAAAGACACAGCTTGTCCACCGTGTGGTGTTCCGGCTGCTGGTCGGGGAGACCCCGGAAGGCTTTCAGGTGCGTCGTGCTGATCCTTGGGGCCGGCAATATATGCTTTGCTGCAAATTGGACCGCTTGAAAGCCATGCCGAAGCAGGAAGCTCTGCGGAGCAGGGACTGGGAGAGCACGCGTGTCAGTAGGATGCACTGTCCGGGCGGCCACGTGTACACGCCGGAGAACTCGTACCTGGGGCCCCGAGGGCTGCGGCAGCGCCGGCGGTGTGGCGCTGCCGGGCGCGGGAGTCGCCGGTTTTTCCCGGGCCGTGTGACAGCTCGTGACACGTGAGAGGGTTTGGGGCGTGAGTGAGACACCACCGAACACCCTGCAATACCGCTTTGACGGGCCAGAAGACGCACCTGTCCTGATCCTGGGTCCCTCACTGGGTACCACATGGCACATGTGGGACCGGCAGATCCCCGAGCTGACGAAGCAGTGGCGTGTGTTCCGGTTCGACCTGCCGGGACACGGAGGCGCCCCCGCATACCCCGCGGGATCGGTCGGCGATCTCACCGCACGGCTGCTCGCCACCCTCGAAGGCCTCGGCGTGCAGCGCTTCGGCTACGCGGGCTGCGCGCTCGGCGGCGCGATCGGCCTGGAACTGGCCCTGCGCCACCCCGAACGCCTCGCCTCCCTCGCCCTGATCGCCGCCTCGCCCCGGTTCGGCACCGCCGACGAGTTCCGCCAGCGCGGGGTGATCGTCCGCACGAACGGCCTCGACCCGATCGCCCGCACCGCGCCCGACCGCTGGTTCACCAGCGGTTTCGCGGCCGCGCAGCCCGCGATCACCGAGTGGGCCGTGCAGATGGTGCGCACCACCGACCCGGGTTGCTACATCACCGCCTGCGAGGCCCTCGCATCGTTCGACGTACGGGCCGAACTCGGCAGCGTCGGTGTGCCGACGCTGGTGCTGGTCGGCTCGGACGACCAGGTCACAGGCCCCGCCGAGGCTCGCACGCTGGTCGCCGGGGTGCCGGACGCCCGGCTGGCCGTCGTGCCCGGCGCCTCCCACCTCGTGCCGGTGGAACAGCCCGCCGCCGTCACCGATCTTCTGGTCCGGCACTTCTCCACCGCCTGGCAGCCCGCCTTCGAGGCCGTCACCGGACACATCGCCCTGCCCGCCGTCCAGGTCCAGGCGGGGCAGGTGGTCGTACCGCAACAGGCCGGGCCCGTCGCCGAGATCGCCGCCGCTGTCCCGCCGCAGCCCCAGGGCGGCGAACCCGACCCGTACGAGGCCGGGATCAAGGTCCGCCGTGAGGTGCTGGGCGACGCGCACGTCGACCAGATGCTGGCGCAGACCGACGACTTCTCGGGCGACTTCCAGGAGTACGTCACCCGCTCCGTCTGGGGCGGGGTCTGGGACCGACCCGGTCTGGACCGGCGCACCCGCAGCTGCGTCACCCTCACCGCCCTGGTCGCCGGCGGTCACCTGGAGGACCTCGCCGTCCACACCCGGGCCGCCCTGCGCAACGGCCTCACTCCCGCGGAGATCAAGGAGGTCCTGCTCCAGGCGGCCGTCTACTGCGGTGTCCCCGCCGCGAACAGCGCGTTCCGCGTGGCCCAGCAGGTGGTCCGCGAGGAGACCACACCTCAGGAGTGAGGTCCGGGGCGAGATCCGGGAGGAGCCCTGAGGAGGCAGGATGGACGCATGAGGCTCACAAAGAAGTCGCACTCCTGCGTCCGCCTGGAGAAGGACGGCCGCACCCTCGTCGTCGACCCCGGAGGGTTCAGCGAGGAGGACGCCGCGCTCGGCGCGGACGCCCTCCTCGTCACGCACGAGCACCCCGACCACTTCGACGAGGGGAGACTCAGGGCCGCACTGGAGGCCGACCCGGCCGCCCGGATCTGGACCCTGAAGTCCGTCGCGGACCAGCTCTCGGCCGCTTTCCCGGGCCGGGTGCACACCGTCGGCCACGGCGACACGTTCACCGCCGCGGGCTTCGAGGTGCAGGTGCACGGCGAGCTGCACGCCGTGATCCACCCGGACATCCCGCGGGTCACCAACGTCGGCTACCTCGTCGACGGCGGCGCCCTCTTCCACCCCGGCGACGCCCTCACCGTCCCCGACCATCCGGTCCGGACGCTGATGCTCCCCGTCATGGCCCCCTGGAACAAGATCTCGGAGGTCATCGACTACGTCCGCGAGGTCCGGCCGGAGCGCGCCTACGACATCCACGACGCCCTGCTCACCGATCTGGCCCGCCCGATCTACGACCGCCAGATCGGGGCCCTCGGCGGCGCTGAGCACCTGCGACTGGCCCCGGGGGCGACGGCCGAGCTGTGAGTCAGGCCTTTGGCCCCCGACGGCCGGGCATTGTCACAGGCGCCGGGTAGGTTGTGGAACATGCGCATCGCGACCTGGAACGTCAACTCGATCACCGCCCGCCTGCCGAGGCTCCTGGCCTGGCTGGAGAGCAGCGGCACGGACGTGCTGTGCCTCCAGGAGGCCAAGGTCGCCGAGGCGAACTTCCCGGTGGATCAACTGCGCGAGCTGGGCTACGAGTCGGCGGTGCACGCCACCGGCCGGTGGAACGGCGTGGCGGTGCTCTCCCGCGTGGGCCTCGAGGACGTCGTCAAGGGACTGCCCGGCGACCCGGGCTACGACGGTGCGCTGGAGCCCCGGGCCGTCTCCGCGACCTGCGGCCCGGTCCGCGTCTGGTCGGTGTACGTGCCCAACGGGCGTGAGGTGGACCACGCGCACTACGCGTACAAGCTCCAGTGGTTCGAGGCGCTGAAGGCCGCCGTGGCCGGCGACGCGGCGGGCAGCCGCCCGTTCGCGGTCCTCGGCGACTACAACGTGGCGCCGTCCGACGACGACGTGCACGACATCACCGTCTTCGAAGGCTCCACCCATGTCACCCCGGCCGAACGCGCCGCCCTCGCCGCCCTGCGCGAGACCGGCCTGACCGACGTGGTCCCGCGCCCGCTGAAGTACGACCACCCGTTCACGTACTGGGACTACCGCCAGCTCGGATTCCCCAAGAACCGCGGCATGCGCATCGACTTGGTGTACGGCAACGAGCCGTTCGCCAAGGCCGTTTCCGACGCCTATGTCGACCGCGAGGAGCGCAAGGGCAAGGGCGCCTCGGACCACGCGCCGGTCGTGGTCGACCTGGACGTGTGATCACCGGCCACCGAAGATCAGTAACCGGCCACCCGACGGGAGTTGTCCGCGCGCCCTGTGGTGCGGACGGCGGTATGAATGTCACGCTGGAGGGATGAACATCCCCTTCCTGGGCAACCGGCGTCAGAAGCCCGGAGTCCGCGATCCCGAAGGCCTCGCGGAACTCCTCGCCGAGTGCGAGCTGCTGCGCTCCCAGGTGTCCCGGGCCGGTGTCCGACTGGACGACTCCCCGGCCTCGTTGGAGGCGCTGGACCAGCTGGTCCCGGGAAGCTGGCGGGACGACGAGGACACCCTGACCTGGCTGGGCAACGACGCCGGGCTGTATCTGGGCACGGTCATCGTGCGCACCGTGCCGGGAGCCGTCTGGGAGCTCCGGGCCGACGGGCAGCCCATCGTACGGCTCGTCTCCGGGCGGGAGTTCGACGTCGTGGACTCCGGGCGCGCCTGGGCCGCCGGCGGTGTGCCCGAACTGTCCCAGCTGTACGCCGAGGTCGCGGAGGCGTGAGACGCCGGACGGCGCTCCGGTCCCGGCCGGCCCGCCCTCCGGTCCCGGCCGGGCACGCCGAGCTCCGAACCGCAGGTACTGCGGGGTATCGACCTCACCGCGGGCAGGGGAGCGGTGGTCGTCGTCATCGGCCCGCCGGGGCCGGGCGGTCCGCCCCCGTACCGGGCGAGCGACCGGCTGGAGACCGTCGGGTCCGGCGCGATCCCGATCAACGGGCAGTCGTAGCCGCCGACGAGGGCGAGGGCGAGGCATCGGCGCGGCCGCGCTCCGATGTCGGGACGGCCCTCCGGCCGCCCGGCCTCTTCGCGCACCGGGCCGTCCCGTGGACGGGGTGATCAACGAGGTCCTGGACGTCATGCCGCGCCCGGCCGAAGCGGACCTGACCGTGATCATCGTCACGCGCGGGAGGGCTTCGCCCGTTCTGTCGTCGGCCGGTCGGCTTCATGGCCGACGTCTTCATGACCAACGGCCTTGTCGCAGAGGGCTGTACGCCCGACGAATTCTTCAGAGATCCGAGCAGGAACCGGGCCGAGGGCTTCGTCTCCGGGGTCCTCGAACAGTGAGCGAGGTCACGTGGGGACGTCCGCCCCGCCCGGCCTCGACTACGATGTTTTCTCCGTCCCGGTGAGGAGGGGGACTTCGCGGTCGAGCGGGGGACACCGCCGCCGGGAGGGGCCCACCGCCCCGCGTCCGCGGGGGTGGCGGTTCACATCGGCCAGTCCCGTCCGGCGGCAGTCGGCGATCACTGTCCGCGCGGCGAAGGCGGCCCGTGCCACGGGCTGTTCGCCGGCGAGCAGAAGGTCAGCTGCACGTCGGACGGGTTGAGCCCGCTCACCCGCCCGCGCGCTTCCCCGAGCGGTTCAGGACTTCTGCTGCCTCTTGCGAGAGGCGGGCGCCGGGGAGGGGGGAGGATTCGGCGGCGGGAGCCGGCAGGGGGGTCTGCGCGTCGCGCGTCACGTCCCCGGCCACCTCGACGACATCAGGGCCGTACGCCTGCGAGTTGACGACCTTCAGCAGCAGGACGAAGGAATGGGAACCGTGCTTGCGGGCCAGACGCTCGTGGTTGCGGGCGAGATAGCGGGTGGCGGCCTGGTTGGTGATCGCGCGCTGGCCGCAGAACAGGAAAACCGGCCGGGTGTCGCGCCGTTCACCGGCGGTGAGCCGGGCGAGCAGGACGTACTCCGTGACACCCGGTTCCATCCGATAGAGCTCGGTGCCGATCCGGAAGGCGCCCCGGTCCGGGCCCGGCTCCGGATCTATGTTGACGCGCACCCCGGGCAGCATCGCCGCCATGTGCGCCACCATCCGCCGGTTCGGACGTATTCCAGGAATCCCACCTTGAACTCAGTTTCATGACAGCCGCCTGACCTGCGGAAACGCGAGGCTCCCGCTTCGGTGGGAGCCTTCGTCATGAGAATGGGGGCGCCAGGCAACGGCAACTGCTGGTGCAGCAGTAGGTACCCCTGCCGCCGTCGGGCAGGCGTCGGATGGCGTCCCACCGGGTGGTCCAGCCGATCAAGGCGCTGGAATTCGCAGGGCGGGGACGATGGCTCCGCCGGATCGGGTGTTCAACTCGCCTCAACAGGGCGCTTCGTGGGCTTCCGCCTCCGCAGAGATCGCCAGGTGCCTCGTACCGGAACGTGAAGCCCGTGATCGCTTACACCACTCGGTGGGACACGACCGAGGCAGGCCCTCGCCGGGCCGCGCTGACCGCCAACGAAGCCCGCCGCCCCGCTCCACCAGTGCCCTGTCTCTCCTGGCCGTGCCGGGCAGCCGCCGTGTGGAATCGATCCGGCGCCCGTGGGCGACGATGATCTGACCAATCCGGTCTCCCCTGACCGAGGCGACTCCGTGCGAGTGCCTGCCGGTGGTGCCTGCCCAGTCCTGAAGCAAACGCCCGTTCTGATAGCGGCATGACCCTCGACCGGCCGATGTACCGCGTCAAGCGACGCCTCCTTGGCAAGCCGCTCACCACGGAACGTGTCAGCGAGGAGAAACTGGGCAACCGGACTGCGCTCGGGGTGCTTGCGTCCGACTGCATCAGCTCGTCGGCGTACGGCTCCGAGGAGATGCTCCGTGTCCTTGTGCCCGTCGTCGGAGCAGCCGCCTTCACCATGGTCATGCCGGTGACCGGTGCGATCCTGCTGGTCTTGCTGCTTCTGACGCTCTGCTACAGCGATGTCGTCACCATCTACACCCGGGCCGGCGGCTCCTACGTAGTCGCCCGGGAGAATTTCGGGCCGGACGTAGCGCAGGTCGCCGCCGTGGCCCTGCTCGTCGACTACATCGTCACCGTCGCCGTCCAGGTCTCGGCCGGCACCAACGCTCTGATTTCGCTTGCTCACCTGGTCGGCAACGGCTGGACGGGCCTGGACCATCTGCAGCTGCCGGTCTCTGTGATGGTGATCGTTCTGCTCGCGTACGGGAATCTGCGCGGAGTCCGCGAGGCGGGCCGGATGTTCGCGCTGCCTGCCTACCTCTTCATGGCCGCCATCGGTCTCGTCCTCCTCGTGGCGGCGGTACGCGGACTGACGGGCGAGCTGCCGCACGCCGACCTGGAGGCCCCCGGTGTCGTGCCGCTGGGGACTCCCGGCGACGGATGGCTCTATGGCGCCTCGCTCTTCATCGTGCTGCGTTCCTTCGCCAACGGCGGGTCGTCCCTCACCGGGCTCGAAGCGATCTCGAACGGCATCTCCGCCTTCCGTGAACCGCAGGGCCGCAATGCCCGGCGCACCCTTGTCGCCATGAGCTGTGTGCTCGCTGTCCTGGTGCTGGGTGTCTCCACCCTGGCGCACTACACCCACGCCGTCCCGTATACCGATGGCACCCCGACCGTCATCGCGCAGGAGGCACGGCTCGCTTTCGGAAACGGCACGGCGGGGACGATCGGATTGGTCTTCGTCCAGCTGGCGACCGCGCTGGTCCTCTACACCGGCGCCAACACGCCCTTCACCGGCTTCCCGTTCCTGGCCAGCTTCGTCGCGGAGGACCGGTTCCTGCCGCGGCTGCTGACCCGGCGCGGGCACCGGCTGGCGTTCTCCAACGGCATCATCGCGCTCACTGCTCTCTCGCTGGCCCTGCTGCTCGTGACGGGTGCCAGCGTGGACAAGCTGGTGGCCCTGTACGCGATCGGCGTGTTCACCGCCTTCACCATGGCCGGGTCCGGTCTCACCGCCTACCACCTGCGCCGACGCGAGCCACTGCGCCGGGTGAAGATCACGGTCAACACCCTTGCGGCGATTATCTCCGCGGCCGTCGTGCTGATCTTCGCGATCACCAAGTTCACCGAGGGCGCCTGGCTGGTCGTCGTGGTCTTCCCACTCGGGGTGTGGGCGCTGATCAGGATCAACCGCGAATACCGGCACGAGGCCGCCGCTCTGCAGCGGCTCCCTGAGGGCGCGGACCGGCCGCGTGCGCGACGTCACCAGGTGTTCGTCCTCGTCGAGACGCTGGACCTGGCCACGCTGAAGGCCCTGCGGTACGCACACGAGCTGCGGTCCGACAGGGTCCAGGCGGTGCACTTCGCGATCGACGAGGCGCACGCACGACGGCTGTCCGCCGTCTGGGAGTCGACATCCGCGACCTCGGTCGAGCTGGAACTGGTGGCCTGCCCGGACCGCCGGCTGCGGCACGCGATGAGGGAACTGGCCCTCCGCACCACACAGGACGGGGAGACATCGCTGACGGTACTCGTGCCACGGCGGATGTACACCAACGCACTCGGCAAGCTCCTCCACCGGGGCACCGGCGAGACGATGGCAAGGGCGCTGGGGCAGCTGCCGCACGTCGCGGTGACGATCCTGCCGTTCGACGCGTCACGCGCCCTGCAGATGCTGGAGTCGGGTCACATGCCCGAGCTGGACTGAGTACTTGCTTCCTGAGCCGCCTGTTTTTGTGATCACGGCCCGGTGCTGGCAGACAGATTTGGGTGACTGTCCGTACGCTCCGGACGGCCAAAGGCCGAGTTGACGCTGTCGGATGAGGAGCGGGCTGCGCTGGAGGGGTGGGTGCAGCGCCGTTCGACTCCGCAGGCGTGGGCCTTGCGGTGCCGGATCATCCTGGCCTGCGCCACCGGCGCGTCGAACAAGGACGTTGCTGCTCAGCTGGATTCGACACCGCATGCGGTGGGGCGGGGCGAGCACGGTTCGTCGAGCACCGGACCGCCGGGCCGGGTGACATGCCCCGTTCGGGCGGACCCAGGACGGTCACCGGCGACCAGGTCGAAGCCCTGGTCAAGAGGACGCTGGAGACCACGCCGAAGAACGCCACCCACTGGTCGACGAGGGCGATGGCCAAGGAGTCGGGGCTCTCGCAGTCGACCGTGTCGCGGATCTGGCGGGCGTTCGGCCTGCAATCACACCGCTCGGAGACGTGCGGGCTGTCGACGGACCCGTACTTCGTCGACAAGGTCCACGACCCTGGGGCCGGCGCGGCCGCACCCCGGTCGTGACGGTCAGCGGGCGACGCTCGGGGCGCCTGTCGGTGGCCGGAGTGATGGTGATGCGGCCCGGTTCCCGGATTCGGCTGTGCCACCGCCTGCGCACCCACCCCGCGGGCAGGGGCAAACGCCGCAGCCTGGGCAACCTCGCCGTCGTCGCTCTCGACCGGCTCGAGGCCCTCGTACGCAACCGGCTCGAGCGCCTGCAATACCGGCCCGACCCCTCGACGGCTTCATAGCGGGCACCGGCCTGATCCTCGAACATCCAACGTCACCCTGACCAGCCGAAGTCGCTATCGGCAAGGGCACGGCTATGCCCAGGTGGTCTCCCACCGCTCCGGCGAGACCGAGGGCGCCTTCATCGCCGACCTCCTCATCGGCGCCGGTTGCGGCCGGCTCAAATCCGGCGCCCCCGCCCGCGGTGAACGCGTCGCCAAGTACAACCGGCTCATCGAGATCGCCAGCGCCGAGCCGTCCCTGCCCTGCGGACCGAGTCGCTGACGGCGAGAGCCCTGTCGTGTCAGCGGCGGGTGACCCGTGTGACGGCCAGCAGCACGACGGCGAAGACCTGGATGGCGACGACCACTGTGATCAGCATGGGGATCGAGTAGCCGTACAGCCCACCCGTCAGGGCGCCACCGGCCAGGCTCGCCGCTCCGACGACACCGGCGAACAGTCCGTACGCGGTCGCCCGGCGCCCGCTGGGCACCAGGTCCGCCACCATGGCGCGCAAGGTGGACTCCTGAATGCCCATGGCCGCGCCCCACACGAGTGACCCGACCACCGCGATCGCGAGCGTGTCGGTGAACGCCAGTGCCACCACGCCCGCGGTCAGCACCGGCAGCGCAATCAACACCCGGGCGCCGTAGCGGTCGTACAGCCACCCCGTGGCCAGCGCCGCCAGTGCGTCCACGGCCATCACCGCCGCATACAGCACCGGCACCCACGCGGCGCCCAGCAGATGCCGCTCAACCAGGTGGTACGAGAGCACCCCAAAGGTCGCGAAGCCGGTCGTGGTGGCCGCCGTGAACCCGGCATAGGTCCAAAACGCCCTCGGCAACCGCCCGTCCTGCGCAACCGGCGGCGTGGCTGCCGAGGCTTCCACCTCCCGTTCGTAGGCTCCGGGGTCCGGAACCCGGGCCCGCAGCCAGAACAGCAGGAGCAGCACGGCGAGGCCGGGGACGGCGAGGACACCCAGCGCGGGGCCGTAGTCGTTCCCCGTAAGCGCGAGAACGCCGGCCACGAGCAGGGGACCGACCAGTGCACCGATCTGGTCCATCGCCTCATGCACGGCGAAGCCGCGGCCCCGCCCGGTGGCGGCGGTGGCGTGCGAGAGCAGTGTGTCCTTGGCCGGTGAGCGCACCGCCTTGCCGACCCGTTCAGTGACCACCAGCACGCAGGCCGCCCACAGCACCCCGGCCACGCCCAGCAACGGCACCGACACGACCGTCAGCGCGTACCCGGAGATCGCCAGCCCCCAGAAGCGGCGGGTGCGGTCGGCCAGCGGGCCGGAGATCAGCCGCAGTCCCAGTGCGGCGGCCTCTCCCGCGCCCGTGACCACGCCGACGACCAGGGCAGACGCGCCCAGTGAGGCCAGCAGCGGGCCGGTGATCGAGCGGGCGCCCTCGTACACGAAGTCGGCGAGCAGGCTGACGGTCCCGAACCAGACCACGAACCGCCACGGTCCCATCCGCGTCGGCCGCTCCGCCTCCTGCTCCTCGGGAGCCGCCGGGTTCACGCCCACAGCGCCTCCGCGAAGGACACCCCGAGGAACACCGCCCCGAGGCCTGCCACCACGCTGGCGATCACATTGGCGGCGGCGAAGAACCTTGCCCCGCCCTCGGCCAGCCGCAGCGTTTCGTACGAAAACGTGGAGTGCGTCGTCAGCGCCCCGCAGAATCCGGTGCCCAGCAACAACTGCACCTGCGACGGAGCGGCTCCGGCCACCGCCGCGTCGGCGAGCAGGCCCAGGGTCAGGCAGCCGAGCACGTTCACGGTGAAGGTGTCCTACGGGAAGACAGTGTCGTGCCGTTTCTGCACCGCCCGGTCGGTCGGATACCGCAGAGGAGCGCCCACCATGGCCCCGATGACGGCGAACAGCCAGTTCAGGCCTTCTTCTCCCGGCCAACGTATCGGATGCCCTCGCACTCGTCGAGGATCACCAGCCCCGACTCGACCAGTTCGTTCAGCTGCGGCAGGAAGTCCCGCACCCGGTCCTCGGTGTCCACGATCACGATTGTCACCGGCAGGTCCTCGCTCAGCGACAACAGCCGCGAGGTGTGGATCAGCGAGGAGGCGCCGAAGCCCTCCAGGCCGCGGAACACCGAGGCGCCGGCCAGGCTGGCCTTGTGCGCGCGGTGCACGATCTCGCTGTACAGCGGCTTGTGATGCCAGACGTCGTTCTCACTGATGAAGATCGTCACTCGTAGGGCGTTGCCCGTCAGCCTTGTCACCGCTGCCTCCATGCCACCAGGCGGCGCGTCGCCGTCGCCGCAAGCCATACCGCCGCCAGCGCCGCGCACACCCTCTCGTGCCGCGCGCTGGGCGTGTCCGAGGCGTGGTTCTACAAGTGGCGCCGCCGCCCGGCTGAGCCGACGAAACGCGAGGTCAGGAGCATGAGATTGCAGGAGCGGATCACGCACTTCTTCCGCGAGTCGGGCGGCACCTACGGCTCGCAGCGGATCACGTTGGACCTGTGGGCCGAGGGCTGGCAGATCTCGGTGAATACCGTGGCCGAGATCGAGACCGGGGAGGGCAAGCTCTACCTCGCCACCGTCCTGGACCTCTTCTCGCGCCGCCTGCTGGGCTAGGCGATGGGCGCCCACCACGACGCGGGCCTGGTCGGAGCGTCACTGCAGATGGCGGCAGCTACCCGAGGCGGCCAGGTCGACGGCGTGATCTTTCACAGCGACCGGGGAAGCGAGGGAGTGCACCAGCGAGGCGTACCACAACCTGTGCGACAGGCTGGGCGTGGTGCAGTCCATGGGACGGGTGGGATCAGCCCTCGACAACGCCGCAGCCGAGTCGTTCAACTCGCTGATCAAGGTCGAGTACATCCACCGGCACCGCTTCGCCACCCGGGCCGAGGCCCGCCTGAAGATCGCCACCCGGATCACGGGCTTCCACAATCCGCGCCGACGCCACAGCGGCGCTGCCGGCCTGGCGTCCATCGAGTTCGAACGAACCATCAACGAAGCACGCGCCAAGCACCATCAGAAGGATCAAGCCGCGCAAGGAAGGTCTCTACGCTTCCAGCGGATTGACATCTTTTTCATCAGGCGGCGGAAGAACCGCCTGGCCGCGGCGGTGTCCCGGCGGTCCTGCACGAGGATGTCCAGCACCGTCCCGTCCTGGTCGACGGCCCGCCACAGGTACTTCAGCTCGCCATTGATCGTGATGAAGACCTCGTCCAGGTGCCACGTGTCCCCCGGCCGGGGCTGCCTGCGGCACAGCGCGTTGGCGTACTGCTGCCCGAACTTGGCGCACCACCGCCGGAGCGTCTCGTAGGAGACGACCACGCCGCGCTCGAGCATCCGCTCCTCGGCCTCGCGGTACGACAGCGGGAAGCGGTGGTACCGCCACACGCAGTGGGAGATGATCTCGACCGGGTACCGGTGGCCCTTGTGCGACGGCGGCGCGCTGTCCACGAACGATCCCTCCCAGCGAGACCAACCCGAAGATCGTCCCACCCGGTCAGCCAACGTGACAGCGCCGGACTGCGAAGTCCCAATGCCGTGGACATCCGGGCTGCTGGTGGAGGAGCGCCGTCCGTAACGGTACCTCTTCCGTGTCACTCGTCTGCTCTGTTGGGGGCGACGGCGAGCAGCCACCCGCTGAGGCTGGGATCTGACACAGATGTGGCGCGTTTCTGTTCTGGAGTCAACCGGGCAGATGGGATCGCGGCGCGGTAGGGACGCGCTGCTGAGGAAGGGAGAAGGTACCTCCGCATGTCACACCACACCGCGATGGTGCCGGAGGCTACCTGGGTGGCCAGGTGGGCGGGAGCTCTGCTGTGTCTTATGGTGGCCGCCATCCATGTCGTGGACCAAGGCGGCATCACGGCAACGAGGGACCCCTACTACGTCGGCGTCGCCTACCACGTCCTGGAGATCGCGGCCGTGGTGACCGCCGTGCTGCTCCTCATCGGCCCCGTCCGGCTGGGGTGGCTGCTGGCAGCCGGGGTCGCCGTCGGCCCCCTGCTGGGCTACATCCTCTCCAGGGGGCCGGGACTGCCCGACTACAGCGATGACGTCGGCAATTGGACGGAACCGCTCGGGCTGGTCAGCCTGGCTGTCGAAGGAGCCCTGCTCCTGTTGTCGGTGCCGTTCTTCGTGCGGAGCTCGCGCCGCAGTACCTGAAGCTGCGCCGGCACTGTCACGTTGGGGAGCTCCCGTTGGGTGACCTTCAGGTTGATCGCTCCGGGAAGGGGTTGCTCGCGGGTGCCGCGTCGCCGCCGTACAAGGGGCACCGGTACCCGGTCGAGATCGTCTCCCACTGCGCGGGGCGGTACCACCGCTTCCCGCCGTCGTTCCGCGAGGCCGAGGAGCGGATGCTCGAGCGCGGTGTGGTCGTCTCCTACGAGACGCTCCGGCGGTGGTGCGCCAAGTTCGGCCGGATCTGTGCGAATGAGCTGCGCCGCCGCCGGCCGCGGCCGGGTGGCACGTGGCACCTGGAGGAGGTTTTCCTCATGCTCAGCGGACAGCGGCAGCACCTGTGGCGGGCGGTGGACCAGCACGGGAACGGGCTGGACGTCCTCGTCCAGTCCAAGCGCGACACCCGTGCCGCCGCGCGGTTCTTCCGCCGGCCCTCGAAGGGCCTGGAGTACGTGCCGCGGGTGGTGGTCACCGACAAGCTCCGCTCCTGCGGCGCGGCCCACCGCGAGGTCATGCCCTCGGTCGAGCACCGCGCCTCGAAATACCTGAACAACCGGGCCGAGAACAGCCACCAGCCCACCCGGCGGCGCGCACGCGCCATGAAGGGCTTCCGCAGCGTCGGCGGAGCGCAGCGGTTCCTGGCCGCGTTCGGCGGCATCTCACCCCACTTCCGACCCCGCCGCCACCTGATGACCACACTCGACTACCGAGCCGAGACAACCGTCCGCTTCGCCATCCGGGACCAGATCACCAGCGCTGCCGGCCGGCCCACCACGGCCTGAGCCCAGGCCCGGACCGCGGGCTCCACCGTGCCACGACGCACCGTCAGGCACCTGCAAACCCAACAACGTGACAGCACCCTACTGGCGCTGGGGCGGGTGGGGACGGCGGACACCGTCCCCACCCGCGTCTGCGGGGTGCCGCCTCCGTGTCGGCGGCTCATGGCCGTCTCGTGCCCTCGGTCGCCGCGCCGCCGAATCGTGTCAGGATCAGCGCTCCCGTCACCGCCGCCACGAATCCCGTGACGGCCAGCCACTGGAGACCTTCGCGGGGCCGGTCGCCCAGCCAGATGATGCCTATCATGGCGGGCCCGGCGGTTTCCGCCAGGACCATGCCCGCTGTCGCCACGGTCACCGAGCCGCGCTGTAACGCCGAGGTGAGCAGGAGAAACCCTGCTGCCCCGCCGAGCAGCAGTGCGTAGAGGGCGGGGTTGCCGAAGACCCGGGGGACCGTGAGGGAGTCGATCAGCCGGACCGCGACCTCGACCACACCGAAGCCCGTGCCCGCGCCGAGACCCAGCAGCAGCGCTCGCGGCCCGTCCGGAAGCCGCCCCGCGAGCGCGCCGACCAGGAGTACGACGAGGACGGCGCCGAGCAGGGACCAGCGCAGGGCGGCCGGTCCGGCGCGGTTTCCCTCCGGTCCGGAGGCGAGGGCGATTATCGCCAGCCCCGCGCAGACGGTGGCCACCGCGGCCCATTCGGCGATGGCCAGCCGGGCGTCGAGGAGCCAGGCGGCGATCACGGCTGTGACCGCGAGGCTGGCGGCGAGAGAGGCGCCCACCGCGTAGAGGGGAATCGACCGCAAGGCGATGATCTGGAGAAGGAACCCGAGGCCGTCGAGAGACAGACCGGCGGCATAGCGCCACTGGCGCAGAGCGCGCACCAGCAGCACAGGGTCGACGCCGGAGCCGGAGCCGGTTTCCACGGCGCGTGCGGCGATGGCCTGGAGGACGGAGGCTGTGCCGAAGCAGCAGGCCGAAGCGAGTGCGCACACCATCCCCAAGGACACGGGAAGGACTGTAGGCCAGGGCGTGGCGAAGAGCCGGGGCAGGGCCGACGACCACGCGGGGCACACCCGTACGAGGATGCCGGGGCCGTCCGCGGCCTCGGGTCAGCGGCCGGGCAGTGCGTCGACCGACCCGATGTACTCCTGGCTCTCCTCGTCGGTGAGACGGACCGACTGCGCCCAGAAGTAGATCAGCAGACTGAACACCGCGATGATCGCCATGTCCCACCACAAGGGCAGGGCTCCGGTCGCGCCGCAGGACACCGACGAGGCAGGCCCGCCGCTGCAGTAGCCACCTTGCCAGGAGATCAGGCCCAGGCCCACCAGATACGCCGGCAGCCACTGCGCGGAGCGCCAGTCCAGGTGCGGGACCCTCGAATCCTGCCCGAGCAGCGCCGAGGCGCCCAGCAGCACATAGCCGAGCACGATCGCCAGACCGAGCCGCCACAGAGTGTCCCAGCCCGCCCAGTAGATGATCAGGTTGGACACGATGAAGGCGACGGGCGCCCAGAACATACCGCCCGCAAGGCGGTACGGACGGCGCCGGCCCGGGTCCTGCCTGCGCAGACACCCGAAGGCGAGCGGCGCGCCCGCGTACATCAGCACGCTGGCGGAGGTGACGAAGCCGACCAGCTTCTGCCAGGTGGGGAACGGCAGGAAGACGATGAGCCCGACGGCGAAGGCGAAGAGCAGACCGAACCAGGGAACCCCGCGCGCGGTGGTCCGTTCGAAGACCGCGGGCACATAGCCGTTGCGGGAGAGACCGTACGACACCCGGGAGGCGGCGGTGCTGTAGATCAGGCCCGTGCCGGTCGGTGAGACGACCGCGTCGATGTAGATCAGCGCGGAGAGCCAGCCCAGCCCGGCGGACAGAGCCAGTCCGGCGAACGGCCCCGCCTTGTCGGTGAAGGACAGATCGGCCCAGCCATGGGCGAAGGAGCCCTGCGGCAGCGCCCCGATGAAGACTGCCTGGAGCGCCAGGTAGAGGAGAGAGCCGACGACGATCGAGCCGATCACCGCCCGAGGAATGTCCCGTGCCGGGTTGCGGCTCTCCCCCGCCAGTTGGTCCGCCTGTTCGAAGCCGAGGAGCGCGAAGATGATCCCGCCGGTACTGACGGCGGAGAGCACACCCTGGACGCCGAACGGGGCGAAGCCCTGGTGGCCGAAATTACTCCCGTGGAAGGTGGTCCCCGCCAGGACGACGATGGTGAGCACGGGGACGGCGATCTTCCACCAGGTGGCCAGGCTGTTGGTGTGGGCGAGCCAGCGGATGCCGAAGAAGTTGACGAGGACGAAGAAGGCCATGAAGGCGACGGCCAGCCCGTATCCGGCGGCAGTCAGCTGGTTCTCCCCCGTCTGTACCCAGTCGGCGTGGACGCTGAGGTAGTTCAGCGATGCCATGACCTCGATCGGGGCCGTGGCGACGGCCTGCAGCCAGGAGAACCAGCCGAAGGAGGCCCCGGCCACGCTGCCGAAGGCGTAGTGCGGGAAGCGCGCGGTGCCTCCCGCGACCGGATACATGGCCCCCAGTTCCGCGTGGACGAAAGCCAGAACAGTGATCGCCAGTGCCCCGATCCCCCAGGAGACAAGGGCGGCGGTCCCGGCCGCCTGCGCGGCGAACAACGCGCCGAACAGCCAGCCGGAGCCGATGATGGACCCCACGGAGGTCCAGATGAGGCCGATCAGCCCGATGTCTCGCCGGAGACCCGACTTCGGTAACACCTCAGGCGTGGCGGACGTCGGCATCTGACACGCAACCTCGCTCCGGTGAGGACAGGACGCGCAGTCGTTCTGGCGCATCCCGCTGACCCCCTTCTCCCTTTCCCGGCACCCGCCCGAGCACTCCGGCACGGCAGAACTTGCTCCGAACGGAGTCCCGACAGGCGTAGGGCTCGCGGTTCTCCCAGCCCGGCGTGGCCGGGCCGGGCGCCGTCCGGCAGGGGAATCAGGTCCCGGCCGGTGGCGCCCCGGACCGGCCCGCGTCGCCGTCCCCACCGCCGGCTGACAGGCGCCGACGCCGCAGTGCCGAGAACCCCGAGAATGCGGACACCGCCAACGCTGCCACGATCGCCACCAGGTGCTCCTTGCTCGCGAGATTGGGTTTGCCGACCACCTCACCGACCATCAACACGACCACCAGGGTCCCGGTGCACCAGGCGCGGAAGCGCAGGCAGAGGAAGATCGCGAGGCCGACGACCGCGCCCGACGGGCCGGTGTCGACGGCCTGGGCGTCGGCTGCCGGGAGTCCGAGCGCCCCGTCCGGGCCGATCGCGACGCCGATCCGGGTGTACAGGACGCCGGCCAGCGTGCAGACGTAGGCGATGAGCAGCGTCCGTCGTCGGCCCAGCGTGATCTCCGCGATCCCGAAGACCAGCAGTACCTGTGCCAGCGCGCCCCACACCGGTAGGTCGGCGGCCGGTACGAACAGCGACAGGGGGGTACGCGCCAACGCGAGCCACCAGGGGTCGGCCGCCCGTACGAAGCCGATGTCCTGAACGAGCCCGTAGCCCCAGTACCGGTTCCGCTGATGCTGCGCCACCTGGAAGAGGACGATGAGGCAGAGAGCGGTGAGCGTCAGTGGAATCGCCCGCCACCCTCGGCCGGCGAGCCCGGCGCGTACGGCCGCCCACATCGGGCCCCACTCCCGGCGTACGAGGATGGCTGCGGCTCTCACCGGACGGTTCCTCGAAGGCCGCTGTGCGACGGGCCGGGGGCTTTGGGCGAGCGCTGCGCACGGCCCGACGGCAGCGGCTCGGTCCTCCGGGGGCGCGGAAGGGAAGCGTGCGCCGCGCGGCGGAGAGCGAGGGCCGTTTTCTCACTGTGCGGGGAACCGGGCCCGGTGTCCGGCCGGAACAGACCGAGTACCGGCGGGGCCTGGGGGACGTCTCCCTCGTCCGCCCGTGGGACACGTTCGCCGATCACCAGGTCAGCGTGGCACCACGGCACCGGATACACACCCCGAATCCCCGTCGCGTCGGCCCAAAACCGGCATCCGGGGCCCGGAACCGGCTACGGCCCGGGGTCCGTACTCCTCATGCGCTGCCGGTTGAGCCATTTCGGCAGCCCCGGTGCTTCGAGGAAACCCTCGGCGCGGGCGCTCGCCACGGTGATGCGCAGCAGGTCGGCGCTCTTCTCGAAGAGCAGGTACCGCGGTTCCCAGATGGGCCGGTACTTGGCGTTGGCGCGGTACAGCGACTCGATCTGCCACCAGCGGGAGAAGAAGCTGAGCAACGAGCGCCACAGGCGCAGCACCGGTCCGGCACCGAGCCGAGAACCGCGCTCGAAGACGGAGCGGAACATCGCGAAGTTCAGGGAGATCTGACGGATTCCGAACTCCCCGGCGTGCTGGATCAGCTTCAGCACCATGAATTCGAAGAGGCCGTTCTCGGAGTCGCGGTCCCGGCGCATCAGGTCCAGGGACAGCCCTTCGTCGCCCCAGGGCACGAAGCTGAGCAGGCCGCGCGGACGTTCCCCGTCGCAACAGAGCACCATCACGCAGCGGCCGTCCTGCGGGTCGCCGAGGCGGCCCAGCGCCATGGAGAAGCCGCGTTCCGTCTCACCGTCGCGCCAGTCGTCCGCGAGCCGGATCAGCTCGGCCATCTCCTGTGGCGGGATGTCCTCGTGACGGCGGACCCGGACGGCATAACCCGCCCGCTCGATACGGTGGTAAGCCTGGCGCACACCGCGCATGGCGCGGCCTTCGAGGGTGAACTCACCGAGGTCGACAATCGCCTCGTCGCCCAGTTCCAAGGCGTTCAGGCCATGCCGGGCGTAGACCGTGCCGCCCTCCTCGCTCGCGCCGATCACGGCCGGGGCCCATCCGTGCTCCCGGGCCTGGGCGAGCCAGCGGTCGATCGCCCCCGGCCACGCCTCCGGGTCGCCGATCGGGTCGCCGGACGCCAGTGACACCCCGCTCACCACCCGGTAGGTGACGGCGGACTTGCCCGAGGGGGACCAGACGACGCTCTTGTCGCGCCGCAGCGCGAAGTACCCCAGGGAGTCGCGCTCCCCGTGCCGCTCCAGCAGCGCGCGCAGACCTCGCCAGTCTTCCCCGGTCATGGCGTCGACAGCCCGTCGGGAGCGGAACGCCGCATACAGGACCAGCAGGACCAGCGCCGTGCTCATGATGTTGATCAGCACATTGGCCCACCTGGGAGTGGTGATGGCCCCGTAGTGGATGTCGTCGTAGGCGAGGGAGACCATGCGAAGCACCCCGTAGTGCCACCGCTGCGGGAAGGCGGAGCGCCCGGCGTCCGGGTCGGTGTTGGTCACCGTGACCAGCGCGGCGGCAAGCAGCGAACACGTCAGGAATCCCCCCACAGCGACCGAAGCCGCCAGTTTCGGATTGGACCGGTCGCCCTTCGCGTGGAACTCGCGCCGCCCGCCGAGCAGAGCGGCGACGAAGAGCGCGGTGAGGAACACCGAGAACCAGTTCTGGGCGTGCTGCCGGTAAACCGGCAGTCCCATCGCCAGGGCGCTCAGAGCCAGAGTCAGACCGGCGAGCACGAGATTGAGGATCCATGCCGCGCGCTTGCGACGCCGCATGGTGACGGCCAGGAAGAGCGAGACGGAGCCGGAGAAGAACCCCGCCGTCAGCAGATAGGGCGTGAAGAACTCGTCGTCGTTGTGCCGCCGGATGTCGTTGCCGAACGAGACCCATACCGCGGCCAGGAAGTTGACGAACGTCACGACCCGCAGATACCAGACCGCCGACAGGTAGCAACGCCGCGACCGGCTCCCTCGATCGCTCCCTGCCTGCCGACCCGGCCGAGCACGTCCCATGGATGTGACGATAGGAGCTGAAAGAGTCATATGCGCGCTTCGCGGCGTTGTCGGTGAGTTGCGCCGATCTGCAGTGCCTGTGCTCCTCGGGATGATCTGCGCTCCCGCCACGGCGATCTGCTACGGAACGGCCTCCGCCCTGCAGGCCGTCGCCACGCGCACTGCGGAACCGGTACCGGCTCCGGCCTCGACCCAGCGTCGCTGTCGTCCGTCCTGCGCCAGTGGCGCTGTCTCGCCGGCCTCGCCCTCGACGGGATCGGTTTCCTCTTCCAGATCGTCGCACCGCGCTCCATCCCGCTCTACGCGGTGGGCTCGGCGCTCGCCGCCGGCCTCGCGGTCACCGCCGTGACCGCCTCCCGGCTGCTCGGCATCCGACTGAGCCGGACCCAGTGCCCCGGCCCCTGCACGCCCTCAATCGATCAACACCCCACCAACGTGACAGTGCCCCTTGCGGCTGGACGCCTCAAGGCAGGCCGTAGACCTCCCCCACGTTGTCCCTGGGTGCAGGCCTCGTCTTCGCAGCCGGCCCCTCGGTGAAAGCACGGAGCAGGTTCTCGGTCGTGCGGGTCACGAAGGCCCCGGTACGGGCGTCCATGCCGTGGTTCCTCCCGTTGTCCCCGGTACCGGCCATCAGCGCCTCGACCCACCGCATCGTCCCCGACGCGAACACACCGGCGCCACTGGGCACGGTGTAGTACGCCGAGTCGGAGTGGCTGTTTTGGCCGTTGCACACGAGAGGGGAGTGGGCGACGATCTCGATCGGCGCTCGCGGGAGCGCTCCGGGGGTGACTCGGTCGTACTCCACGCCGACCAGGTGAGGGAAGGAGTCGCCCCGCTTCACGCCGGTACCCGCGAAGAGCCAGTGCTCTGCGTTGTGGACAACGTAGGGGGCGTCCGTGGGATAGCCCTCGTAGAGGACCCCGGTCAGGAGGGATTCAGGCGCGGCGGCGGGAGCGCTGCGGAAATCGGTGGTCACCAGCGCGGGCCGATCCGGGTGGAGCGGATCGGCCCGGTAGTCGGACTTGTAGCAGACCACCGTGCGGCCCTCCCCCTTGAGCCCGCCCTCCAGTCTGATACGGCGGAAGCAGGTGTTGGCGCCGAGGAAGGCCAGATTCGTTCCGGCGTCGCGGGCCCGGGACAGGTACTGCCGCTGTTCCGGCGTCCAGTACTCGTCGTGGCCGAGGGACACGGCCGCCGTGGCGCCCTCCAGCACTGAGGGGGCGAAGTGGATGTCGATGCCGGTCGTGTACGCCAGAGGAATGCCCGACCGTTCCGCCAGGACCACCGCGGCTCGCTCGTACACCAGGAACTTCTCGGCGCCGTCGCCGTCGTAGGGTCGGTCGAAGGAGACAGCGAGCGCACGCGTCCGGTACTGGCCGTCGGCACCCTCGTAGAGGCTGTAACCGCCCCAGAGGTTGTACGCCTGCCAGGTAGCGGGCGCATGGATCAGCAAGGTCTTGCCCGCGGCGCTCCGGGAACGGACGATCAGGGGAACGTACCGCTGCGGGCCGCTCGAAGCGTCCAGCCGCAGCAGGTAGGCGCCCTCCGGCCAGCCGTCGGTGCGCACCTCGGCCGTCCGCTCCCATCCGGCTCGCACCGTACGCGTGGCGGAGATCAGGTGCGACGCGCCCTGGACCCGGCCGTCCATCGTTTCGGAGCGCCAGACCAGCCTGGCCTGTGCACCGCCGTACCAGCCGACCCGGTACGCCGAAACGCGGAAACCGGGGGAGGCGGTCGAGACGTACAGCCCGAACCCTTCCCCCGGCAGGACACTCGACTTGTCGGTGTAGCCGACGACACTCTCGGGCCGGCCCGTCGCACGCAGACGCCAGTCGGGGTCGCCTTGCCGGGAACGCTCGGACGGCCCGATCGAAGCCCCGGGATCCCCGCTCGCCGGTGCGTCGCAGCCGCTCAGCGACGTACCGGCGGCGCAGGCACCTGCCACGGTGGCGGCTCCCAGGAAGCGTCTGCGACTCAGCGCGCTCCCGGGACTGCCGGCCTCGCCTTCGAGGTGCTCCGTATTTCCGTCCATCCCGTCCATCCCGTCCGTCGAACCGTCCAGAGGGACGTGCACAGACCCGTCCTACGTGCGTGGAGGGCTGTGCTCTCGCCGCCATCGCGCTCTCGTATTCGGTCGCCGTTATCAGGCCGTCGCCGTTCTGGTCGAACCGCTCGAATGCCTTGCGTGCCGACTCGATGTCCGCCGCTGTTCCGCCCCTCGTCAAGCGTTGCCGATGTGGTCAGATTTTCTGGAGCGTGCGGTGACCGTGCGGCGGCCGGTCATGGTGGCATGGCCGAGTCACGTGCACGAACCCTGGCAGCCGCGGCGCGCGGGACGTCCCGGGTGCCGCGGCGGCGCCGTCCTTGTGGAACAGCCCGGTGGACCGGGCCGGCCGCTGCCGAGGGTGGGGTGGGGTGGGGTGTGGTCAGCGGAAGACGCCGGTGTGGCCGAGCGAGTAGCGGCCGGGCTGCGGGTAGACGGCCAGCCCGTGAGGCCCGCTGCCGACCGGGATCCTGGCCAGCTGCTTGCCGCTGGTGGTGTCGATCGCGTACACCTCGGCGTCGTAACGCCCGGACAGCCACAGCACCTTGCCGTCCGCGGACACTCCGCCCATGTCGGGGCTGCCGCCGTCGGGCAGGTGCCACTTCTCGGTCAGCTTGTCGGCTGCGAAGTCGAAGACGGAGACCGATCCCTCGTCCCGGTTGGTGACGTACATCCGCCTGGAGTCGCGGCTGATGTAGAGCCCGTGGCAGCCCTTGCCGGTGGGCAGCAGTTTCGGGGTGGTGAACTTCTCGGCGTCGAGCACCCACATGCCGTGCGCCATCATGTCGGCGATGTAGAAGGTCTTGCCGTCAGGCGAGAGTTTGACGTCCTGCGGCATCGCGCCCTGCATCGGCAGCTTCTGCTGTCCCACGACCTTCATCTTCTCCGTGTCGACCTTGAGGAGTTCGCCGGAGAACTCGCAGGAGACGATGAAGTACCGTCCGTCCGCCGTGAAGTCGGCGTGGTTGACGCCCGCGCAGCTCACCGGGACGGTCTTGGCCCGGTCCATGGTCTTCGGGTCACGGAAGGCCAGTTCCCGGTCCATCGAGGCCATGACGACGGCGTACTTACCGTTCGGGGTGAAGTAGAGGTTGTACGGGTCGGAGACCTCCACGGTGCGGCCGGTCTTCCCGGTGGCCGGGTCGATGGCCGTGAGGCTGTCGCCGAGGTTGTTGTTGACCCAGAGGGTCTTCATATCCCAGGACGGGACGACATGCTGCGGCTGGTTGCCGACGGGGATGGTCTCGATGACCTTGTACGTCGACGGGTCGATCACCGACACCGTGTGGGAGCCGCTGTTGGGGACGTACACCCGGGACGGGAAGTCTTTGACCGCCGGTGCGAGCTTTCCCGCCCGGTCGGCCGCGTAGATGTCCTTCGGGTCGGGCACGGGCGGCATCCCGGGCAGTCCCGGCGAGGGCTTGGCCCGCCCGGGCTCGGTCGGCGCCGCGGCCTCGGTGCGGGACTGCGCGGGCCGGTCTTCGCCGCCGGCGCAGGCGGTCAGTGCGGCGACGAGCACGCCCGCGAGCAGGGCGGCGGCGGTGGTGCGCGGGTAGGGAAGCATCAGGTCAGCAGCTCCGTGGCCGTCACCGCGCGCAGTCGGCGCCGGCTGATTTCGGTGAGCAGGAAGGGCAGTGCGGCAACCGTGTCCGGGTAGCCGAAGTGCAGGCTGACCACGGACCCGTTACGCAGTTCGCCGGCGACCTTGTGGGTGACGGCGGCGACGCCCGGAGAGGTGAAGTCGAGGGAGTCCACGTCGTAGGAGAGGACGTGCGGGTAGCCGGCCCGGCCGGCGAGGCGCTGGACGAGCGGGGTGGCGTACCGGGTGCGCGACGGGCGGAACCAGGTGCCGATGGAGCCGGTGAGGCGGCGCAGGCGTTCGGCACAGCCGGTGATCTCGGCGTACGCCTGCGTCTCGTCCATCGTGGAGATGTCGAGGTGGCTCTGGGTGTGGTTGCCGAGGTCGTGGCCGCCGTCGAGGATCCGGCGGGCCATGGCGGGGTGGTCGTCGAGCCAGCTGCCGACGGCCAGGACGGTGAGCCGGGCTCCGGTCCGTTCGGCTTCGGCGAGGACGGTGCGGGCGAGGGCGGGGTCGCCCTGGCCGTGGAAGGTGAGGGCTACGCGGGCACGGTTGCGGGGGCCGTACTCGATCTGGACCGGGCGGCCGGGGAAGCGGTGGGGACCCGGTGCGGGGCGTACGGTGCCCGGGACCTTCCGCGCACGGGAAGGCGGGTCATCGTGGGCAGAGGGAGCATGAGCGGTGCCACGGTTGTCCGTACAGCCTGCGGTGAGTACGCCTGCCAGGAGCGCCCCGGCGCCCGAGCGCAGGGCGCTGCGGCGGTGCACTGGTGTCTCGCGACCGTTCATGTGCACACCGTAAGGTGGAATGACCGGAATGCACTCGTTGAGGCTTTCGCTGCAGAGTCAGTGGAACATTCGATGAGGCCCATGGTTACGCACCGAAAACCAGGTAGGTGACACGTCTTACCTAAGATTCATTTCCCGTGCGGGTGTGAATGGAGCCAATTGCCGGCTTTGCAGCTTTGGCGTCGGGGTCCCCCATCTGCCATAGACAGTGGCACGACCCCCATCGACCCGGGCCAGGTCTCCACACGCGGTCGTGGATGCACCCCATATTTCCGCTGTGGTGCCACGCTGACCTGGTGATCAGCGAACGTGTCCCACGGGCGGACGAGGGAGACGTCCCCCAGGCCCCGCCGGTACTCGGTCTGTTCCGGCCGGACACCGGGCCCGGTTCCCCGCACAGTGAGAAAACGGCCCTCGCTCTCCGCCGCGCGGCGCACGCTTCCCTTCCGCGCCCCCGGAGGACCGAGCCGCTGCCGTCGGGCCGTGCGCAGCGCTCGCCCAAAGCCCCCGGCCCGTCGCACAGCGGCCTTCGAGGAACCGTCCGATGAGAGCCGCAGCCATCCTCGTACGCCGGGAGTGGGGCCCGATGTGGGCGGCCGTACGCGCCGGGCTCGCCGGCCGGCGGTGGCGGCCGGGCAGCGGTCAGGCGCCGGGTGGTCCGTCCGGCAACTTTCGCGGCGAGTTGTAGTCGCGGAACCAGTCACAGCGGAGCGACCAGACCTCCCGTAGGAGCGATTCGTCGGGTTTCCCCAGCGGGTACGGGGTGGGACTCACGGGACATGTGCGACGCTCGCCTGCGGATCGCGGACGTGGTCCAATCATGCGGCGAGGGTTGCCGCTCCGTTTTCGCTTGCATGATCGCCGATCCTGGCTCCAGGAGTCCGGCGGTCATCATGCGCTTCATCCTGGTGCGGACCGCTACTCCTGCCTCGGGGCAGTTTCACGGCCCCGCCGATCCGTGATCGACCGCCGAGGTGGAGAGTCGGTCCTCGCCCGTCCATTCGGCGGTCCTCCCGTCCCCGCTCCCGTTGTTGCGTAGCGGGTTCGGGCTGCGGATGGCTCCTGTCGGGTTCACCAGTGCCACACGACTTCCGGCCGGTACGGGTCACAGGCGCTCATGTGCAGGCGGGGTGAGGGCCGGGCCATGTCGTCCTGGGTCAGGCAGCGGTCTGCGGCCTTCAGGCGGCCGTGTCCGTCCCGCAGCCAGGTCTGCTCCGCCTTGCCGGAACAGGCGGCAAGACCGAGACCGGGCCTGCCGGTGAGGCATTGCGGGGAGCCGGTCGGCCGGACGGTCCCGTCCGGCGCGAACTCCCACTTCTGGCGCGCGGAACCGTCGCACGGGCGGGTACTCACCCTGGAGGCGTCCCGGGCGGAGTCCAGACACAGCTCTGTCGCACCGCGTGCAGGCGCCATGCCGATGTCCGTGAGGATCTCTCCCTGCTTCGGGGCACGGTGCCGCCTCGGGTACTCCCGGGCGAGCCAGCTCCAGTAGGTATCGATGATGGTGTCTAGGCGTGGGCAGTACAGCGACGTACATCGCGCCGTTTCCACGTAGGGGACGAGGCCGGTGCTCTTGGATTCGCGTTGCCCGGCGTCAAGGTTGGCCGGCAGAAGAGAAATTGGGTAGCCCACGTACGAACTCACCCGTGGCCTGATCCGCAACGCGTATGCGGCACTGCGGAAATAGCGTGCGGAAATTCCGTGATCACTGTGGTCCGCTCCTTTTACCCTCGGTCCGCCGAATTTCACGTTGTCGAAGTCAAGCGTGAGGACGTCGTCCGCTTTCCACTGCTCCATTATTGTCGACAGTGCAGCGACCAGATGCTTTTCGTCGTAGCTGCGGGAGGAGTCCAGCGCGTCGATGCCGGTGATCTCCCCTCGGAACAGGCGGAGGAGGCTTCGATGTCTGTCGAGTGCACTGCCTCCGCCCCGCGGAAGCCCGTCCGGCAGCCGGAAGAAAGTCAGGCGGACCTTGTCGCCGTCACTGCGGAGAACAAAAGAAGGAATGCGTTCCGGGCCCACCCGCAAGGGGTCGGATGTCCAGCTCCCCGCTGCCCGGGCCAGCCGCGCGTAGGCCCGTTGCACGCCAGCCTCACGACGGGCGGTGAAAGTGCCCGCCCCGACGGGGCGTCCGTCATTGCCGGACGTCAGGTAGACCACCTGTACCGGGCACCTCCGCTCCACCAATTGCGCGACACGCGGGCTGATGAAGAGGAGGTCATCGTCCTCGTGGGCGACTCCCACCATGGTGCGGGTGCAACCCGTCCGTGCTCCGTCACTGTCGACACCTGCGGCAATCGGGTGCCCGATCTCGGGCGCCGTTGCGCCTGCGGGCGGTGACATGTCGCCCGCAGACGCAAAGACCAATGCACCGCCCAGGGCGACCAGAGCTGCCCGGGACCATTGGTGCCCGCTGGATTTCCCGTTCCGGGGATCAGCCGCGTCATTCACCACTCTGTCGTTCCCTTACCACTCTTTTTCCTCCGTCCGGCCGGCGTCCGGTTCTCCGTCGTCGAGAGCCGGCTGCGCCGCCGACACGGCAGGGCCGTGCGATCCGACGCGTGTGTTCCCCGTCGGCGACAACACCATGTCCACCACGCCGCCCGACAAGGCCAAACGGGTCATCCGCAGGCGTGTAGTCGTGTGATTGCGTTTCCGGGCCGGTGAATACGGTCGAATGCTTCTGGGATGGTTGTCCCTGCCCGTGTCAGGGACAACCATCTCACCACCGTGCGGCGGAAAGGACCGCCCAGGCGTGCTCGGTCAGGAGACTGGTTTGGCGAGTCCTCAGCTTTCCGTGGTCGTACCGTGCTTCAACGAGGCTGCCGTCATCGAGAGGTTCCACGCGGCTGTCGGGGATGTTCTCGGCCCGTCCGGGCTCGACTACGAGATCTGCTATGTGGACGACGGCAGTACCGACCGCACGCGGGACATCATCGGTGGCCTCGGTGCCGGTGACGGGCACGTCAGGTACACGGTGCTCAGCAGGAACTTCGGCAAGGAGGCCGCGATGCTCGCCGGCCTGCGCATGTCCCGGGGGCAGGCGGTGGTCCTCATGGACGCGGATCTGCAGCATCCCCCGGAGCTCATCCCGCAGATGCTCGAACTCCACGGGCGGGGGTACGACCAGGTGATCCCCCGGCGGAACCGCGACGGGGAGGGTGCGGCGCGCACCGTGCTGAGCCGCGGCTACTACGCTCTGGTGCGCCGCCTCATGGATGTGGAGGTGCTCGACGGCGCCGGGGATTTCAGGCTGCTGTCACGCCAGGCGGTGGAAGCGGTGCTGTCACTGCCGGAGACCAACCGGTTCTCGAAGGGGATCTTCTCCTGGATCGGTTTCACGACGGCCAGTTTCACCTACCAGAACGCCCAGCGGCTCGCGGGCAGCTCGAAGTGGGGAAGCCGCCATCTGCTCAACTACGGCATCGACGGGCTGCTTTCCTTCAACAACCGACCCCTGCGGCTGGCCATCTACGCGGGCTTCTGGTGCTTTCTTGCCGCTCTCGTCTACGCGGTGTGGGCCGCCTTCGACGTGGCTCTCCACGGGGTCGCAGTGCCCGGCTACGCAACGCTGCTGATGGCGGTGGTGGGGCTGGGCGGAATCCAGCTGATCACCCTGGGGATCATCGGTGAATACGTCGGTCGCATCTACCACGAGGTGAAACGCCGCCCCTCCTTCGTGGTCCGGGAAACCGACGAGCGCCCCGCCCCGAGGCTCTGTCCTCCGCAGCACGGATCGGTCACTCATCCGAAAGGCCGTCCCGCGACGGCACGGCAGTTCGCCACCTTCGTGGCGATCGGCTTCGTCAACACCGCCGTATATCTGGCCGTCTACGCCACCCTGAACCAATGGATCCCGTATCTCGCGGCGCATGTCCTCGGATACGCGGTCAGTGTCGTCGGTTCCTTCCTGCTCAATTCCTGCCTCACCGTCCGGACCCGTCCGACCTGGCGCGCGTTTCTCCGGTATCCGCTGTCCAGCGGCTTCAACCTCGTGGTCTCCGGCGCGCTTCTCTATGTGGCCGTCAGCCGACTCGAAATGGACAAAAATGTCGCCGCACTTGCCGCCGGGGTCCTGGTCACGCCGGTCACCTTCCTGCTCGCCCGCTGGGCCATCAACTCCGGTCGGCGGCCGGCAGCCACTGCGGGCACGACTCCGAACGGTCCTGCCGAGGTGGAACAGGACGACCCCGCCCTCGGTTGACGCCGTTCGCTCGGACGTCGGGGAGCACCCGGCGCCCGCGCGGCCCGCCGGGGAGACCGGTACGGACGGGAGCGGGCACGGGAGCAGGGGGAAATCGGCCCTCTCCTCCCTGCGCCTCGTCCCGACGGGTATGGCCTTGCTGTCCCTCGTTCCGCTGGCGCTTTTGGGCGGAGCCTCATGGTTCGCACGCTGGGTACGCCCGAGTGCTGACGAGTGGTGCTTCCTGCCCCTCGTACGCGACGAAGGCTTCATGGCCCTGGTGGACCGGTTCTACTCCACGGACAACGGACGGATCGCCAACGGCCTGCTCATCGCCTCCTACGCCACGTTCGGCGTGGCAGGTCAGCAGTGGTACGCGGGGATCAGCGCGGCCCTGATGCTGGTCCTCCTGTGGGTGTGGGCGGTGGCGCTGCTGCGACGCGCCGGGTGGCGGGTGCCCCGGGGTGTCCCGCTGTTCTCGGCGGCCATGGTTCTGGCCGTCTTCTGCTTCGCCTCCACGAACACGTACAAGACCTTCTTCTGGCCGGCCTCGTCGGTTTCTCACACCTTTCCGCCCGTACTGGCGGCCGCGGCCACGATCCCGGCCCTGCTGGCGACCACGCGGCGCGGAAAGGTCGCCGCCGTCGCGTCCGTATTCGTCATCGGGGGCGTCATGGGCACACTGTCGGAGGAGACCTCCGTGGTCGCTCTGATCCTCCTCGCCCTGGTCCTGCTGCTGGGCCGCCGGCTCTTCCCGGCAGGACAGCTCGGTTTCGTACGGGCGTGGTGCGCCACTGCCGGTGCGGGCATCCTCGTCGGCACCGCCGTGCTCCTCACCTCGCCCGGCTCACGAAACCGGCGCACACGTCACCACACGGACTCCATGTTCGCGCCCGAATCGCTCTCCGCTTCGCTGCAGGGGTATACGCATGTCCTCCATACCCTGGTGACGAACCGGCAGTACGTCGGCGTGATCGCGGTGGGTGTGCTGATCGGGGTACTCGTCCGCCGCGCGGACGGTGGCGTTCCCCGGCCCGATTACAGGGTGCCCCTGCTTCTGGTGGCCGGCCCAGTAGCTCTGCTGTTCTCCGGATACGTATGCACGGTGATCGCCTATCCGGCGTTCGGCCCCTCGGTTGCGACCGCCAACAGGCTGAGGAACGACTACCTGTTCCCGCTGCTCCTCCTGCTCGTCGGCGCGGGCGGTCTCCTCGGGAACCTGACGGTACGCCGGTACCGCCGTGGCACAGGGCCGGTAGCCGCGGGTGCCGTGCTCCTGTGTGTGTGCGTCACGGCCGTACTCGCGGTGTCCCTGCGCGATCTGGGGTCGGACATGCGGGTGCGGGCCAGGGCCTGGGACAGCCAGGACCGCCTGCTCCGCGAACGGGCCGCGGCGGGGGCGACGGTGCTGCCCTACAAGCCACTGGTCATCAGCAAGATGCTGGAACCGTTCAGCAACGGTGGTAAACGGCTGTGGCCTGCCCCCTGCGTCGCTCTCTACTACCAGGTAGAGAAGGTCACGGACGGAACGGAACGCCAAGGGCGAGGCGCTGCCCGAGCAGGCCCGCTACAGCCTGGCCCGCAAGGTGCTCCTCGACACCGACACTGGACAAACCCACTGGCCACAGACCTGAATCGGTGACCCGCGAAGTGCGGGCCCAGCGCAGGCCAGGAGCTGCCCGCAGGCGGGCGGCGAGTCGGGTGAGGTGGAACGGCTCGGGCAGGTAGTCGTCGCCTCCGGCTGACCAATCGGACAGCCGGTCGGTTTGCCGGTGATGGGCAGTCATGAGGATGACGGGGGACGGGGACCTGTTGGCGCGCATCGCCTGGCACACGCCCCGGCCGCCGGCGTCGGGCAAGCCGATGTCGAGCACGGCGGCGGAGATGTCGGAGGCGGCCAGGCGCAGGGCGGTGGCGCCGTCCGGCGCGGGGACGATGTCGACGTCCTCATCGCGCAGTCCGCGCAACAGCACGTCACGCAGGGCGTGATCGTCCTCGACGACCAGGATCGTCCGGCGCAGGGCCCTCCCTCTGCTCCCGTGCGATGGCCGTCTCTTCCCGTGCCGTATCCGTTCGGTTTCCCGCTGTGCTCATCGGTCCTGTCGTCCCACATGATGTGTCCGTGGCCGTCGTACCGGGGGTCTATCGCTCGGGCAGCCAGCAGGCCACGGCGCACAGGCACACGCCCAGCCAGCCGAGGGCGAACAGCCAGCCGCCGACGACATCGGTGAACCAGTGCACCCCGAGGTAGACGCGAGTCAGCCCGACCAGCGCACCCCAGCCGCCGATGACCAGGGTGAGCGGAGTCCTGCCCCGCGGGCCGCGCACGCGGACGGCGATGATCAGCAGTCCCGCGGTGAGGGCCGCCGTGGTGGTGTGACCGGACGGGAACGCCCATGCCGAGGCATAGGTGGCCCAGTCCGCCTGGGGTGGCCGCGGCCGGGCGACGAGCGCCATCACCGCGTACCGCAGCGCCTGGCCGGCCCAGAGGCAGGCCAGACAGAGCGCGACGGCGAGCGCGCGCTGCCGGAGGGTGCGTCCCGCGATGATTCCGGCCAGCGCGGCCAGCGAGAACGGGACGACACCCGTCCCGGTGGCGGTCAGCACGCGGGCGAGGGCGACCGCCACGTCAGGCCGGTGGCCGACGGACCACGAGAGAAGGTCACTGTCCACGAACAGCGGTGTGCCGTCGCGGCCCACCACGACCATGGTCAGCACACCGAACGCCGTCCACGCGCCGAGCCCGCAGATGCCGGCCAGTGCGGCGACGCCGCCGCGCTTCATGACGTCGTCAGCAGTGGTCGCAGGCGGGTGGTTGTGAGCCGCCGGGTCAGTGCCCCCGCACGCCTGCGCAGTGCCGACATGACGAGGAGAGCGGCCAGAGCGCCCACCACGACCCCTGCCACCACGTCATGGGGGTAGTGCGCGCCGACCCAGACCCGCGAGGCCGCCATCGCACCGGTGGCCACGACGGCGACCGCGCCGAGCCGGCGGGAGACGAACAACAGGGCGACGGCCGCCGCGGCGGCGATAGCCGCGTGGTTGCTGGGGAAGGACCAGTCGCCGGGTGCCGGACACGCCTCCAGCGTGGCCACCCGTAGGCTCCGGCAGGGCCGGTCCTCGCGCACCAGCAGTTTCAGCGCCGTGTCCACTCCGTAGGCCACGACCACGACGAATGGCACGGCGAGTGCCCTCACCGACGCGGTGGCGCCCATCCGCCGGGCGTGCCACCAGCCGATGGTCATGAGCACCGCGAACAGGGCCAGCCCGTACGTCGACCATGCCGACACGGTGTCGTCCAGCCACACCGGAGCGTGTCGGGCGAGGTGTACCACGTCGGTGTAGGCCGAGCCGTCGACCGATGAGCCGTCGAGAGCGAGGATCATCCGCGTTCCTCCTTCGCCTTCGCGTCACGCCGTGAGCGGTACACCTCGGAGGCGAGTGGAATCAGCGACAGGGCTACGACCACCGCGACCATCGGCAGCAGATACCGGTCCACGTTCGGTACGGAGGAGCCCAGCGCGTATCCCGCCAGGGTGAGACCCAGACTCCACACCAGTCCGCCGGTCACCTGCCAGAGGGTGAACGTCCGCACCGGAACCCGCAGGGCGCCCGCCATCGGGTTCAGGACCGTGCGCACCACCGGAACGAAGCGGGCCAGGACGATTGCCTTCGCATACCCGTAGCGCTGCAGCAGATCCTCAGCCCGTCCCGCCCCCTCGTGCAGCCGGACCGAGCGGCTGCGGGCGAGCAGGGAGCCGCCCGCTCTTCGGCCCAGGAGATATCCGCACTGCGAGCCCGCCAGCGCGCCCACCGCCGCGGCGACCAGCAGCGGGCCGAGCGACAGCTTCAGGCCGTGGCCGGCGGTGCCGGTGCACAGCAGACCGGCCGTGAACAGCAGTGAGTCGCCCGGGAGGAAGAAACCGATCAGCAGCCCGGTCTCGGCGAACAACACCACACCCACGCCCAGCACACCGAAGGCGGACAGCAGCGACCGGGCATCCAGCACATTGACGGCGAGCTGCGACGACAACTGCATGGCTGTGGTCATCGTCGAGAGTCCTTTCGTCGTTCTTCCGGCCGTCGGATGCGGCGGAACGACGGCACCCGGCAGTGACTACAATCCTGTAGACGGTCCACTGAACTGTAGACGACGGCGGAGTGAGGAACGTTCCCATGACCGACGCGAGGGATGGGAGGCGGCCGGCCGGCGAGCTCGAAGCCGCCGTCATGGCCGCGCTGTGGGCCGCCGGGGCCCCGCTCACGCCAGGGCGGGTGCAGACCGGACTCGGTTCCGGCCTGGCCCGGACGACGGTGGCGACGATACTGACCCGTCTGCACGAGAAGGGCGTCGTCAGCCGTGAGCGGCAGGGGCGCGGCTACGCCTACTTCCCCGTACAGGACGCTCCTGGCCTGACCGCCCGGCGCATGCACACCGAACTCGACCGGGGCACCGACCGGGAGACGGTCCTGGCTCGCTTCGTCGCCCAGCTCAGCCCCGGCGACGAGCGGTTCCTGCGCCGGCTCCTGGAGAATGACGAGCGATGACCGCCCTGCTGCTGGTACCGCCTGCCCTGCCCTTCCTCGCGCCGATGCCGGTCCGCCGAACCTTCGACCGCCTGGCCCCCGGCAACCGCGCTGTGGGTCCTCATCGCCTCGGTCCCGGCGCCGGCGGGTGCCTGCGTCGCCGCCGGTGACCTGTGCGTCGTCGACTCGCCCCACCCGGATGCGTACGTCCTGCCGGGGTGGCCCCATCCCATCGTCGTCACCACCTCGATGCCGCGCAGCCCGGGAGCGGCCGAGCGTGAGGTCCTGTTCGCCCATGAACCCGCCCACAACCGGGCCCGCCACCACTACTTCTCGGCCGCCGCCGAACTCGCCGCCCTCCGCGCTCCCCGCGGCATCGTCCGGCTCGCCGCCGAGCGGGCCGCCGACATGGACTGAGCCGACGAGTGGCGGCCGGGAAGGACGGGCGCGGCCGTCAGGATTCCAGGCGGTAGCCATGTCCACGCAGGGTGGTGATTCGGGGCAGTCGGGCGGAGACGCCGGCGGCCTCGGTGAGGCGGCGGCGCAGACCGGCCATGGTGACGTCGAGGGTCTTGGTGGAGCCGAACCAGTTCTCGTCCCAGACCTCGCCCATCAGCGTCTCGCGAGAGACGGCCTCGCCCGCGTGCCGGGCAAGGACGGCCAGGAGGTCGAACTCCTTGGGCCGCAGGACGATGTCCTGGCCGTGGAGGGTGCAACGGCGGGCCGAGACGTCCAGGACGAGGTCGGCCAGGCGAACGGGCTCCTGCGACGGTGCGGCGACGACACGACGGCGCAGATGGGCCCGGAGCCGCGCGAGCAGCACGGAGAGGCTGAACGGTTTGACGAGGTAGTCGTCGGCTCCGGCGTCCAGCCCGGCGATCACGTCGATGTCGTCGGTGCGGGCGGTGAGGACGACGATCAGCAGGTCGGGATGGCCGGCGCGCAGGGTACGGGCGACGTCGAGGCCGTCCATGTCGGGCAGACCCAGGTCGAGAAGCAGGACGTCGTAGGGCGTCCGCGCGGCCTCGGCCAGGGCGGCGGACCCGGTGCGGCTCCAGACGGGGGCGTAGTCGTTGCCGCGCAGGCCGGTCTCCAGATGGCGGCCGATGGTGTCGTCGTCCTCGACGACCAGGACACGCGGGCGGCCGAGGTCGGCGGTGGCGGGGGTGCGCATGGTCGACAGCCTAGGAGCGGGCAGGGCGGCCGGCCCGCCGGTGCGGTGCGGCGCGGTCACCGGATACCTCCGAGGATGCCCCGGACTTCAGGCCGGGGAGGAATCGGACCCCTGCGGAGCAGGGCAAGGAAGGACGAATCGCCGTCAGGGCGATTGGTCGTCTCCACCCGTGTTGGTGAGGGCGACCTCAAGCAGGTGGATGATCTCGGAGTTGAGGGACCGCCGGTCCGCACGAGCCTGTTCGACCAGCCGTGCGTGCAGGTCGGTTGGGAGTCGTAGGGAGATTCTTTTCTCATCAGCCATGCTAGAATGATGCCATGGCGATGCTACGGATGGCCAAGGATACCGGGCGCGCCCGGTACACCTACCGGCTTCGCGTGTCGTCGACCGCCCGCATCGCGCTCCTTGCCGAGTGGGACCGCTGCCGGTGGGTGTGGAACGAATGCGTTGCCAAGTCCCGGCAGGTGCACGCCCACAACAATGCGCACCCCGACGACAAGCTGACGTGCGGTCCGGCGCAGCTCGACAAGATGCTGACCGAGGCCCGCAGCAAGTTGCCGTGGCTGCGGGACGGCGCGAGCGTCCCGCAGCAGCAGACGATCCGAGACTTCGCCAAGTCCCGCTCCAAGGCCCTGAAGGACATTGAGTGCCGTCTGCCGGTGAAGCAGCGCGCGGGCATGCCCCGGCACAAGCGGAAGCGTGACGCCGAGCCGACGCTGAACTGCACCACCCGCGGCTTCCGTCTCAAGGACGGCCGTCTGCACCTCGCGGGCGGCATTGCCGTGACGGTGGTGTGGTCGCGTGAACTGCCGTCCGCTCCGTCGTCGGTGCGGGTGTACCGGGACAGCCTCGGCCACTGGTACGCGTCGTTCGTCGTCGCCGCCCAGGTGCAACCGCTCCCCGAAACCGGCGCCGTCCTCGGTGTCGACTGGGGCGTCAAGGAGACCGCCACCACCACATCAAACGCGCACGACCTCCCGCACGCCGAACACGGCAAGCGGGCCGCGCAGCGTCTCGCCCGCTATCAGCGGATGATGGCCCGCCGCCGCCCCGCCAGGGGGCAGGCCGCGTCCAAGGGCTACCGCGAGGCACAACGGCAAGCCGCGCAGGTCTCCAAGAAGGTTGCGCGGCAGCGGCAGGACACCGCCCGCAAGTGGGCCAAGCGCGTCGTGGCCGACCACGACGCCATCGCGGTGGAGGACTTCCGGCCGAAGTTCCTCGCCAAGACCACCATGGCGCGCAAGGCGGCCGACGCCGCCATCGGCGCCACCAAGACGGCCCTGCTCGAAATGGGCCGCAAGCACGGGCGGGACGTCCGCCTCGTGCACCCCGCGCACACCACCATGGACTGCGCGTCGTGCGGAGCGAGAACCAAGCACGCACTTCCTCTTTCGGAACGTACCTACACCTGCACCGCGTGCGGAGTCGTATCCTCCAGGGACAAGAACTCCGCCCGCGTGATGCTGGTCCGGGCTGGTCTCAACCCGGCTGGTGCTGAGGGCGTAAGACCTTTGGGGGCGCTGCTCCCGGAGGCGGCCTGAGCCAGGAATCTCCTCCCCTGAAGGGAGGGGAGGATGTCAAAGGTCGCGTAGTTCCTCGACGGCCGGGCGTCCGGCGCTGCGGATGCCGTTGAGGGCGGCGGCCAGTACGGCGGCCACCGCGGCGCCCGCGGTCAGGATCAGGTAGGCGGCGGGTACCGAGAGGCTGGCGGGCGGTGGGTCGAAGACGCCGGTGAGGACCTTCACGAGCATCTCGGACAGGGCCCAGCCGATGAGGGCGCCGCCTGCCAGGCCGCCGGCGGTCAGCAGGAGGGCCTCGGTGAGGACCATGCCGCGCAGTTGGCGGCTGCGGGCGCCGAGGACGGTGGCGATGGCGAAAGTGCGGCGGCGTTCGGCGAGCCCGAGAGCGAGGACGAGTCCGCCGGCTCCGGCGGACAGCAGCACGGCGAAGCCGAGTTCGATGCGGGTCAGCCCGGCCAGGTCGACGGAGGTGAGGCTGGTGCCGACGGTGCCGCGGGTCTGGGTGAGGTCGGTGACGGTGGCGCTGGTGCCCAAGTGGTGGCGCAACTTGTCGGCGATCTGCTTCTGGTGGGTGCCGCCGGTGTCGAGCAGGAAGGCGCCCACCGCGTCGCTGCCGGTCGCCTTCGCGACGTAGTCGGCGTTGGCGACGAAGAAGCTGTCCTTGGGGGCGGTGGGGAACTCCTTGGTGATGCCGGCGTAGTGGAAGGGGACGGTGCGCAGGGCCTTGGTGCGGGCGTCCTGGATGCGAAGGTTGACGGTGTCGCCGGGGGAGAGCTGGAAATCGTGGACGGTCTCCACGCTGACCAGGAGGTTGTCGGGACGCTGGGCCAGCTTCCGCATGAGCTGGTGTGCGGTGCCGCCGGCGAAATAGGCGTCCTGCAGCGAGGTGGCCTGCGCGATGGTGCCGGGGCGGACGCCGTAGAGGTCCTGGAGGTCGGAGCCGACGTAGGCGAAGCGGTGCTGGAGCGGTTCGACGTGGCGTACGCCGGAGACCTTCAGCGTGTTCGCGGCGCCGGGCGGGAGGTGGGCGCCGGGCGGTTCGGTGACGGTGACGTCGGCGCCGTTGGTCAGCCGGGCGTCGACCTCGGCCTGCTGGTGGAAGGTGGCGTTGAAGACGGCGGTCGAGACGGCGAAGGACACCGCGAGGGCGAGCAGCACCACGGAGCGGGCCAGTGGGCGACGACGCCGGGACAGCACGGCCGCCGTGGTGCCGGCGAGGGTGGCGGTCAGCGGACGGGCGAGGCGGGCCAGGACAGGGCGGCCGCGGGCGAGGGCCAGCAGGGTCAGGCGCCACACCAGCAGGGCGGCGCCGATCCACAGCAGGGCTGGGCCGAGGAAGGCCCAGTACGAGACGGAGAGGGTGGGCACGCCCTCGGGGGCGAGGACGAGGGCGTACTGGTTGCCGGACGATGCGCGGAAGACCAGCCAGGAGCCGATCAGCAGCGCGAAATCGAGGCCGTAGCGCATCCACCAGGGCGAGCGGACGGACCGTACTCCGGCCTCCTTGCGGGTGTCGGCGACGGTGGCCGAGCGCATGTCGCGCAGGGCGGGGACGAGGACGGCACCGGCGGCCACGGCGGCACCGAGGACGAAAGCGATGCCGTACCAGACGGTCCAGGAGCCCGCGCTCGCGCCGAAGGAGGCGGCGCCGAAGGCGAGGCGCCCGGTCAGTGCGGCGATCCCGAGGCCGCCGAGTCCGCCCACGACACCCACCAGTCCGGCTTCCAGGCCCGCGAGCGCGGTGATCTGGCGGGGCCGCAGTCCGCGCAGCCGCAGCAGGCCCTGTTCCTGACGGCGCCTTGGGCCACCCGCCGAGGCGACCGCGGCGGTCAGCGCCCCGGCCAGCACGGCGCCGGGCACGCCGAGGAAGAGGAAGAGGAGCTGGGCGTAGAGGGCGTCCTGGCGGGCGGAGTCGAGAGCGGCGCCGAGGTTGTTGCCGACCAGCGCGGCACCGGAGGACTTGGCCTCGAGGTGGTGGGCGGCGCCGGTGACGGCGGTGAAGGCGGCGGCCGGGTCGGAGGGCAGTTTCGCGGAGCCGGCGACGTGGATCTGGGTGGAGAGATCGGTGGCACCGCGGGTGAGGGAGGCGAATCGGCCGGCGGGCAGGAGGATGACGTTGTCGGGGGGTGCGGTCGGCTGGGACTGGGTGGGGGCGCCGACCTTCTGGAACAGGGAGTCGGCCTGGGGCAGGTCGACCACGCCGTCCACCCGGACCTGCCGCTGTCCCGCGCCCGGCAACCGGATGCTGACGGTGTCGCCGGGAGCCGCGTGCAGGTTGGAGGCCGTCTGCTGAGCGAGCAGCACGCCGGTGGGCGAGCCGGAGAGGGTGCGGATCTCGTCGGGGAACACGCCTCGGTAGCCGGGCGGGAGGCCGAGGGCGACGCCGGCGCCGGTGGTCTGCGTGCTGCCCTGGACGCGCGCGGTGAAGCCGGTGGTGTGGGCGTAGCCGACGGGCAGGGCGGTCTCGACGCCGGGGGTCTTGCGCACCAGCGAGAGCACGGTGTGCGGGTTGGCGCCGGGCTGTGTCTCGACCTGCCAGTCCACGGCGACCGAATGAATGGCGCGCTGGGTCATGGTCGCCTTCGAGGCGGTGAGGAAGGAGCCGAGCGAGGCGATCAGGGCGACGGCGAGCGCGATGCCGGCCATCGCGGCCAGCAGCCGTCCGCCGCGGTGGCGGGCCAGGCCGCCCGCCCACGAGGTGATCATGATGCGTCCTCCGGTGCGAGCAGCCGTCCGTCGCGCATGGCCCGCCGGGTGGTGAGGCGGGCGGCGACGGCCGGGTCGTGGGTGGTGACGACGAGAGCGGCGCCCGTGCGTTCGGCCGCCGTGAGCAGGGTGTCCAGGACGCGGGCGCCGGTGGCGTGGTCGAGGCGGCCGGTGGGCTCGTCGGCGAGGATCAGGCCTGGTTGCTGGGCCAGTACACGGGCCACGGCGACCCGCTGGGCCTGGCCGCCGGAGATCTCCTCGGGCAGCCGTTCGGCAAGGGCGGCGGCGCCGACCAGGCCGAGGGCCTCGGTGACCGGATGGTGGGTCTGTGTCTCCGGATGACCGGCGAGCACCAGCGGGAGCGCGGTGTTCTCCGCGACGTCGAGGGCGGGCACGAGGCTGTCGGCCTGGAAGACCAGGCCGATGTCGTCCGGTCCGTCGAGGTGGGGCCAGGTGACGGTGCCACTGGTGGGGCGTTCGAGCCCGGCCAGCAGATGCAGCAGCGACGACTTCCCCGAGCCGGACGGGCCCACGATCGCGAGCCGGTCTCCCGGCGTGATGCTCAGGTTCGCGCCGTGCACCGCCACGACCGCCGTCGGGCCCCGCCCGAAGGTCAGCGCGGCGTCCCGGCAGGTGACGAGCACGTCAGTGCCGGCCATCGCTCACCTCCCGTGGTTCCCGGGCGCGTCCGTCGTCCAGGACGATCACCCGGTCGGCGATCCGGACGGCCTCCGGACTGTGCGTGACGATCAGCACGGCTGAGCCCTCTGCGGCCCGCTCCCGCAGCATGCGCAGCACCAACTGCTCGGTCCCGCTGTCGAGTTCGCCAGTCGGCTCGTCGGCCAGCAGCACCGCCGGGGAGTTGGCCAGCGCGACCGCCAGCCCCGCGCGCGCCAGTTCGCCGCCCGACAGCTGCCGCGGCAGCGCCCGCGACCGTTGCCCGAGCCCCACCCGCTCCAGCAGCTCCCCGGCGGCCTTGGCAGGACGGCCGCGCACGGCCCGCTGGGCCAGGCGGATGTTGTCGCGCACGGTCAGGTGCGGAAGCAGATTGCGGGTCTGCAACAGGACGCCGATGTGCTGGGCGCGCAGCCGGGCACGCTCGGTCTCGGGACGGTGGCTGACGCGGACGCCGTTCACGCGGACCTCGCCGCCCGAGGGTTCGTCCAGCCCGGCCAGGCACGCCAGCAGGGTGGACTTGCCCGCCCCGGACGGCCCGACGACGGCGACCGTCTCGCCCCAGCCCACCCGCAACGAGACCCCGCGCAGGGCGAGCGTCTCCTCCTCGCCGGCACGGTAGAAGCGGTACAGCTCGCGGGCGGCGAGCACGTCATCGTCGTACGACCGAGTGGGCATGACGGTCACCGCCACGCGAAGGAGTCGCTGACGATCCGCCACGGGTCGACGTTGTCGGCGTTGACCGGCCCGGACAGCGTCAGAGCCACCTCATGTCCGTGCCGGTAGAAGGCGTACCGCTCGAAAGCGTCCCGCACCACCTTGCCGGTGACCGGGTCCTTGACGGAGTCGCCCTCGTAGGTCAGCCGGACGACGCGGCTGGCGTGCCGGGTCACCTCCGACACCTTGGGACTGGCGAACTGTGCGACGTGGGCCTTGAGCTGGGGTACGACGGTGTGGGTGACCGACCCGACCGTGGGCGCGGCGGAGGCGGTCCCCGCGGTGATCCGGACGGTGTTCAGCTTGTCCGTGAACACGGTCGTGGTGCCCTTGTCGGTGCGCGCCCAGCCCTCCGGAACCTTCACCGTGAAGCCGGTGAAGCCGCTGGTCGGCCGGTAGGCCACGTACACCTGGTTGTCGGGGATGTCGCCGGGCGGATTCGACTCCGTGGGCGCGGGATTCGCGTGGGCGTTGCCACCACCTGCCGAGGCAGAGGACGTGGTGGACCCTGAGTGCGAGCCGGCGCCCGAACACCCGGCGGTCACCGCCGCGATCAGCGCCAGCCCGACTGCGGCGGACGTACGTGCATGTACCATGACCACTGCCCTCCCGGAAAGCCTGCGACCGGAGATCGGTCATGGCATCGACGCTAGGAAGCAGCCGGTTAAGGCCGGGCACGCCGACGGTTAGACGACGGCAAAAGTGCGTGGCGCATCGCCTCCGAGCAGGCCGACGGCCCGCAGGATGAAGGCATGAGACAGCGTGTGGTGCGAGTCGCCCTCACCGCCGCCCTGGTCGCCGTGGTCCTCCTGGCCGTCCCGCTGGCCCTGGCCATCAGGTCGTCGTTGTACGCCGACCAGCGTGACACCCTGGAGCGGGCGGCCCTGTCGGGTGCCGTGCGCGTCAGTCCGGACTACACGACCGGCGACCCGGTGGAACTGCCCGCGTCGCCGGCCGGAGGGCACCTCGGCTTGTACGACACCCACCTGCGCCTCAGGGCGGGCAGCGGCCCCAGGACCGGTGACGCGGCCGTGCGGGAGGCCCTCGGCGCGACGGTGGTGCGCGGTCGCTCGGGCGGTGACCTGGTGGTCGTGGTGCCGGTCTCGCACGCCGAGCAGACCATCGGCGTGGTACGCGCCTCCTCGCCCGCCGATGCCGTACGCGACCGCGTCCTCGCCGTGTGGGCCGTCCTCGCCGGCGCCTGCGCGCTCGCCCTGACCGTGGCCGTCCTGGTCGCCCGCCGCCAGGCGCGCCTGCTGGCCGGGCCGCTGGAGGACCTCTCCCGCCACAGCCGGGCCGTCACCGCCGGCGATCTCGGCGCACGCGCCGCGCCCAGCAGCATCGCCGAGATCGACCAGGTGGCCCGCACCCACAACGAGATGCTGCACAGCCTGACCGAACTCCTGCGACACGAGAGGGACTTCACCGCCAACGCCTCCCACCAGCTGCGCACCCCGCTGACCGGACTCCAACTCACCCTGGAGGCAGGCCTCGCCCAGGACGACGACGCCCGGCTGCGCCCCGCCCTGGAGGAGGCGCTGGCCACCACTCGCCGGCTGCACGGCACGGTGGAGGAGGTGCTGCGGCTGTCCCGTTCCCGTGGCCTGCCGGGCCCCGCCCCCGTGGACACCGAACTGTCGTGTCTGCTGCGGGAGACCGAGGCGCGCTGGCACGGGCTGTTCGCCGGCGACGGCAGGCGCCTGGAGTGCGAGAGACGTGACGCGCCGGACGACGTACGCGTACCCGGAACCCTCGTCGCCGAGATCCTCGAGATCCTGCTGGACAACGCGCGCGTCCATGGCCGCGGCACGGTCCGTCTCACCGTCCGGGACCTCGACGACGCCCTCGCCTTCGACGTCACCGACGAGGGGGAGGTGGAAGGCGACACGACCCGGCTCTTCGACCGCGGTCACACCGGCGATGGTGCGGGCGAGGGCATCGGCCTGGCCCTCGCCCACGACCTGGCCGTGTCCCTGGGTGGCAGGCTCTCCCTGACCAGCCGCCGCCCGGCCGGCTTCACCCTCCTCGTGCCCGTCGGGCAGGACGAGCCCGGGGGAGCCGGTGGCCCAGGGCTCCGGTAGGGCCAACCGGCATACCCCACCCGCGCCGCACAGATCGCCGACTGCCTCGGCGTGGACCGGCCGTCCGGCGTGGGAGTTCCGCACCCACGGGTGTGATCACCGTCAAGGTGCCGGGGCGGACGCCGAGCTGTGGCGTAGCCCGGTGACGCGCCGACTGGCGGCCTTCTTCTTCAACAACCCGTAGGTGAGCCTCAAGCCGTTGACCATTGCATCCATTGTGGGTGCCGCGGAGAAACGCGACCGTTCGACGCGGGTCCCCCCACGCAGAACTCCGTGCGCTCGCCGAAACCCTGGTGGGCCGCGTCCTGCGTGACCACCTGGACATGCGACCCGCAGTCCTTGATCAGTGCCGAGAGCTCGAGCAGCGAGAACACGTCGAAGCGGTGCACGGCCGGTTCCGCCGTGGCCGGATCGCGGTTGACGACGAGGAGCGACTCGGAGGTGTCCGGCAGCCCGAAGAAGGCCTGCTTGCGCCGGAGCTTGCGCTTCCACAGGTGGGTACGGGCGATCCAGCCCAGCGCGGAGAAGAGGCCGGAGGCGACCACACCCAGAACAATGTTGCGTATGTCGTCACTCATGGGCGCGCATGCTGGCGAGCTCGGGCGAACTCGTGTTCGAGGCGTCCGGGTGAAGGGCGTCCGGGAGGCCGCGGCGGCACGCCCCGTGAGGTTCCTGACGCGGACATGGCGATGAACTAGGCTGCGCGGACAGCCCTTCAACGGAGGTGCGGATGCGTCATCGTGTCGGACGGAAACTGACGGTTCTGGCGGTCACCGCCGTCGTGGTCTCGTCGGGAGCGGCAGCGCCGTCCTCGGCCGCCACGCAGGGCGGCGGGCCCGGCCGGACCCCTGCCAAGACCCCGGTGGCCGTCGGCCACGGCGGAGCGGTCTCCAGCGTCGATGCCGACGCCTCCGCCGCCGGCATCGAGGTCCTCAGGAAGGGCGGCAACGCCGTCGACGCCGCCGTCGCCACCGCCGCCGCCCTGGGCGTCACCGAGCCCTATTCGGCCGGTATCGGCGGAGGCGGCTACTTCGTCCACTACGACGCCGGGTCCCGCACCGTGCGGACGATCGACGGACGCGAGACCGCCCCGCTGACCGCCGACTCCGGCCTCTTCCTGGAGAACGGCACCCCCGTCCCCTTCGCCGAAGCCGTCAGCAGCGGCCTCGCCGTCGGCACCCCGGGCACACCGGCCACCTGGCAGCGGGCACTCGACATGTGGGGCAGTACATCCCTGCGGACGGTCCTGGGACCCGCCGAGAAGCTCGCCCGCGACGGATTCACCGTCGACAGCACCTTCCGCGCCCAGACCGCCGCCAACGAAAGCCGCTTCCGCCACTTCCCCGACACCGCCGAGCTGTTCCTGCCCGGCGGTGAGCTCCCGGTCGTCGGCACCACCTTCAAGAACCCCGATCTCGCCCGCACCTACGCGGAGCTGGGCAGGAAGGGCGTCGACGCGCTGTACCGGGGCGGCATCGGCCGGGACATCGTGAACACGGTCAACGAGCCGCCCGTGGACCCGGACTCCGGCTGGAACGCCCGCCCCGGCGAGCTGTCCGCCCGGGACCTCACGGCGTACCGCGCCAAGTTCCAGCCGCCCACGAAGACGTCGTACCGCGGCCTGGACGTCTACGCCATGGCGCCCTCCTCCTCCGGCGGCACCACCGTCGGCGAGGCCCTCAACATCCTGGAGCGGACCGACCTGTCCCGGGCCGACGACGCTCGCTATCTGCACCGCCTCATCGAAGCGAGCCGCATCGCGTTCGCCGACCGGGGCCGCTGGGTCGGCGACCCCGCCCACGAGGACGTACCGACGAAGGAACTGCTCTCCCAGCGGTACGCCGACTCCCGTGAGTGCCTCATCCAGGACGACGCCGTCCTCACCAGCCCGCTCGCCCCCGGCGACCCGCGCGACCCCGCGGCCTGCGCGGCCGGCGGCACCACGGCCCCGACGACGTACGAGGGCGAGAGCACCACGCACCTCACCACCGCCGACCGGTGGGGCAACGTGGTCTCCTACACGCTCACCATCGAGCAGACCGGCGGCAGCGGCATCACCGTGCCGGGCCGCGGGTTCCTGCTCAACAACGAGCTGACCGACTTCTCCTTCGCCCCGGCGAACCCGGCCGTCCACGACCCGAACCTGCCGGGTCCCGGCAAGCGGCCCCGGTCCTCGATGGCCCCGACGATCGTGCTCGACCGGCACGACCGTCCGGTCGTGGCGCTCGGTTCGCCCGGCGGTTCGACCATCATCACCACCGTGCTGCAGACCCTCACCGGCTTCCTCGACCGTGGCCTGCCGCTGGTCGACGCGATCGCCGCGCCGCGCGCCAGCCAGCGCAACACGGCCCGCACGGACCTCGAACCCGGCCTGTACGACAGCGCGACACGGCGGAAGCTGGAGGCCATCGGGCACTCCTTCCAGGCCACCCCGGAGATCGGCGCGACCACCGCCGTGCAACGGCTGCCGGACGGCCGATGGGTCGCCGCGGCGGAGAAGACCCGCCGAGGCGGCGGCTCGGCGATGGTGGTGCGCCCGACGAGGTAAGCCGTAGGCCCGCTCGGAGGAAAGGCGCCCGTACCCTCGGCGGGAACGGGCGCCCGTACACTCACTGCCCGGGCGGTTCGGGCGCCGGAGGCTCCTCGCGGCCGGTGCCGGGGTCGTCGGTGCCGGCCGTCGAACCGCCGCCGGCTCCGGTCCCGGCCGTCGATCCGGTCCTGGTTCCTGCACCGGCGCCGTTCCCTGCCACTGCGCCGGTTCCCGTCCCGGTCCGGAACGTGAGGTTCCCGTCCGCCGCGTCCACCGTCACCCGGTCGCCGCTGCGGACGCTGCCGTCCAGCAGCAGCCGGGAGAGCTGGTTGTCGACCTCCCGCTGGATGGTGCGGCGCAGCGGCCGCGCCCCGTACTCGGGCTCATGCCCGCGCCGCGCCAGCCAGTCCACGGCCGTCCCGGTGAACTCGACCGTGACGCCCTGCCCCCGCAGCCCGCGCCGCGTCGACTCCAGCAGCAGACCGGTGATCCGCCGCAGCTCCTCGGCGGTCAGCTGACGGAACACCACCACCTCGTCGATCCGGTTGAGGAACTCGGGCCGGAAGTGCTCCCGCAGCGGCCGCAGGATCTGCTCCCGCCGCGCCTCCTCGTCCGCGTCCGCGCCGCCCGTCGCGAAGCCCAGCGTCCCACCGCGCCGGGTGATGGCATCCGAACCGAGGTTGCTCGTCATCACGATCACGGTGTTGCTGAAGTCCACCGTCCGGCCCTGGGCGTCGGTCAGCCGGCCGTCGTCGAGGACCTGGAGCAGGATGTTGAAGACGTCCGGATGCGCCTTCTCCACCTCGTCGAGCAGGAGCAGCGAGTACGGATGCCTGCGCACCACCTCGGTCAGCTGCCCCGCTTCCTCGTGGCCGACGTACCCGGGCGGAGCACCGACCAGCCGGCTGACGGTGTGCCGCTCCTGGTACTCGCTCATGTCGAGGCGGACCATGCGGTCCTCGCTGCCGAACAGGGCCTCGGCCAGTGCCCGCGCCAGCTCCGTCTTGCCGACGCCGGTCGGCCCGAGGAACATGAAACTGCCGATCGGCCGGTCGGGACTGGCGAGCCCGGCCCGGGAGCGCAGCACCGCGTCCGCGACCACCCGCACCGCCTCGTCCTGGCCGATGACCCGCTGGTGCAGATGCTCCTCGAGGCCCAGCAGCCGGTCCTTCTCCTCCTGGGTGAGACGGCTGACCGGGATGCCGGTCTGCCGGGACACCACCTCCGCGATCGCCTCGGTGTCCACCACCAGACTCTGGCCCTCGTCGACCTGGCCCCCGCCGCCCACCTCGGCGATACGTTCCTTCAGCTCGCCGACGCGGTCCCGCAGCTGGGTCGCCTGTTCGTACCTCTCGTCGGCGACCGCCTGGTCCTTGTCGCAGGTCAGCTGCTCCAGCTCCTGCTCCAGGGCGCGTACGTCGGTGCCCTTGGTCCGGGACCGCAGCCGCACACGGGCGCCGGCCTGGTCGATCAGGTCGATCGCCTTGTCCGGCAGATGGCGGTCGCTGAGATAGCGGTCGGACAGCTCCACGGCCGCCACCAGTGCCTCGTCGGTGTAACGGACCTGGTGGTGGGCCTCGTACCGGTCCCGCAGACCGCGCAGGATCTCGATCGCGTCGGACGGTGTGGGCTCCGGCACCATGATCGGCTGGAAGCGGCGGGCCAGCGCCGCGTCCTTCTCGATCCGGCGGTACTCCTCCAGCGTGGTCGCGCCCATGATGTGCAGCTCGCCGCGGGCCAGCGCCGGCTTGAGGATGTTGCCGGCGTCCATCGAACCGCCCTCGCCGCCGCCCCCGGCGCCCACGACGGTGTGCAGCTCGTCGATGAAGACGATCAGCCGGTCCGAGTGGGTGCGGATCTCGTCGACGATGGTGGTCATCCGCTCCTCGAAGTCGCCCCGGTAGCGGGTCCCGGCGACCACGGCCGTCAGGTCCAGTGCGACCACCCGCCGGGCTATCAGCACGTCGGGCACGTCCCCGTCGACGATCTGCTGCGCCAGCCCCTCCACCACGGCGGTCTTGCCGACGCCCGCGTCACCGATCAGTACCGGGTTGTTCTTGCCGCGACGGGAGAGCACCTCGATGGTCTGCTCGATCTCCTCCTCCCGCCCGATCACCGGGTCGATGCGGCCCTCACGGGCCAGCTCGGTGAGGTCGCGGCCGTACTTGTCCAGCGTCGGCGTGCCCGTCGCGGTACGGGGCCGCTCGGTGCGGGGCTGCGCGGGGTCCGGTGCGTCGGGCGGCATTCCGGCGGAGGCGAACCGGGCCGCGTCCAGGATGTGCCCGGCTGCCGAGTCGGGGTTGGCGGCCAGGGCACTGAGCACATGCTCCGGGCCGATGTATCCGGCCCCGGTCGACCGGGCCATCTCGTGCGCGTCCAACAGAGCCCGCTTCACGGCGGGGGTGAGGGAGAGCGACGTCGGCGGCGGGGCGTCGTCCCGCCCGTACTGGACGGGCCCGGAGCGTTCGTCGATCTCCGAGGCCAGCGAGTCGGGGTCCGCGCCCGCCCGGCTGAGCAGGCCACGGGTCGGCTCGGTGGCCAGCGCGGCGCGCAACAGGTGCTGGGTGTCCAGGTCCCGGCTGCCGTGCTCGGCGGCGTACTGCGCGGCACCCCGCACCAGCTCTCTGGCCGGTTGGCTCAGCAGCCGGCCGATGTCGACCTGCCGGGGGCGCGGCCCGCCGAAGAAACGCGCGAAAAATTCTTCGAAGGGGTCCGAGCCGTAGCCCTCCGGACCCGTGAACCCGCTGCTCATGGACATCCGTTCCGGCGCCCCCGCGGGATCCCCCTGGGCCGGGCGGAACCGGGAACCCGAAGGAGGCCCGGGGCGCACTCACTGCTCGACGTACGGTCCGGACGCGAGTGCCCGGCCGTCTCCCGGTTACACACATGCGTGTCCCCGCGGTGCGAGGCGCCGCCTGCGACGCGATCGAGAACACCCTCGCACGATCGTTCCGGGTCAGCACCTCGGAGCCGCGCCACCGCGCGGGGCACGTTCCGGGGGCTGGGGAGGGCTTGAGGGGGCTCGGCAGGGGTCGGCAGGGTGGAGCCTCGCCGGGAGGTCGGGCGGAAGGGGGCCCCGGCCGCTTGCCGGTGGCCGTGGGGTGCCCCGGCGGGGTTGTCCGGCACCGGTCGGCGGTACGCGCGCCGGGGCGCGTTCAGCGGGCGGTGAGGATGCGCGGGCCTGCGGTGGTGATGGCCACGGTGTGTTCGGCGTGGGCGGCCCGGGAGCCGTCGTCGGTGCGCAGGGTCCAGCCGTCGGAGGCGGCGTGGAAGCCGTCCGTGCCACCGCCCACGAGCATGGGCTCGATCGCGAGGACCATGCCGTGCCGCAAGGGCATGCCCCGGCCCGGCCGGCCCTCGTTCGGGACCGCCGGGTCCTCGTGCATACGGCGGCCGATGCCGTGACCGCCGAAGCCGTCCGGGATGCCGTACCCCGCCGCGCGGCACACCGTGCCGATCGCGTGGGCGATGTCCCCGATGCGGTTGCCGACCACGGCGGCCCCGATGCCCGCCGCCAGGGCCCGCTCGGCGGTCTCGACCAGCCGTACGTCGTCCACGCGGGGCGTGCCCACGATGAAACTGATCGCCGAGTCGCCGGCCCAGCCGCCCAGCTCCGCGCCGAAGTCCATGGAGACCAGGTCACCGTCACGCAGCCGGTAACCGTCGGGGATGCCGTGCACGATCGCGTCGTTGACCGACGCGCAGATGACGGCGGGGAACGGGGTCGGCGCGAAGGAGGGCAGGTAGCCCAGGAAGGGTGAGGTCGCGCCCGCCCCGCGCAGCATCTCCCGGGCCACCTCGTCCAGCTCCAGCAGGGACACGCCCACCCCGGCTGCCTTCCGTACGGCCTTCAGGGCGTCCGCGACAACCTGGCCCGTCTCGTACATCGCGTCGATCGCTGTGTCGGTCTTCAACTCCACCATGCCAATTACTATACCGGTATTAGAATGGCGGCATGGTGCGCACCCCTCTCACCCCCGAAGAGCGCGAACGCGGCGAGCGGTTCGGCCGGCTGCTGCGCGAGGCGCGCGGCGACCGCAGCATGACGCGGGTCGCGGCGAGCGCCGGCATTTCTCCGGAGACCCTCCGGAAGATCGAGACCGGACGGGCGCCCACCCCGGCGTTCTTCACGGTGGTCGCCCTCGCCCGCGCGCTCGACCTGTCGATGGACGAGCTGGCGGGCCGCTGTACGCCGGTCGCGCCGCCCGTGGTGCCGCCGGTCGCGCCGCCCGCCGCGCCGCCCGTGGTGCCGTCGGCCGCTGCCTGAGCTGGGGCCTGGGGCCTGGGGCTGGGGGCCGGGGCCGGGCCCGGGTCCGGGGGTGAGTCGGAGTCCTGTATGCGGGCCGTCCTTGCGTCGCGCGACCGGTTCAGGGCGGGAACTCACCCACCGGAGTGCGAAACATGATCGACTCCGCGGTTTCACGACGATGGTCTTGGCAAGGCCGCCCGAGAGGCTTACGTTCGTCCCTCTACGACCGTTTCTACGGGCGTAGAGGCGCTGACGTCGCGTCGAAGGAGCAGCTCATGGCCAACGTCGTACGTGCCGCCCTGGTCCAGGCCACCTGGACCGGCGACACCGAGTCCATGCTGGCGAAACACGAGGAGCACGCCCGCGAGGCGGCCCGGCGGGGCGCGAAGATCATCGGGTTCCAGGAGGTCTTCAACTCCCCCTACTTCTGTCAGGTCCAGGACGCCGAGCACTACCGCTGGGCTGAGCCCGTGCCCGACGGGCCGACCGTCACCCGGATGCGGGAACTGGCCCGGGAGACAGGCATGGTGATCGTCGTGCCGGTGTTCGAGGTCGAGCAGTCGGGGTTCTACTACAACACCGCGGCCGTGATCGATGCCGACGGCACCGTCCTCGGCAAGTACCGCAAGCACCACATCCCGCAGGTCAAGGGTTTCTGGGAGAAGTTCTACTTCAAGCCCGGCAACCTCGGCTGGCCCGTCTTCGACACCGCGGTCGGCAAGGTCGGCGTCTACATCTGCTACGACCGCCACTTCCCGGAGGGATGGCGCCAACTCGGACTCAACGGAGCCCAGTTGATCTACAACCCGTCCGCCACGCACCGCGGCCTCTCCTCCCACCTGTGGCGGCTGGAACAACCGGCGGCGGCCGTCGCGAACGAGTACTTCGTCGCCGCGATCAACCGTGTGGGCCAGGAGGAGTACGGAGACAACGACTTCTACGGCACCTCGTACTTCGTCGACCCCCGCGGACAGTTCGTCGGCGACGTCGCCAGCGACAGCAAGGAGGAACTCGTGGTCCGGGACCTCGACCTCGGCCTCATCGAGGAAGTGCGGCAGCAGTGGGCGTTCTACCGCGACCGCCGCCCCGACGCCTACGAGGGGCTGGTGCGGCCGTGACCGACGACCTCCTGGGCCGCCACCGCTCCGTGCTGCCCGACTGGCTCGCCCTCTACTACGAGGAACCCCTCGAGATCACCCACGGCGAGGGCCGCCACGTCTGGGACTCCGAGGGCAACCGGTACCTCGACTTCTTCGGCGGCATCCTCACCACCATGACCGCCCACGCCCTGCCCGAGGTGACCAAGGCGGTCGCCGAGCAGGCCGGGCGGATCATCCACTCCTCCACCCTCTACCTCAACCGGCAGATGGTGGAACTCGCCACTCGCATCGCCCAGTTGAGCGGCATCCCGAACGCCCGGGTCTTCTTCACCACATCCGGCACCGAGGCCAACGACACCGCCCTGCTGCTCGCCACCACCTACCGGCGCAGCAACACGGTCCTGGCGATGCGCAACAGCTACCACGGACGCTCCTTCAGCGCCGTCGGCCTCACCGGCAACCGCGGCTGGTCCCCGACCTCGCTGTCCCCGCTGCAGACCCTGTACGTGCACGGCGGCGTGCGCACTCGCGGCCCGTACGCCTCCCTCGGCGACAACGAGTTCATCGCGGCCTGCGTCGACGACCTCAAGGACCTGCTCGGTCACACGCGGCCGCCCGCGGCCCTGATCGCCGAACCGGTCCAGGGCGTCGGCGGCTTCACCTCACCGCCCGACGGGCTGTACGCGGCGTTCCGCGAAGTCCTGAACGCCCACGGCGTGTTGTGGATCTCCGACGAGGTGCAGACCGGCTGGGGCCGCACCGGCGACCACTTCTGGGGCTGGCAGGCGCACGCCCAAAACGGACCGCCCGACATCGTGACCTTCGCCAAGGGCATCGGCAACGGCATGTCCATCGGCGGCGTCGTCGCCCGCGACGAGATCATGAACTGCCTCGACTCCAACAGCATTTCGACGTTCGGCGGCACCCAGGTCACCATGGCCGCCGGCCTGGCCAACCTCACCCACCTCCTCGAACACGACCTCCAGGGCAACGCCCGGCGGGTCGGCGGCCTGCTCATCGAACGCCTGCGGGCCGTCGCCGCCCAGGTGCCCGCCGTACGGGAGGTCCGCGGGCGCGGGCTGATGATCGGCGTCGAGCTGACGAAACCGGGCACCGACGAGGCCGACCCGCGGGCCGCCTCCGCCGTACTGGAGGCGGCCCGCCGGGGCGGGCTGCTCATCGGCAAGGGCGGCGGCCACAACACCAGCGCCCTGCGCATCGCCCCACCCCTGTCCCTCACCGTCACGGAGGCCGAAGAGGGCGCCACCATCCTCGAACACGCTCTGCGGAGCCTCCAGTAGCGGCCCGACGCCCACCCCTGGTTTCCCGCGCCCCCCGTGTGGGGCGAAGCCATCGAGGGGCGCGGGGCCGGGATGAGGGGCGGCTACCGTCGCGTGGGCGCGACCGGCCACCAACGACCCGCACCTTTCGACCACGACCCAGCGGAGCGTGCACGTATGAGCCGTACCGTCATCCGGGGTGGCCTCGTCATCACCGCCTCCGACGAACTCCACGCCGACGTCCTGATCGAGGGCGGCCGCATCGCCGCCCTCGCCGCCTCGGGCACCCCGGCCGCCGAGACGTTCACCGCCCCGACGTTCACCGCCGACCGGACCATCGACGCCACCGGCAAGTACGTCCTGCCGGGCGGCGTCGACGCCCACACCCACATGGAGCTGCCGTTCGGCGGCACCTTCGCCTCCGACACCTTCGAGACCGGCACCCGGGCCGCCGCCTGGGGCGGTACGACGACCGTCGTCGACTTCGCCGTGCAGAACGTCGGCCACTCCCTGCGCGAGGGACTGGACACCTGGCACGCCAAGGCCGAGGGCAACTGCGCCATCGACTACGGCTTCCACATGATCGTCTCCGACGTGAACCCGGGCACCCTCAAGGAGATGGACCGACTGGTCGAGGAGGGCGTCACCTCCTTCAAGCAGTTCATGGCCTACCCCGGCGTCTTCTACAGCGACGACGGACAGATCCTGCGCGCCATGCAGCGCTCCGCCGAGAACGGCGGCCTGATCATGATGCACGCCGAGAACGGCATCGCGATCGACGTCCTCGTCGAACAGGCCCTGGCCCGCGGCCAGACGGACCCCCGCTACCACGGTGAGGTCCGCAAGGCCCTGCTCGAGGCCGAGGCCACCCACCGCGCCATCCGCCTCGCGCAGGTCGCAGGCGCCCCGCTGTACGTCGTCCACGTCTCCGCGACGGAAGCGGTCGCCGAACTGGCACGGGCCCGCGACGAGGGCCTGAACGTCTTCGGCGAGACCTGCCCGCAGTACCTGTTCCTGTCCGCCGACAACCTCGCCGAACCGGACTTCGAGGGAGCCAAGTACGTGTGCAGCACACCCCTGAGGCCGAAGGAGCACCAGGCCGCGCTGTGGCGGGGCCTGCGCACCAACGACCTCCAGGTGGTCTCCACCGACCACTGCCCGTTCTGCTTCACCGGCCAGAAGGACCTCGGCCGCGGCGACTTCTCGAAAATCCCCAACGGTATGCCGGGCATCGAGAACCGCATGGACCTGCTCCACCAGGCAGTCGTCGACGGGCACCTCACCCGCCGCCGCTGGATCGAGATCGCCTGCGCCACCCCGGCCCGCATGTTCGGCCTGTACCCGAAGAAGGGCACCATCGCGCCGGGCGCCGACGCCGACGTCGTGATCTACGACCCGCACGCCGAGCAGGTCATCTCCGCCGGGACCCACCACATGAACGTCGACTACTCGGCCTATGAGGGCAAGCGCGTCACCGGCCGCGTCGAGACCGTCCTCTCGCGCGGCGAACCCGTCATCACCGAGCGGGAGTACACCGGACGCGCGGGACACGGCGTCTACACCCCGCGGTCCACCTGCCAGTACCTCATCTAGGAGCGGTGCGCATGGACTTCGGACTCGTTCTGCAGACCGACCCGCCGGCCTCGCGGGTCGTGGACCTGATGAAGCGCGCCGAACAGGCCGGCTTCACCCACGGCTGGACCTTCGACTCCGCCGTGCTCTGGCAGGAACCGTTCGTCATCTACAGCCAGATCCTGGCCCGGACGACGACGCTGACCGTCGGCCCGATGGTCACCAACCCGGGCACCCGTACCTGGGAGGTCACCGCCTCCACCTTCGCCACCCTCAACGACATGTTCGGCAACCGCACCGTCTGCGGCATCGGCCGGGGCGACTCCGCGATGCGGGTCGCCGGCCGCGCGCCCAACACCCTGGCCCGCATGAGCGAGGCCATGAAGGTCATCCGCACCCTCGCCGAGGGCGGGGAGGCCGACCTCGGCGGCGGCACCGTCGTCCGCTTCCCCTGGATCGGGAAGGACTCCCGGCTCCCCGTGTGGATGGCCGCGTACGGGCCGAAGGCACTGCGGATGGCGGGGGAGGAGGCCGACGGCTTCATCCTCCAACTCGCCGACCCCTACCTCACCGAGACCATGGTCAAGGCCGTCAAGGACGCCGCCGTCGCCGCCGGGCGCGACCCCGCCGAGGTGACCGTCTGCGTCGCCGCCCCGGCCTACGTCACCGAGGACGACTCACCACGAGCGCTCGCCCACGCGCGCGAACAGTGCCGCTGGTTCGGCGGAATGGTCGGCAACCACGTCGCCGACCTGGTGGCCCGCTACGGCGCCGAAAGCGGCGTCGTTCCGCACGAACTGACCGACTACATCGCCTCCCGCCAGGACTACGACTACGCCCATCACGGCCGCAGCGGCAACCCCGACACCGCGTTCGTGCCCGACCGGATCGTCGACCGGTTCTGCCTGATCGGCACGGCGGAGCGGCACGTCGAGAAGCTGAAGGCGCTCCGCGCGCTGGGCGTCGACCAGTTCGCCGTCTACGACATGCACGACGCCCCGGAGACCGTGATCGACGTCTACGGGACGCACGTGATCCCGGCGCTCAACGGCTGACCCGCGCCCCGGAGACCGGTGTCCCGGCTGCCGGGACACACCTCCTGCTTACTTCTTGCCCGCCAGCAGGGCCGCCACCGCTTCCTTGGCGGCCTTGATGGCGCCCTTGTTGATCTCGTCCGTGGAGGGGGCCTTCTTCGACTCGAAGTCGCTGCCGTTGTACGTCACGACCACCAGCGCGTTGGAGGCGCGGACCACCACCACGCCCTCCCGGGTCTCCTGCTTGTCCTCGGTGGCGAGGTCCACGACCGAGTACGCGGCGTCACCGAGCCCGGGGACCGCGCCTCCGCCGCTCCTGTCCTTCAGCCGCCCCTGGTACGACTTCTCGGCCGCGTCGTCCGACTGCAGGACCTCGAAGGACACGTCCAGCCAGCGGTACTCGTAGCCGTCGAGCGCGTTCCACGAACAGGTCCGGCGCAGCGCGGAGTCGGTGGACTTGATCTCCTTGCCGGTCGCCTTCGCCTTCGGCACAAGGGAATTGACGGTCTTCTCGGCGACACTGCCGCAGGGCGCGGGAGCGGCGGTGTACGTCTTCGGTGCGGCCGTCGTCGACGGGGCGGAGGCGGACTGCGACGCCGTCGTCTCCGGCTGCTTCTTCTCGGCGGCCTGCGGCTCGGAGGAGGACCCGGACGACAGGGCCCAGCCCGCCGCGGCGAGGACGACCACCGGGGACAGGCGCGCGGTCAGGGTTATCGGCAGAGGAAAAGAACGCACGTCGCACTTCTCGTGGGGTCGGTGCGGAAGGGTGCCCGCACTGCGGACGGGACGCCAGTCTCACACGCTTCCCCGTGGGGCGGAAGTGCGAACTCGCTCCGTAGGCGCGGGGTGACAGGGGAGCGCCATGAGAGGTGGTGCTTTGCCGTACTTCCCCTGGGTTCAGGCGATTTGAGGCGTCGTGGCGGCGTCACGGCGCCGGTCGCCAGGTGCGCGCGGAGCGGGCCGTCGGGAGCACCGGGCGGGTCAGGGCACGCGCGCGGTCCACTGAGGGGTCGTGAACTTGGTCCGCGCCAACTCCCGGGCGCGGGCCAGTTCCTGGCCGGTCACCTTGCCGGCGGACACGCCGTACCGGGCGCGGAAGGAGGCGATCATGTTCTCGATGACCGTCTCGCGGGGCAGGCCGGTCTGGCGGCGGAGCGGGTCGACGCGCTTCTTGGCGCTCCTGGTGCCCTTGTCGGACATCTTCTCCTTGCCGATGCGCAGGACGTCGAGCATCTTGTCGGCGTCGATGTCGTAGGCCATCGTGACGTGGTGCAGCACCGCGCCGGGGCCGCCGTCCGGGCCGACCATCCGTTTCTGGGCGGCGCCGGCGATCTTGCCCTGGTCGGTGGTGATGTCGTTCAGTGGCTGGTACCAGGCCCTGATCCCCATGTCGCCGAGGGCGCCGAGCACCCAGTCGTCGAGGTAGGCGTAGCTGTCCTGGAAGGACAGGCCCTGTACCAGCGCTTCCGGCACGGACAGCGAGTACGTGATGGTGTTGCCGGGTTCGACGAACATCGCGCCGCCGCCGGAGATGCGGCGCACCACCTCGATGCCGTGCCGCTCGGCCCCCTCGGGGTCGACCTCGTTGCGCAGCGACTGGAAACTGCCGATGATCACCGCGGGACCGCCCCATTCCCACACCCGCAGCGTGGGCGGACGGCGGCCCGCGGCGACCTCCGCCGTCAGCACCTCGTCCAGCGCCATGTGCAGCGCCGGGTGTTGCGGGCCCTCATGGATCAGCTGCCAGTCGTAGTCCGACCAGTCGGTGGCGCGGGCGACCGCGCGGCGCACCGCGACGGCGACGCCCGCCGAGGTCAGCCCGTACATCACGGTCCCCTCGGGAAGCGCGGCGTCGATCCGGGCGGCGAGTCCGGCCGCGTCCGTGTCCGCCGGGGCGCCGTCCAGGGCGTGGTTCACGGCGTCCAGCGCCTCATCCGGTTCGAGGAAGAAATCGCCCGCGACCCGTGTGTTCCGCAGGACGCCGTCCGTCACCTCGACGTCCACGACGACCAGCTTGCCGCCGGGGACCTTGTACTCACCGTGCACCGTCTCCGCCTTTCGTCCCGTCGCACGGGGAACACCGGAGGGGGTCGTGCTGTTCCCGCCGGGCCCGCGCGCGGGCGAGGGCCGGTACGCGCGGGGCCGGAGCTGGGGTTACGGGCCGCTACGGTCCGTGACCCCGACCCCGGACCCCGTCAGGGCGTCACGGCTTGCGGGCGAGGCCGCCGTGCTCGGCGATGATCCGCGCGTCGGGTGCGTCGGCGTCCGGACGCCACTGGGTGACCGAGACGACGCCGGGCTCCAGCAGCTCCAAGCCGTCGAAGAACGAGGTGATCTCCTCGATGGTCCGCAGGTTGTACGGGACGGCACCGCTCTTGTTGTAGCCGTCCTGGGCCTGCTCGAACCCCGGGTCGAAGCCCCGGGAACCGTCGTTGATGGACAGGTAGCTGCCGGACGGCAGCGCGTCCATCAGCCGCTTCACGATGGAGCGCGCCTCGTCGTGGTCGGCGATGTGGCCCAGGATGTTGCTGAGGATGAGGGCGGTGGGGCGGGAGAAGTCCAGTGTCGCGGTGGCGGCGGCCAGGACGCGCTCCGGGTCCAGCACGTTGGAGTCGACGTAGGCGGTCGCTCCCTCGGGAGTGGAGTAGAGCAGGGCGCGGGCGTGCGCCAGGATCATCGGGTCGTTGTCGACGTAGACGATCCTGCTCTCCGGGGCTATGCGCTGGGCGACCTCGTGGGTGTTGTCGGCGGTCGGCAGGCCCGTCCCGATGTCCAGGAACTGCCGGATGCCGGCCTCGGCGGCCAGATAGGTGATGTTGCGCTGCAGGAAGGCCCGGCTGCTGCGGGCGATGGTCACGATGCCGGGGAAGACGCCGGTGTACGCGTCGCCGGCCTCCTCGTCGACGGGGTAGTTGTCCTTGCCGCCCAGCCAGTAGTTCCAGATCCGGGCAGAATGCGGCACCGAGGTGTCGATCTTCTGGTGTGCGGCGGTTGCGGGCGTCGTCTCGGGGTCGCTCATGGGTACGGTCCGTCTCTCAGCCGAGGCAGGCGTGTTCAGCCGGCGGGGGTGTTGCCCCACAACTTACGTCTCAACAGGCTTGTTACGCACTCCAGTTCGCCACTCTTTCGGGGTGTGCGCGGATCCCGTTTGACGCCGTCGGTGGTACCGCCGGACGGTACACGGCCGACCGCGCACCGTCCGGCGGCTGTTATGGGGCACTTGCCGCGTTTTCCGGCAGGGACGGCCGCGACGGCGTCCTCGGCGGGGGGCTGCGGGTGTACGCAGTGCCGGCGATGGCCGTCGGGCGTGTCGGCCACCGGGGGAAAGCGGTGGTGCACGCGGCGTCCGCCTTCCAGCAGCGGGTGCGGAAGAGGCAGCCTGAGGGCGGATCGGTGGCCGAGGGCACAGGGGCCGTGCAGCACGATGTGCTCCGGACGTTCCAGCAGGCCGGGCGTGGCGGAGAACGGGGTTTCGGTGCAGGGGCGGCGGGAGTCGCCGGTCACCTGCTCGGCCCCGCCCTCCTCGACCACGCGGCCGAGGTAGAGCACGGCGATGCCGTGCCGGTGGGGCGCCGGGGCGTCGTTCGGTGACCGGGGCGGGCCGGGACCGGCGCCCGCACGTGTCAACGGCGTCCCGGTGCGTGAGGGCCTCCGGGTTCAGAAGGGCAGGCGGCCCCGCGCGCGGCGACCGGCGGAACCACTGCGCCCCACGGCCTTCGAACTGCTGCGGAACGGCTTGCTGAACAGCCGTCCCAGAGGTCCGGGGGCCTTTCCTCCCGCGCGAGAGCCGAAGCCCAGGGCCCGCTGGGTGCCGCGTTCGGGCCCGCGGGACAGACGCGGCAGGAGGAATGCCAGGACGGCGAGAACGACACAGAGCGCGACAATTCCGACGATGGCCACGATTACCTCCAAGGGCTATGACGTAGCTGCCGTTTGCCCTCACCGGCGCGGGATATACGTGGTCCCGGGGCTCGCTCGGCGAGTGGAAGGCCGACCCGGTGACCGTCTCCAGGGGGTGTGCCGCCCGCCGCCGTCCGCCCTGCTGTGCCGACCTCCGCCGGACGAGGACGGGCAGTACGGAGCTTCCTCGTGTGCCGGCCGGAGAATGGATGAGCCCCGAAGACGTGTCACAGCACACCCTGCCCTCCCCGCCCTCCGCGTCCGCCGACCGGTCCGCCGGTGAACGCGCGTTGCGAATGCGCCGCAGGCTGGAGCGGCTGATCGGCATCGCCGCGACGGAGGGAAATTCCCTGGTCGCCCTGCGCAACGGCGACGAGATCTTCCCCGCGATGCTGGAGAGCGTGCGGTCCGCCGAGCACACGGTGGACATGATGACGTTCGTGTACTGGAAGGGCGACATCGCCCGGCAGTTCGCCCGGGCCCTGGCGGAGCGGGCCCGCGCCGGCGTGCGGGTCCGGCTGCTCCTGGACGGGTTCGGCAGCCGCACGATCGAGAAGGACCTGCTGGAGCACATGCGCGAAGCCGGTGTGCGCGTGGCCTGGTTCCGGCAGCCGGTGGCGCTCTCACCGCTCAAGCAGAACCATCGCTGCCACCGCAAGGCGCTGCTCGTGGACGAGCGCGTGGCGTTCACCGGTGGGGTGGGCATCGCCGAGGAATGGTGCGGCGACGCACGCGACGAGCACGAGTGGCGCGACACGCACGTCGAGGTGCGGGGCCCGGCGGTGGACGGTGTCGCCGCGGCGTTCGCACAGAGCTGGGCCGAGTGCTGCGGCGAACTCTTCGACGCCCGTGACCGGTTCACCGAACACCGGCCCCAAGGCAACGCGGTGGTGCAGGTGGTGCGCGGTTCGGCCGGCTTCGGCTGGCAGGACATGCAGACCCTGATCCAGGTGATGATCGAGTCGGCCGAGGAGCGGTTCCGGCTCACGACCGCCTACTTCTCCCCGGACGCCTACTTCATCGAGCTCCTGTGCGACGCGTCGCGGCGCGGTGTGGAGGTGGAGATCCTGTTGCCCGGCCCGTACACCGACAAACGGGTCTGCCAACTGGCCGGACAGCATTTCTACGAGGACCTGCTGGCCTGCGGCGTGAAGATCTACCAGTACCAGCCGACGATGATGCACGCGAAGGTCATCACCGTGGACGCGACGGCCGCGCTCATCGGGTCGACCAACTTCAATCGCCGTTCCCTCGAGCACGACGAGGAGATCATGCTGGCCGTCCTCGACGAGGAGTTCACCGCCACCCTCGACGCCCACTTCGACGAGGACACGGCAGTCAGCGAGCCGATCCGGGAAGGACGATGGGGGAGACGGTCGCTGCTGCAGCGGGCACGCGAGAAGGCCGTCCTGCCCGTACGACGGTTCCTGTGACGTCGGCGGGAGCGCGGGCGGGGGCGGGGTGACGGGCGTGTTTCGGTGGCCGGCCGCCGGCGCCTGCTGCTCCTGGTGGCCGGCGAGCGGGGCGGCGGGCGGAGGCCGTTCACCCGTGCCCGTGCCAGGGCATCCCGCATACCGGTCGAGGCGGGCCGCCGGGGCATCGTCGTCGAGCGGGTCTCTCCCCGGTGTGTCGCGAGTTCACGCGGCACCGCGCTTGGGGCCGCGTCGGCGGCAGCGGCCGTGCGGACCTGCCGAAGTTCCTCGGTGATCTCTGACCCGTGCCTGCCCGTGCCTGCTTCGTGCCGTCGCAGTGGGCGACGTCTGGCGGGGGCACTCATGTTCCCATCCCATGAACGGATCAGCACCTTACTGATCCGGGGCGCCACACGGCCGTCATGCCGTGTGTATGGCGAGACGTGGCCCACCCGCGGGAGGTGTGGTTCAGGGAATCCTTGGAGGGAGGGACGGGAAGTACGGCGAGCCCGCGGAGGTCGGCCGTTCGCTTAGACTTCCGCTGCGCGTCCGGTGCGTTCCCGACCGAAGCGGGAGCAGTCGGCCGGCCGAGCGGGAACAAGGGGGAAGAGCGCGGCCATGGAGCCACTGAAGGACGACGACCCGGTGAGCATCGGCGGCTACCGGTTGCTGTGCCGGCTCGGTTCGGGCGGCATGGGGCAGGTGTACCTCGGTGAGTCGCCCGCCGGGCTCCAGGTCGCGGTCAAGGTCATCAAGCCGTCGGTGCTCGACGAGGACGGCCGGGCCCGGTTCCTGCTGGAAGTGGACAGTCTCAAGACGGTGTACGGCCCCTTCGTCGCCCCCTTCGTCTCGGCGGACGCCCAGGCCGAACGGCCTTGGCTCGCCGTCGAGTTCGTGCCGGGGCCGGATCTGCTGGCCTTCGTCGCGGAGCACGGCGTGCTGCCGCTCGTCGAGACGGCCAGCCTGGGGGCCCTGCTGGCCGAGGGGCTCGGCACGGTGCACGAGGCCGGACTGCTGCACCGGGACCTCAAGCCGCAGAACATCCTGCTCTCCGCGTACGGACCCAAGGTGATCGACTTCGGTCTGGCCGTGCTCGCGGAACGACGCTCCACCCTGACCGCCACCGGCGTCGTGGTCGGCTCGGTGCTGTGCATGCCGCCCGAGCAGGCACGGGGCGAACACCGGCTGGACCGGTCCGCCGACGTGTACGCGCTGGGGGCCGTCCTGCTGTACGCCGCGACCGGTCACTTCCCCTACGGCGGGAACAGTTGGCAGGCCGTGGCCCTGAACATCGAGGATCCGCAGGTGGCGCCGGACCTCTCCGGGCTCCCGGCGGAGCTGGCGCCGCTGATCAACGGGATGCTGGCGCTCGACCCCGCCGAGCGGCCGACCCTGGGCCAGGTCACGGGCCGGCTCGTGGAGGTTTTCGCACATCAGGGTGTGAGCGCGGGACAGGCCAAGCGCCGGCTCACGGAGCGGACCCCCGTCATCGAGGTGCCCGAGGCGTCGTTCCCGCCTGTGGCGGAGGAGCGTGCGGAGGGCCGGACCGGTTACACACCGACCGTCGTCGACGTGGCGGCGCGCGAGGACGACACGGGCGAGGAGGTGTCGGGGTACGAGCGTGGCCTCCCCGGCGGCACCGGTTCGGGCGACGAGGAGGAAGCCCTCGAAAGCGGGGCGGGGGAGCGGGGTTCCGGCGGTCCGCACGGCTTCGGTCCCGGCGACGACGACCGCTTCGAACCCGCTCCCGCCGGCGGTCCCGGGTCCGGCGGAGCGGCCGGGCACGGTCGGCCGCCCGAGCCGCCGCCCGCCGCGGAGCCCCGTACGGGCAGCGTGCGTCCCGGTGTCCGTCTCTCCGCGCCGTTGCGGATCGCCGAGCGGCTGCGGGCCGCGTACGCGAGCGACGCCCGTTTCTGACGACCGGCACGGACCGGGGAGCAGCGGCGAACTCCTCTCCACGGACAGTGACCGCCCCGTGTGAGGCGGGCGCGTCGCGTGAAACACTTGCGGCGCCGGGGCGGCGACGCGTGCGGCGCGCCCGCGGCCGGCCGACGGCAGGACCCGGCGGCGGCAGAGCCCGGAACGGCACGACCCGGGGACGGCAGGACCCAGGAAGGACAACCGGTGGCACAGCAGGGGGAGACCCGGTATCCGCCAGGCGCCCAGATTCTCGTACGGGACGAGGAGTGGCTGGTCAGGACCGCGGTCAGGGCGGGGCATCCCGCTGACGGCGAGCGGATCGAGGCGATCGGCGTCTCGGAGTTCGTCCGCGACGAGGAGGCCGTCTTCTTCAGCGGCATCGACCGGGTCGACCTCCTCGACCCGGAGAAGACGCGGCTGGTCAGCGACACGTCGTCCTACTTCCGCCGCGCCCGCCTCTTCCTCGAAGCGGTCCTCCGCCGCACCCCCCTCCCTCAGTCGGAACGCGGTCTTGCCCTCGCGGACCGCTTCCTGCTGGACCCGCTGCCCTACCAGCAGCGCCCGGCGGAACTCGCCCTCTCTCTGCGCAACCTGCGCCCCCGCATCCTGATCGCCGATGTCGTCGGGCTCGGCAAGACGCTGGAGATCGGGCTCACCCTGGCCGAGCTGATCCGGCGCGGCAGGGGCGAGCGCATCCTCGTCGTCACCCCGCAGAGCGTGCTCGAACAGTTCCAGCACGAGCTGTGGACCCGCTTCTCGATCCCCCTGGTACGGCTCGACTCGCTGGGAATCCAGCGCATCCAGCGGGAGATCCCGGCCGGCCGCAACCCGTTCACGCACTACAAGCGCGTGATCATCTCCGTGGACACTCTCAAGAACATCGGCCAGTACCGGCACCACCTGGAGCGCATCCAGTGGGACGCCGTGGTCATCGACGAGAGTCACAACCTCATCAACCAGGGCAGCCAGCGCCGCGCCCTCGCCGAGACCCTGGCTCCGCGCACGGACGCCCTGCTGCTGGCGAGCGCCACCCCGCACAACGGCGACAAGCGCTCCTTCGCCGACCTGATCAGCCTGCTCGACCCGGCCGCCATCGCCGACCCGGACCACTACGACCCGGCCGAGGACCTCGGCCACCTGTTCATCAGACGGACGAAGATCAGTCCCGAGGTCCGCAACGGCATCGGCGCCGAGTGGGCGGACCGCGGGCCCACCCGTTCGCTGCACTGCGCCGCGAACGAGGCGGAGGAGCGGATCTTCGCGGAGCTCACCGAGCACTGGCTGCCCGCTCCGCCCGCCTCCGCCGAGTTCGGCACGGCGGAGGCGGACCGTACGTCGGTGGCCACGGACCCCCTCTTCGCGTACAACCTGCTGAAGACCTTCCTGTCCTCGCACAAGGCGCTCGCCGAGACCGTCGACCGGCGCGTCACGGCCCTCGGCAAGAAGGTGCGGGACGCCGAGAAGGAGGGCAGGCGCCCCGATCCGGCGATCGGCCCCGAGCAGCGGGCCCTGGCCCGGCTCCGTGAGCTGACCGCCTCCATGGGCGACGGCACCGGGCCGGGCGACTCGGCCAAGCTGGACGCGCTCGTCGAGCAGCTGGAGGAGATCGGTGTCGGCCCGCGCAGCGCCACCCGGGTGGTCGTCTTCTCCGAGCGGGTCGACACCTTGAAGTGGCTGGCCCGTGTCGTGCCCGCCCGGCTGGGCTTCCGGGCCGACCGGGACGGCGCCGTCAAGGCCGTACGCGTCATGCACGGCGGTCTCAGCGAGGAGGAGCAGCGGCTGTGCCGGGAGGCGTTCGGCCTGGCCGGTGACCCGGTGCGGCTGCTGTTCACCGGTGACGTCGCCTCCGAGGGCGTCAACCTGCACCGCCAGTGCCACCACCTCATCCACTACGACATCCCCTGGTCGCTGATCCGCATCGAGCAGCGCAACGGCCGCATCGACCGGTACGGGCAGCGGTACGAGCCCCGGTTCCGGGCCCTGATCCTCACCTCCGCCGTGCCCGGCGCGAAGGACGACCGGACCGTCGCCGAAAAGCTGCTGACCCGGGAGGAGGAGGCCCACAAGCTGAACGGCACCGCCGAGGCGGAGACCGGCTACTACCGGGCCGACGAGGAGGAGCGGCGGCTCATCAAGGAGCTGGTCGAGGGCGGCACGGTCGAGGACTTCCTCGACGCGGCGCCCGCCGCCGGGGACACCGACCTCGCCGACCTCTTCGGCCAGGTCGACACGATCACCGAGGAGGAGCCGCCGCGGCGCGCGGAGGTGCCCTCCCTGTTCGGCGGGGACCTGCCGGCGTTCGTCGACACCGCGCTCGCCGAGCTGTTCGAGGACCGGGCCGAGGACGCCCTCGGGCTGTCCCGCGCCGAGGACGCCCAGCGCCGCCGCTCCCTGTCGCTCTCCCCGGAGAAGGCCCCCGACCTGCTGCGCCGCCTCAAGGCCCTGCCCCCCTCCTACCTGAAGGAGCAGGGGGTGGCCGAGCGCATGATCCTCACCTTCGACCGCGACCTGGCACAGGACAAGCTGACCGAGGCCCGGGAGGCCACGGACACCATGTGGCCGGCCGTGTCGTTCCTCAGCGACATCCACCCGGTGGTGGAGTGGCTCACCGACAAGGTGCTGGTGCAGTTCGGCCGGCAGGAAGCCCCCGTCATCACCTCCCCGTACGTCGCCGAGCCCACCTTCCTCATCCAGGGCATCTGCTCCAACGCCCTCGGCCGGCCCACCGTCGTCCGGTGGATGGCCGTCCCGGCGGAGCCCGGCGCACCGGTCCGGCCCATGACCGAGGCCCTCGCCGAAGCGCGGGTGGGCCCCGGCCTCGCCCGGACCGGCGAGCCCCGCGACCTCGCCCGCCTCCAGGAGCTGGTCCCGGCGGCGGTGGAGACCGCCCGCGCGTACCTGGAGAAGTACGAGGACGAGTGGGCCGAGCAGATCCGCGGCCCGCTGGCCGAGTACCGCGAGCGCCTCACGGAGTGGCGGGCCGACGCACTGCCCGGCGCGACCGCCCGCCGGGAGCAGCAGATCGAGGCCACCGCCAACGAACAGGCCCATCTACTCGACCAGTTGAGCACCTTCGGCAGGCCCCTGCTGCGGGTCCTCGCCGTCCTGGACAGGCCCGCGCCCGACGACGGCCCCGACGACAAGTCCGGTGACAGCTCCGGCGATGCGACCACCGACCCGGCCGACCCGGCGGAGGACTGACGTGACCTACGACTCCCTCGTCAACCACGGCGACTACCTCTCGGCGCACTACCTCGCCGAGGTGCTGCCCAAGGACCTGAAGGCCAAGGACGGCCTCCTCGCCCGCTGGGCCGCCGCCGAGGAGACCGCCCGCCGCGCCCACGCGGAGGCGGTGACACGGGCGAAGGCCGCCGGAGACGACCCGGCCACCGTCCCGCCCCGCGCCCACACCCCCCGCGAGGGCCTGCGCGCCCTGCACGGCCCCTACTTCGCGGGCCGCGCGGACTTCGCACAGGACGCCGAGGCGCTCAGCGTGCCGGACGCGCCCGTCCCCGCCGACTGGGGCAAGCGCCTCACCGAACTCCACCTCGCCACCCTGCGCGCGCTCGGCTACACGGACGCCCACGAGCAGACCGTCACCGTGCACCGCTCCGGGCACGACTACGCCGTGCGGGCCGTGCACGCCGAACCCGGCGTGATCGCCCTCTCCTGCGGCTGGACCGCCGAACCGGACGCCGCCCTCGACCCGGACGGCGCCGGACGCCTGCTCCACCCGGTGACCCTGGAGGCGTCCGGCCGGCTCCGGGACGCCAAGGCCGTCACCGACTTCCTCTTCGAGTGCGAGGAACCCCCGCGCCACGTCCTGCTGCTGGCGGGCGGCGTGGTCGTCCTGGCCGACCGGATGGCCTGGCACGAGGGCCGCTACCTCGCCGTCGGCCTGGACGACGCCCTCAACCGCCGCGACGACCGAAACGGCGGCGAACTCGACACCATCGCCGCCCTGTTCGGCGCGGACTCGCTGCGCGTGCCCGAGGAGGGCGGCACCGCGCCGCTCGCCGCCTTCGTCGACAAGTCCGGCAAGCACGCCGTCGGCGTCTCCACCGAACTGCGCGAGGGCCTGCGGCTGTCCGTCGAATGGATCGCCGACGAGGTCCTGGCCCGCCTGCGCGAGCAGGGCGTCCCCGTCTCCCGGCTCGACGACCCCAAGCGGCTGGCCAAGGAACTCACCCGCGAGTCCCTGCGCTACCTCTACCGCATCCTGTTCCTCCTGTACGCCGAGGCCCAGCCCGCACTCGGCATCCTGCCCTCCGGCTATCCCGAGTACGGGCGCGGCTACGGCCTCCAGCGCCTCGGCGACATCGTCGTCCGCGACCTCGTCGGGGAACGCTCGCGGCAGGGCTTCCACCTCTACGAGTCCCTCGACCTCCTCTTCCGCAACGTCGAGAAGGGCCACCGCCCCTACGGCTCCGAGGACGAGGACGTCCTCGCCCAGGAGGCCGACCGCGCCGCCACCGAGACCGAACGGGACGCCGCCCGCCGCCTCGCCGCCGGTGAGATCACCCGCGCCGTCCACGACGACCTGGTCCGCGAGGCCGACCGCTCCCGCCGCGCCGCCGCCCGCAGTGCCGACGTGGGCCTGCGCTTCGAGCCGCTGCGCTCGGAACTCTTCAAGGAGGACGCGGTACGGCTCATCTCGGCCGGCCGCCTGGAGAACCCGCTGTACGAGGGCGACGGCGACGACGGCGGCGAGGGTGACCCGGACGTCCCCGAGTTCCTCGACACCCGGCTGCGCAACGAGACCCTGCACAAGGTGCTGCGCCGCCTCATGCTCACCAAGGGCAAGGGGCGCGAACGCGGCGGATTCATCTCTTACGCCCAACTCGGCATCAACCAGCTCGGCGCCGTCTACGAGGGGTTGATGTCCTACTCCGGTTTCATCGCGGAGGAGGACCTGTACGAGGTCGCCAAGAACGGCGACGCGTCCGGCGGCAGCTGGATGATCCCCGCCTCCCGCGTGCACGACTATCCCGACGAGGTGTTCGTCGAGCGGCCCCACGAGGAGACCGGCCGGCCGGTCCGGGTGACCCACCCCCAGGGCACGTTCGTCTACCGTCTGGCGGGCCGCGACCGGCAGACTTCGGCGTCCTACTACACGCCGAAGTCGCTGACCGAGGTGACGGTCGAGCTGGCGCTCAAGCACCGCCTCGACCAGGACGGCACGACCACCGAGGCGCGCGAACTCCTCCAGTGGCGGATCTGCGAACCCGCCCTCGGCTCCGGCGCGTTCCTCAACGAGGCGATCGACCAGGTGGCGGCGGAGTACCTGCGGCGCCGGGAGCGGGAACTGGGCCGGCGCGTCGACCCGGAGCAGCGGCACATCGAACTCCAGAAGGTCAAGGCGTACGTCGCCCTGCACAACGCGTACGGCGTCGACCTCAACGCCACGGCCGTGGAGCTGGCGGAGGTGTCCCTGTGGCTCAACTCCATGCACCCCGGCATGCGGGCGCCCTGGTTCGGGCTGCACCTGCGGCGGGGCAACTCGCTGATCGGGGCGGGGCGGAAGGTGTACGGCGCCGATGTCCTGGCGGACGGGCCCTGGCTGTCGAAGACGGCCCCGCTCCCGCCCACCGACCTCCCCTTCCGCGACGGCGACCTGCCGGACGGAGCCGTCCACCACTTCCTCCTCCCCGCGGTGGGCTGGGGCGCGGTCGCGGGGGAGTCCGAGGCGAAGAAGCTGGCCGAGGAGCAGGCGAAGGCCCTGGGTGCGTGGCGCCGGGGCATCCTGAAGGCCCCGAAGGCCCCCAATCCGTTCAAGGAACGGGAGAACGAGCCCGAGGAGAAGCGGCAGAAGCGCTACAACACCTGGCTCGCGGCCGGATCCAAGACCGAGCTGCGGCGGCTCCAACGCGTCGCCCACCGCGCCGAGTTCCTGTGGAGCCTGGTCGCCAAGCGGCTGGAACTGTCCGAGCGGAGGGTCTCCCGGCGCATCGACGTCTGGGAGGCGGACTGGCTGGAACCGTCCGACGAGGCGTCGGACAAGCAGCGCGTGTTGGACGACCTGACGGTGGCCGGCACGCCGTACTGGCGGCTGAAGACCGTCATGGACGCCTGGTGCGCGCTGTGGTTCTGGCCGCTGGACCAGGTGTCCGCGCTGGACGGCACGGCGCCGGAGTACGGGCCGGGCGGCGGGGTCGTCCGGGCGGTGGACGTGGCGGCGCTGATGTCGGAGGACGCCGGTGCCGACGCCGACACCGATACAGGGTTCGCATCGGCGGTTCCGGCCGCCGCGCCCGAGCCGAGCGGGCCGGCGCCCGGAGACCTCGCCTGGCAGGCCGCCGGGCTCTTCGACAGCCCGACCGGCGAGCAGGGCGACTTCGCGGAGCTGGCCGCCGCCGACGGTGACGCCAACGAGGCGGGCCTCCGGTCGAAGGGGCGCAGCACCGGCGGGGGCCGCAAGGCGCAGATCGCGGAGGACCCGTGGCGCCCGGTCATCCCCCTGAAGACGTTCGCCGACTGGCTGGACTTCCTGGAGGCCGTGCTCGGCCGCGACGACCCCGGCGACGGCTCCTTCCTCGACGGCCTGGACGACCTCCCCGTCGACGAGGCGCTGCCCCTGCTGGAGGCGTACGAGCGCACACTGGACGGCACGCTGGGCATGGACCGCGTCCTCAACCTGCCGACACGGTTCCCGTGGCTGCCGGTGGTCGAGGACATCGCCGGTTCGACGGAGAAGGACATCAAGACGGAGGACGGACACGGGTTCTTCCACTGGGAACTGCACTTCGCGCATGTTTTTCGGGGGAGCAGCGGGGGGTTCGACCTTCAGGTGGGGAATCCGCCTTGGGTGAGGCCGGACTGGGATGAGGGCTTGGCACTTGCTGAGTTCGATCCGTGGTTTCAACTTTCGCAGAAACCGTCGGTGCTCCAATGGCGTGAGCGGAAAGCTGACGTGCTATCGCGGTCCGGTTTCCTTACCTCATACCTGCACGATCTGGTTGCGACAACCGGGACGGCTGAGTACCTGAGTAACTGGGTGACCTACCCATTGGTCGCGGAGACACGGCCGAATCTCTACCGGTCCTTCATGTGCGCAACGTGGGCCCACATGGCTCGAAGCGGAACAGTGGGTCTCGTACACCCCGGGTCACACTTCAGTGGTGACGGCGAAGCGCGGCTGCGTGAAGCGGCGTATACAAGGTTGCGGGTTCACGCCGACTTCATGAACCAGGGTAATCGCTTCTTTCCGCCGCCAGTCGGGCATGCCAGTCATTTCGGGGTGCACATCTACGGAGAAAAAGGGGAAATTCGCTTCGACCACTTGTCATGGTTGGTCTCCGTGGACGCGCTAAGGCTATCGGAGCAGGATGATGGCACAGCCCCTGATCCAGGTGTCAAGTACGGTGGCAAGTGGGACGAACGGCCGCACCGTAAGAGGATCGTCCAGGTGGACGAAGACACGTTGGCGCGTTGGCAACGCCTAACTGGGGATGAGAATCAGCCGGTACGGCAAACTCGACTTCTTTCGCCGGTGAGTACAGCCGAGGCGGACGCGATCGAGGCCCTGGCGGACTATCCGCTGCGCCTCGCGGACTTCACCCCGCAGATCAGTAGTGGTTACAACGAGAAGACCGCCAAGGATATCGGGCTTATCGGGTACAGTAGGCCTGATGAGCATGGTGTGCTGCCTCAGCCGGGGGACTGGTCGGAGGTAATCCTTCGAGGGCCGCAACTCGGTTTGGCCAACCCGATGTTCAAGCAGCCGAGCCAAGGCGGGGGTGAGGTTTTGGGCCTCAACCCGATGGTACTCGCGGATGATGCGGTGCCTGAGTCCGAGTATGTCTACGTGGCTGAGGAAGCCGTCTACCGTGCTAAACAGGACAAGTGGATCGACAGTCGGGCATTGGGTCAGCTAAAAGCCTCGGAGCGCGAGGTGTCGAAGGCGCGACTCGCTGTCGTCGAAGCTCGTGGGATTGCCCCGGGGGAGGTTACGGAGGAAGAGGTTGAGGGGCAGTTGGTAGAGCTGTTGCGGCGGCCGTACACGGAGTTCTATCGGGTGGCGTGGCGGGAGATGATTGCTCCCGATACTGAGCGCAGCTTGTATGTCGCGCTGCTTCCCCCGCACGCTGCCCATATCGACCTCGTGCACAGTGCTGCGGTACGGGACAGCCGATTGACAGCGCTGACGGCCGGCTTCTGGGCAGGTCTTCCCGTTGACTACCTGCTGCGGACCACTGGGGTCGGGCACCTCAAGAAGGCTCCGGCGCGAAGGATGCCTGCACCCGAGGTCGGTCACCCTCTTGCGTCAGCGCTACTCCTGCGATCGTTGAGGCTCAACTGTCTTACGTCTGCTTATGCGGATTTGTGGGGTGAGTTGTATGACCCCTCATGGCCCGGATATGAACCGTGGGCGGTGGAGTGGCCGAACTTGCAGCCACTTCATGAAGTCGGTCCCGTCTGGGAACGGCGAACCCCTCTTCGAACTGAACGGGCGAGGCGGGCGGCTCTCGTAGAAATGGACGCCCTTGTCGCGGTGTGGCTTGGTGTGAGCGCTGACGCTTTGGTGGCCATGTACAAGTCACGCTTCCCAATCATGCAGGACTTCGACGCCGTCACTTGGTTCGACGCGAACGAACGCAAGATCGCAGGGGTCCGACACACGTACGGATTTGGACAAACCAAGGAGCACTACCAGCACCTTCTCGCCTACCAGAAGGGCGAGCGGTCTACGCCCCCCGACGGTTACGCCGCCCCCTTCTACAAGGCTGATCGGGAGCAGGAGATGCGGACCGCCCACGCCTACTTCTCGAAGCGGCTTCAGGGAGCGGTCGACAAGGGGGAGTGGGACCCGGGCTCGTAAGTGGAAGCACCCCGTTCCGGGTGGTCCGGAGCGGGGCGCTCGTCCGTACGGGAGCAGTCAAGCGTGGGTCGCGTACGAGAGGAAGGCGGTCCAGGCTGCCGAGGTGAGGGCGAGTTGAGAGCCTTGTCGCACCTTGGAGTCCCGGATATGGACGGTGTCCGGGCAGGATGCCACCTCCACGCAGTCGCCAGATCCGCCGCTGCTGTAGCTGGACTTGTGCCAAGACAGTGCGACCTCGACGCAGTCTCCGTCGCCGCTGCTGCTGTAACTGCTTTTAAACCAAGCCAGTTCGATCTCATTCATAGCGATCCTCGCATCCGCTGCAACAGGCCCACGGAATCATTGAGGGAGAGAGCCTGTGAGCGCATCCTGGCATACCGCATCTGGAGGATGCTGACCTCCTTTGGCTCGGAGACGAACAGACCCCCGCGTTGGCCCTCGTTGTAGGCGAACCACCGGTTCTCTGCAGTTTCCATCAACTGCATCGGTCCTGCCAGGCCAGCGTGTGCTCCTTGAGTCAGGGGCATCACCTGAACCTCAACATTGCGCTGCTTGACAAGCGCCAGCACATGGTCCACGAGCCCTCGGGTCACTTCGCCCCCACCCGTCAGCCGCAAGAACAAGTGCTCCTCCAGGATGAAGCTGAACGCAGTGTTCGGCCGCTCCCGCAGCAACCGTTGCCGTTCCGCCCGCGCCGCCCACTGGACGTCGATCTGGTCGTCACCCAGGGGAGGCAGTCGGTTCACGAACAGCGTGCGCGCATACGCCTCCGTCTGCAACAGCCCCGGCACCAGACGGCACTCGTAGGTGTAGAGGCTCACCGCCTCCTCCTCCAGTCGAGCCCACTGCCGGAACCAACTCGCCAGCCCTGGTTGCCGCGACAGATGCCGAGCCGCCCCCCGCAGCGCCCCGAACGCGTCCAGCACCTCCTCCGCCCGCTTGACGAAGTCGGACGGCGGGAAACGCCGGCCCTGTTCGATCGAGGCCACCGTCGGCACCGAGTACTGCACCCTCGGGGCGAACTGTTCCTGTGTCAGGCCCGCCCGTTTCCGGAAGGCCTTGACGACCTCGCCGAACGTCTTCAGGCTGTCCGACACCTCCGGCTCACCACCGCCGCACCCAGGGGCACCCGCCCCACCCATACCGTTGCCGTCCGTCGTCATGTCAGGCCCTCCGTCCACCCGTGCCCTGCCAACCCCGCCAACCACTCCATGGTCACGCACGGTCACTCCTACTGTCCATCCCGTGAACCCGTACGCTGATCCCGCGTAGGAGCCGCTGACCTGGTGAACGGCGCCCGGAGCCCGCCACATTGGGGCCATGACGCCAACCGTCCCCCACAGCACGCCGGTTACCGTACGTATGTTCACCCAGCGGTTCAGCTCCACCCCGCTGGGCGCCCGACTCGCGCGACAGCTCGCGCTGTACCGGCTGGACAGCTGGGGCTACCCCTACGGATCCGCCGTATCCGACGCCGCCGCCCTGATCGTCGCCGAGCTGGGCGCGAACGCCGTCACGCACGGCCGCGTACCGGGCCGCGACTTCGAGCTCCGGCTCACGCTGTGCGGAGCGGCGGCCTTACGCGAGGCCCCCGGCCTCGGGGCGGAGGCCGACGCCCACTCCGCCCGCGTCCTCCGCATCGACGTCTCCGACACCCGGGGCGAACGCCGCCCGCCCCACCCCGGGGAGATCGCCGCCCCGGACGCCTGCGCCGTTGGAGGCCGGGGCCTGCTCCTCGTCGAGGCGCTCGCCGACCGGTGGGAGGTTCTGGACCGGCTGCCGGTAGGCAAGACTGTCCGCGCCGAACTGGATCTGCCGCGCTGACGCCCGCGCGATCGGCCGGCGGCCCTCCTGCCGGTCCGGACCCCAGGGCTTCGGCGTAGTCGTTGTGATCGTGTGAGGGGATCGCGCTCCGGCGAGGAACGCGCGAGTAATTGTCAAAAGCTGTGGTTGCGCCGCGAGGCGCTGTGTCCCGTGTGGAGGTGAGAGACCTGCACCGTTGCCCTGTCGCAGCAGGGTAGCGAAGCTGAGGGCAGCCTGATCCGGGTGGTGCCGGGGAGGGTGGGAGCAGCCCTGACAAACCCGGAGTGCGTCAGCACTGCCAGATGGCGTGGGTCCGGGGAGCGAGGGCGAAGAGGAGTACGCGAGGAACCGGCGTTGTTACGTCCTTGACCTTGACTCCAGCTCAAAACCTGGTGGATCTGGGCTGGTTGCAGTGCGTCCCGAGGCTTGCTGTTGCTGAGGGAACTTCCCGTAGGCGTCCATGAGCCGGGCGGGGAGGCCATAGGGAAGGACTGCGGCGTACCTGTGGCGATACTGCCGGGACATAGTCGGGCTCCTCCTTCGCTGAGCGGAACGCAGTGAACGCGGGAACCATCCGTGTCTTGTCCCGCAGTCCGCGCAGCCGGCGCGGGGATCGGGATAGGCGCACCGACAGCCGAAGGGCGCGGATGGGGCGGAGCCGCCGTAGTACTCCGAGCCGGGGAAAGCCCGGCGCATGGGGAAGGGCGGCAGCGGTTTCGAGAAGGACTGGAGGGTGCAATGACGCAAGACGCGCCGCTGAACAGCGACGCTCTCGGCGGCGGCCCGCGTGGGCCGGGGGCCGAGGTAGCGTGGATGCAGGCCAAGCTTCACCGTTGGGCTGCGGCCGATTCGGGCCGCGCGTTCGACGACCTGTTCAACCTCGTGTATGACCCGGCGACGTTCAAGGTGGCGTACGACCGGGTCGCGGGCAACCAGGGTGCGAATACGCCAGGCGTGGACGGGATGACCGTGCGCATGGTGGAAGACTCCGGTGTGCCCGAGTTCCTGGACGATTTGCGGTTGTCGGTGAAGGACGGCTCGTTCCGTCCCCTGCCGGTGCGGGAACGGATGATCCCGAAACTTGGCGGGTCCGGGAAGCTCCGACGGCTCGGCATCCCGGTGATCGCCGACCGTGTCGTGCAGGCGGCACTCAAGCTGGTGCTGGAGCCCATCTTCGAGGCCGACTTCGAGCCGGTCTCCTTCGGGTTCCGGCCCAAGCGGCGGGCGCAGGACGCAATTGCCGAGATCCAATTCTTCGGTTCCAAGGGATACCGGTGGGTCTTGGATGCCGACATCCAGGCGTGTTTCGACGAGATCGATCACACGGCCTTGATGGACCGGGTCCGGACCAGGATCAAGGACAAGCGTGTGCTGGCGCTGGTGAAGGCGTTCCTGAAGGCCGGGGTCCTCACGGAGCTCGGGGAACAGCGGGACACCCACACTGGCACCCCGCAAGGCGGGATCATCAGTCCCCTGTTGGCCAACATCGCCTTGTCGGTACTCGATGAGCACCTGCACGGGCCGTGGAAGCCAGGAGGATTGATGTCCACCAGCGCGCGACGGACCAAGCGCCGCGCCAACGGAGAGCCGAACTGGAGAATCGTGCGCTATGCCGACGATTTCGTCGTGCTGGTCCACGGCACCGGTGAGGACGCGCAGGCGTTGTGCGAGGAGGTCGCGCGGGTGCTGGCACCGATGGGGTTGCGGCTGTCACCAGCCAAGACCCAGATCGTGCACATGGATGAGGGGTTCGACTTCCTGGGGTTCCGCATCCAGCGGCGCCGCAAGCGGGGTACGGACAAGTGGTACGTGTACACGTTCATCGCCGCCCGGCCGATTCGCTCGGTCAAAGCGAAGATCCGTGCACTGACCCACAGGATGTCTCAGATGGACCTGGAGTACGTGCTCGATCGCCTCAACATGATCATGCACGGATGGGCTCACTACTTCAAGCACGCCATTGCGAAGAACGTGTTCAGCATGCTGGACAGCTTCACGTGGTGGCGGTTGGTCCGGATGCTGATGCACCGGTTCCGCTGGAAGTGGCGTGATGTCCGCCGGAATCTCACAACCCCGGACGGACACTGGCTGCCGATCACTGCGGGCAAGGCACAACGACGCCCGATCGCGGCGGTCCCGGTCACCCGGTATCGCCGTCGCGGCCTGAAGATCCCAACTCCGTTCCCATCCCTCGAACAGGCCTGACGGCAGAGACCGTGGAGAGCCCGTTGCGTTGAGAGGCGCACGGCGGGTTCGGCGAGAGGTCCGGGGAAACGGGCCGGGAGTAATCCCGGAACCGCGCCCCGGGCCTACTCAGCATCGTTGGTAGAGGCGAGCGGTTTGAGATTCTGCCCATGTCGGCGCGCCTGGCTATCCCCGTTCGGGACGCAGCAGAACCTCGCTGCCTATGGGTGTGAACCCGCAGGCGAGGAAGGCGCGTAGGGAGCGGGCGTTGCCGGGGGAAACGGCAGCGAAGACTGGGTCGGCTTCCGGAACCAGGGAAAGGGCATCGGCAAGGAGCGACCGTCCGTGTCCTTGGCTGCCGTCCTGGACGTTGTGGAGTTCGATACTCAGCTCCCGCCGCCCGGCGAGGCCGTCGGCCAGGGTAATGAGGCCGCGTTCGTCACCGTAGACCTTGACGTTCGTCCGCAGCTCCCTGGCATGGCGGACGCGTGGATGGTCATCCGCATCGGCCAGCTCTGCCAGGCGCGGCAGGCCGCCCGTACCGCGGGCCGTGAGTGTCGCGTCGGTGACGTCGACCCAACCCTTCGGGCCGGCCAGGTGGCGCAGGAAGTCCGGCGAGAGCGACGCACCGAAGCCATCCGGTCCTTGGGCGTGTACGGCCTGGCTGGTCAGGGCGGTGGCGATGACGGCGTGGCCGGTGAAGGCGACCGAGCACTCGAGTCCTCCGGCCAGGGGCGGTAACACCGTCACCCGGCCGTCGATCGGCGGGAAGCAACCGTCGGCGGCGGCCATGAAGAACGTCAGGAGCGGGTGCGATTCGCCCACGGTTGCCCACCTGTCTGTTGAGGGAGTCCAGCAGGGGGAATTGTCGGGCAGGTGCCGTGGATCGGTCGAGGTTGTTCATGCTGCGAGGGTTTCCGTGCGTTCGACGAGCCGGCCGCGCTCGAAGCGGGCGCCAGCCCGGACCAGGGCAACGAGGTGGGGTGCGTTCACTGAGCTTCTTCGAGTTGGCCACCGATCGGGTGATGGGCCGTGAAGCGCAACGAGCGAGGCCCCCGAGCTGTTGATCGAGATGTCTGACGTCTCCATCACGTTGCTCGGGGGCCTCGTTGGTCATCCATCCTGCCGCACTCGACCTGCCCCACCCACTCGTGGAGTGGGTCACCATGCTCATCGTCACCCGTGAGGGCGACCGGCGCTGCAAGCTACGCCCGTCCCAGCGCGCGATGGTGGCACTGGTGTACCTGCGCGAACACGTCACCCTGGCGAAGATCGCTGCCGGGTTCGGAATCAGCGAGTCCACCGCCCACGCCTACACCAGCACGGTCATCCACCTGCTCGCCGAACGCGGGCCCGGTCTGCTGAAGGTCCTGCGCGAGGCCGACCCGGACTTCGTCCTGCTGGATGGCACCCTCGCCGAGTGCGACCGCATCGGCGACGCACGCGCGGACTACTCCCACAAGCACCGCCGGCACGGGGTGAACGTGCAGGTGGTCACCGATCCGGACGGCCGGCTGCTGTGGCTCTCACCCGCGCTGCCGGGCCGGGCTCACGACCTGACCGCCGCCCGCACCCACAGGATCATCCGCATCTGCGAGCGCCAGGGTGTCCCCCTCCTGGCCGATCTCGCCTACCAGGGCGGCGGTCCCTGGCTGACCACGGGCATCAAACGCAGGCCCCTGCAGGAACTCACTCCCACCGAGAGGACCGTCAACCGGGCCCTGGCCGCAGCGCGGGCACCGGTCGAACGCGGCGTCGCCCGCCTGAAGTCCTGGCGGATCTTCCGCAGGTCCCGATGCAGCCCCAACCGCATGACGTCAATCGCCAAGGCCATCCTCACGCTGGAGCGGCAACGCTGAAGAAGCTCACTCATCCACACCAGAACACACTCGTACTCAGCCAAACTCCAGCAACTCCCCACCCCGCCCGACATGACGAGACATCAGTGACCGGGCGTCAGCCGACTACGCCGAAGTCCTGACCGAAGAGAGCCCGGCAGTACGCGACTTCCGGTTCGCGCTCCATTCGGAAGCCGCCGGTGGGGGTCTCCGTTGTTGCGTTGCCGGACCATCCTGTTGGTTTCTGCTTCGCTCTTCGAGATGCACGATGAATGGTTCGCCTTACCTCGCAGCCACCTCCGCGGAGGCGATATGGGTGATATCTACCGTAAGCTTTCTTCTGGTTCCTCCGTGCTACTCGACGCACCGAAATGCAACCGCCAGTTGATCCCCAACATCATGACGAGGGATACTGATTGGCGGATGCGTGTCCCGGCCGAGCGGTACTCGCTTCGGTATCCTCCCGTGCGGGTCATCGGAGGCCATTTACCCTGAGATTGCTGGGCAGTTGACCTCAAGGTTTCGTGGTAGCGTCCTTGTTCGGAGGGACAGTGCAACCTGAAAGGGAAATCGTGAACACGGAGAAGATCGCCGCTCGCCGCCTCTCGCTGGAAGAGGTGATGAAGCTCGGCGTGAAGGACAGGGTCTTCGTTTCCGCCGACACGGCAGAACTCAAGCTTCCCGACTGCTATGTCCCTGCTTTCCTGACCGAGTCCGGTGAGGATTTCGAGGGCGGCTCGATCACGGCGAGAACCATATTCAAGGAAGAGGTCTCCTGCCTTCCCGACAGCGAGGACGAAGCCGGGATCTACTTGGCCGACGAGAGCGGCTCGGTGACCATCGAGGTCCTCCAGTCCGCCGGTGTCGTGCTGGACCTGACACTTTTCGTCCCTGGTGCGGACAAGGGGGCCCTCACGGCCCTTTACGCTGCGGCCCGGCAGGCGTTCGGCGCCGACATAGTGCAGATCTGGCGCCAGGGCCTCAAAGAGGTTCCCGATGTGAAGGTCGACATCTTCGAGGAGCAGATTCCCCGGGGGCGCAAGGGAAGCGACAGCCCCAAGCGTGACCGTCGCGCGACCGACACCTACCCCACCCGTGCGGAATTCATCGAGTTCCCCGCGGGGCGGAAGCCGGTCGTCGAGGTTCACAAGCCGGCCGTTGACGACACCCCGACCATCTGAGGCGGCGTCACCTCGCTGAACTGTCCGGTAATGCGTGGGCGCGTCCTCGCCCCCGGGATGCCCCAAGGGCCCGGCCGGTACCAACGGCGCCACGTCGGTGACGCGGCACGGGGCGACGCACGGGTGAACACATAGCCCGGGTGGGTGGGCCTCGCCTCCGTATACCGGACGCGGCTCAAAGTGTGAGCACCTGGCGGGCAAGTGTCACGTGAGTGCTCAAACGAGCGGCATGAGGGCAGTTGTAGCCAAAGTGCTCATGCTTTTGGACGGTGTGTCCCGCTCGGGGCGCGGGTGTCCGTCCCGCGGTATCGCGCACGTCGGTGAACCGGTGGGCGACGGCCATCGAGCCGTTGGCGTTGTCGACGTCCGTGACCACTGGCCCCGGTCGCGGACCCGCCGTACTCATGGCGGCGGCCCCATCGAAGCGAGACGGCCCGGGCGATCACCGGGCTGCGGCCGTTTCGGCAACCGGTTCCGAGTGCGCGGCGACTTCTCGACGGGTGTCGGTCGACGAGACCGTCCGCGCCCAACCGGACCTGCCGCACTGACGCCACAGCCCGCCGTCTATAGGGTTGGCTGATCGCGGACGCACCGTGTGTGCGCGGTCACGGACGAGGGCGGCGACGGGGAGTCATGGCGGGCCTGGAGGACAGCGGTAGCAGGCGGATCAGTGGGGGAGAGCGGGAAAGCAGGTACCAGCGGTATCTGCCGCTCGAACCGGCGGAGGAAGTCGAGCTGGCCGGGATCTTCTCCGAGTACGCGCCGGTCGAGGTCGGTGACGACGGCCGGCCGACGGGTGTCGAACTGGAGGAACCCGCCGACGAGTCCGGCACCGAGGACGCGCCGGACTCGATCTCGGCGCCTTTCCGGCCCGAGAGCATCAAGATCGACACCCAGTCCACCACCGTCGACCTCCTGCTGTCGCGGCTGCGGGAGGGCATGATCGACCTGGCGCCGGACTTCCAGCGCCGGGCCGGCATCTGGAGCGACGTCCAGCAGAGCAGCCTCATCGAGTCACTGCTGCTGCGCATCCCGATCTCGTCCTTCCACATGGCGCAGGACGAGGACGACAACTGGGCGGTCGTGGACGGCATCCAGCGGCTGACGGCGATCGCCCGGTTCATGGCGCCGGAGACCGTCGGCATGCCTCCGCTGACGCTGCGGGGGCTGGACTACCTCAAGCAGTTCCACGGCTGCGGGTACGCCGACCTGTCCGGGCGGCTCAAGATCCGGCTGCGCGAGACGCAGCTCGTGGTGCACATCATCCAGCAGGGGACCCCGGAGACGGTCAAGTTCAATGTGTTCTCCCGGATCAACACCGGCGGTATGCCGCTGAAGCCGCAGGAGATCCGGCACGCCATGATCGGCGGATCGGCGCGCAACTACCTCGCCGATCTCGCGGAGGACCCGGCCTTCCTGACCGCGACCGGCGAGAGCGTGTCGAACGAGCGGATGGCGGACCGGGAGATGGTCCTGAGGTTCATGGCGTTCCGCATGAGCGACCCGGCCGAGCACGCCGAACGGGACTTCGACCAGTTCCTCGTCGACGCCATGCACAAGATCAACCGGCTGACCCCGGAGCAACGGGAGCTGCTGGCCATCGAGTTCAGGGCCGCGATGCGCTGTGCGTCGGACCTCTTCGGCGACCACGCTTTCCGGAAGTGGCACGGTAACAGGGCCAAGTCTCCGATCAACAAGGCCCTGTTCGAGGCCGTCGCGGTCAATCTGGCCATACTCGACGATCACAGGCGTGATCTTTTGGTAGCGTCGCGTGACAATGTGCTCAAGGGGTTCTTCGGGTTGATGAAGGACTGGGACTTCGACCGCTCCATCTCGGTCGCCACCGGCGATCCGAAGAAGGTGCGGACCCGGTTCGACATGATGGGCGAGCTCTTCCGGGGGAGATGGTGGGGATGATCGACCGGCTGGCGCTGACGAACTTCAAGGCCTTCCAGCACGTGGATCTGCCGCTCGGCCCGCTCACCCTGCTGACCGGACTGAACTCGTCGGGCAAGAGCAGCGTCTTACAGGCCCTCGCCCTGCTGCACCAGTCGTACACCGCCGGCGATCTCGACCGGGCGGACGAAGCGGCCCAGGAGGGGCAGCTGAAGCTCGGCGCGGTACCCGGCACCGGCTTCCTGCTCAACGGCGAACTGGTCGGCCTCGGCACCGGTCAGGACGTACTGCACGAGGACTTCACCGGTGACGAGCCCGAGATCACCCTCGCCGTCAGCGAGGGCCCCTACCGGTACTCCTGGACCGTCGGGTACGAGAAGGAACAGAACCTGCTGCCGCTGGTCAGCGCCGACCTGCCGCTGACCAACGCGGGCACCACACCGCCGCCCGGCGAGGCCGCCGTCATCCCCGGCTACTTCACGGCCGGATTCCAGTACCTGCACGCCGACCGGATCTCGCCCGCCGAGTTCTACCCGCGCGACCACCACACCGCCATCGGGCGCGGCTTCCTCGGCGTACGCGGCGAGCACACCGTCAACTACCTGCGCCATCACGGCAGGGACGGGGTGCCCGAGCGACTGCGGCACCCCGGCACCAGGGACCGGGGACTGCTCGCCCAGGCCGCCGCCTGGATCGGCGAGCTGTGCCCCGGCGTCGACATCCAGGCCGCGGCCATCGAGGGCACCGACGTGGTGCGGCTGTCGTACGGCTTCTCCGGCCCGCGCGGGCCCCGCCGCCGCCCCACCAACGTCGGATTCGGTCTCACCTACGCCCTGCCGATCGTCGTGGCCTGCCTGACCGCCCGGCCCGGATCGCTCATCCTGCTGGAGAACCCCGAGGCGCACCTGCACCCGCACGGGCAGACCCGGATGGCGATCCTCGCCGCGTCCGCCGCCGCCCAGGGCGCGCAACTGGTCGTCGAGACGCACAGCGACCACGTCCTCAACGGCGTACGGCTCGCCGTGAAACAGGGGCTGCTCGCGCCCGAGCGGGCCGTACTCCACTACTTCCGGGGCGACCGCGACGGCTCCGGCGTCGACATCGTCAGCCCCCACATCGACCGGGACGGACGACTCGACCAGTGGCCCGAGGGCTTCTTCGACGAGCTGGAGAACACGCTGGAGAGGCTGCTCGACTGACCTGCTGCCCGGTCCGTCGGCCGGGCGGCGGCCCGCACACCACGGTGCGGGGGAGGAACGGTGCAGGGGTGACGGTGGAGGGGGAGACGTGCCACAACTGTTTCTGAACGAGAGATCCTGCGAGTCGGCGTGCGATCCGGGCAGGGCCGACCGGGCCATGACGGACTTCGCCGCCGCCGTCCTGAAGGTCTGGCGGACCGACAAGCCCGGCACCGTCCTGATCGCGCGGGAACCGGTCACCGGACTCCAGCTCGCCCAGGGCCACCCCATCGGCAAGTGGCACGGCGACCCGCGCAACCGGGACACCTGGAAACTCATGCTCCAGATGCAGACCAAATACCCGCACCGGGCGGCCTTCCCCGACGGCGAGGGCTACTACGACATCGAGTACCGCCACGACGGCCTGACGGTGGAAGGCCTGGGCGCGGCCCACCTCATGAAGGGATTAGGGGTCTCGCTGCCGGTGGAACCCCGCTGGGCCGCCGACCACCTCACCCTGGAGCGGGAGCAGCTGGTCGAGGAGGAGGGCGCCGGGGACGGCTCGGCGGTCAGTGAGGTCCGCGTCCCGCACCTGTCCCTGCCCGACCACTACGAGACGCACCGGGCCTGGATCAAGGAAGGCGCGGACGCGGTCCGCAGAGGCGGACTGGACGCCGTACGCACCGGCGCCGAACTGTGGAGGGAACGGGCCCGCCTCTTCCCCCGCCTGCAGTTCCTGCCGCGTGTCGAGGGCGACCTCCTGGGCCTGGCCGAGGTGTGGGTCGGGCCGGTGCGCGAACGCCTCGCCGAACTGGAAGAGGCCGTCTCCGCCTGGGACCCGGCCGTCCGGCCCATCGCGCCCGAGTGGAAGTCCGACGTGCGCACCGAGTTCCAGTCCCGCCGGAAACTGTGCTGGTTCCCCGACGACGGACGCGACGAACTCTTCGACTGGCACTGTGAGTTCCTGCCCAAGCCCGGCCGACTGCACTTCCGGCTGCTGCACGATCAGCGCACCCTGCGCGTCGCGTACCTCGGCCGCAAACGGGGGGTCTGACCACCGCGCCCGGCCACCGCGCCCGGCCACCGCGCCGGCCGTCGTCCGGCCACCGCCCGGACCGCCGCACCCGCGCCGTCGCCGCAGGTGGAGACGGACCGGGCGGGAGCAGCCGCCGGATCTCCGATTACCTTGGGACCCGGCACGGTGCCACGGACGGACCGCGACACCGGCCACCGACCTGCCACCGCCGGACCACCGGCGGACCGCAGCACCGTCGGGGAACCACCAGGACCACCGAAGGAGAAGCCGGGGTGCGACCGACCCTCGCCGCCGAACAGGTACGCGACAGCCTGAGCCAGTACCTGTCGACGACGTACGCCCTGGCCGACGAAAGCACCCGGCGCGCACTGGAACGGTTCCTCGGCGACCCCGACGACGGCATCTTCCGCGGCCCCTACCTGCGCATCCGCACGCCCTTCCGGGCGGCCGAGGACGACAGCTGGCAGCGGCACCTCACCTGGTACCCGCGCGGCTTCCGCCCGCACCGCCACCAGGCCACCGCCTGGCAGCGCCTGTCGACCCTGAACGGACCGGCCGAGCCCACCCTGGTGACCACCGGCACCGGCTCCGGCAAGACCGAGTCGTTCCTCGTGCCGCTGCTCGACCACTGCCGGCGCGAGCGCGAGGCCGGCCGGGAGGGCGTCAAGGCCGTCCTGCTGTACCCGATGAACGCCCTCGCCACCGACCAGGCCCACCGCATCAACGACCACCTGGACAATCCCCGGGACGCCCGGCTCAGGGACGCCGGAGTCCGCGCCGGCCTGTACATCGGCGACAAGGCGTCCAAGGAGTTCAAGGAGGCCAACCCGCGGGTCGCCGTGGACCGGGACGAGATCCGGCACACCCGCCCCGACATCCTGATCACCAACTACAAGATGCTCGACCTGCTCCTCCAGCGGCCCGAGGACCAGCGCCTGTGGCAGTCCGCGGACGGCCCCGCCCTCGCCTACGTCGTCCTCGACGAGTTCCACACCTACGACGGCGCCCAGGGCACCGACGTCGCCATGCTGCTGCGCAGACTCGGCGCCGTCACCGGCCTCGCCGAACCCGGCCGTCCCCTCGGCCCCGTCTGCCCCGTCGCCACCTCGGCCACCCTCGGCGAGGGCACGCCCGGAGCGGGCGGCGGATCCATGCTGGAGGTCGCGGAGCAGGTCTTCGGGACGCCGTTCCCCGAGGACGCCGTCGTGGGCGAAAGCCGCGCCAGTGTCCAGGAGTTCGCGGGGGAGAGCGACTTCAGGCTGCCGTTCCCGTCGCCGCAGGAGGTGGACGGGCTCGGCGACCCCACCCGCGACCGTGAGGCCCTCGACCAGCTCGCCGCCGCGTTCACCGGCAAGAGCGGGCTCGGCCCCGAGCAGCTCGGCCGCGAACTGCGCCGCCACCGACTCACCGCCGCCGTCCTGGAGATCCTGGACGGCCGCCCCCGCACCATGGCCGAGGTCATGGAGGTACTGCCCCGGTACGCCTACCACTGGGGCATGGCCGTCCAGCAGAACCCGGCCGTCGCCGCCCGCGCCCTCGCCCGTTATGTCGCGCTCCTGTCCACCGCCCGCGAGCCCGGCCGCCCCGACCGGCCGCTGCTGTCCATCGAGATCCACCACTGGGTGCGGTCCGTCTCCCGCGTCCTGCGCGGAATCAGCGCCGCCCGCGCGGAGTTCCGGTGGGACGACGAGCGGGTCGCGGCCGGCGGAGTCCTCGTCCGAAGCGGCGGCGGGACCGCCGTGGAGGCCGCGGGCCAGGGCGCCCCGCCCACCGGGAACGGCGCCGCCGACGGGCCGGACACCGTCCCCGCCGGGGACAGCGCCACACCGCCCGCCCAGGTCTTCCTGCCCGCCGTCTTCTGCCGCGAGTGCGGACGCTCGGGCTGGGCCGCCCTGTCCCCGGAAGCCGACCCGGCCGAACTGGACATGAACGCCACCAAGATCCGCCGGGCCTCGGTGAGCCGGGACAAACGCCGCGTGCGCAACCTCATCGCCGCCACCCCGCACCAGGCGTACGAGGCGGCCTTCGCCGTCGAGAAACCCCGCAGCGGCCCCACCGTCATGGTCCTCGACGGCCTCACCGGCCGGCTGCGGCCACTGTCGCCCGACACGGACTTCGAGCCGCCGTCCGACGACGGTGCCCCCCGCGCGCCGAAAACCCTGCACGACAGCGCCTTCGTCGTCGCCGACCTCGCCGACGACCGGGCCGCGCTGGGCGACCAGTGCCCGGCCTGCCGCACCTTCAACGCCATCCGCTACCTCGGTACCGGACTCGCCGCCCTGGCCGCCGCCTCCATCACCCAGCTGTTCACCGGCGGTGAGCTCGACAAGAACCTCAAGGAGAACAAGACCCTCCTGTTCAACGACTCGGTGCAGGACGCCGCCCACCGCGCCGGATACGTCGCCAACCGCTCCTACACCTTCTCCCTGCGCGCCCTGCTCGCCGGCCACATCGACGAGGACGAGCCGATCGCGCTCAGCGACCTGGCGGCCGACCTCATCGCCGACGTCGTCGACAGCAAGGCCGTCCGCGCCGCCGTCATCCCACCCGACCTGCACGTCGTCCGGGGTGTCGACACCCTCCTCGCGGGCCGCGGCCACGGATCGCGGGCCACCTGGGAACTCATCGCGCAGCGGCTCGCGTTCTCGGCCGTCCTGGAGTTCGGACTCCGCTCCCGGCAGGGCCGGACCCTGGAACTCACCCGCACCGTCGCCGCGGACGTCCCCCTGGCCGACCCCGACGCCGTCGCCGACATCGTCCGCGAACTGCTGCACACCACCCCCGGCGACATCGCCCTGGCCGACGGCTCCCTGCCCGGACCCGACGACTGGACCGGCCACGTCCGCGGCCTCCTGGAACGGCTGCGCACCCGCGGCGCCGTCCGGCACGCCTGGCTGGACCCCTGGATCGACCAGGCCGGAGTGCGCCGATGGGCGGTCTGGGGCGGACGCCCCACCGGCATGCCCGCCTTCCCGCCCGGCGTGTCCGCGCCCGCCTTCCTGCTCGGCGGCCCCAAACAGGGCAGCGACGACTTCGACGTCGTCACCGGCCGGCTCGGCTGGTACCAGGACTGGACCCGCCGCAGCCTCGGCCTGCGCCCCGACGCCGCCAACGCCTTCCTCGTACGGCTGCTGCCCGCCCTCGTCGACGCCGGCGTCCTGTCGGCCCGCACCAGCAAGGACGGCACCACCCGCGTGTACGGGCTCCAGCCCGGCCACGTGCACGTGCGCAAGCTCGCCGACGACGCCGTCGCGGACGCCTCCGCGCACTGCCCCCGGTGCTCCTGGCAGCAGACCGTCCACCCCGACCTGGCCGGCCAGTGGCACGGCAGGCCCTGCCCGCGCTACCGCTGCGGCGGACACCTGCGCACCGGCCAGGACCTGGAGAGCGGTGTACGGCGACGGGACTACACCGAGGACTTCTACCGGCGGATGTACCGGGAGGCCGGAGTCTTCACCATCAACACCGCCGAGCACACCGGCACCCTCAGCCGCCCCAGACGGGAAGCGGTCGAAAAGGCGTTCCGGGCCGGCACCGACGCCCACTACGCCAACCCCCAGGTCCTGTCCTGCACCCCGACCCTGGAACTCGGCATCGACATCGGCGACCTGTCCGCCGTGGTCCTCGCCTCCCTCCCCAAGGGCCCCGCCAACTACGTGCAGCGGGTGGGCCGCGCGGGCCGCGCCACCGGCAACGCCTACCTGCTCACCATGGTCGACCGCGGCCCCCGGGACCGCTACTACCTCGACGACCCCCGGCAGATGATCGCCGGAGACATCCGGCCGCCCGGCTGCTTCCTGTCCGCCGTGGAGATCCTGCGCCGCCAGTACACGGCGCACCTGCTGGACCTGGTGGCCGCGGGACGCCTGCCCTCCGCTCCGGAGGACGGGGAGGGGCCGGTCCGCCCGATGCCGCACCTGGCCGCCGACCTCTTCGGCGCGTCCGCCTGGCAGACCGAGTTCCAGCGGGCCGCCCGCGCCGCCGGACCCCGCCTGGTGGAGACCTTCCTCGGCTACTTCCCGCCCTGGGACGAGGCCCGCGGCACGGGCGTGAGCCCCCAGGCCGCCGACGAGCTGCGCCACTACGCGGCCACCGGCCTGGCCGACGCCCTGGACCGGGCCCGCCGGCAGTGGGAGGACCGGCGCGGCGAACTGCAACGCCGTATGCAGGACATCGACGCCGCGCACCGCGCGTTGGTGGCGGGCGACCCCGAACACGAACGGCAGGGCAGGGAACTGCGCGCCGAACGGCGCGCGGTCGCCCGCCGCTCCGGCGAACTCGGCCGCGAGACCGCGCACGGCGCGCTCGTCGACCTCGGCCTGCTGCCCAACTACAGCCTCGTCGACTCCGTGACCGAACTGGAGGCCACCCTCACCTGGCGCGAGGAGGCACCCGGCCAGGACGGCGGGGGCCGTGAGGTCCAGCACCGCAGCAAGGTGCTCAAGTACGACCGCTCGGCCCGTCTCGCACTGGAGGACCTCGCCCCCGGCAACCACTACTACGTCCAGGGCTACAAGCACCGCATCACCGGCCTCGACGTCGGAAGCCCCGGCCGCCCCTCCTGGCTGTGGTGGCGGATCTGCCCCGACTGCGGACACGTCCGCACCCACCGGGCGCAGCAGGACTCCACCGCCTGCCCGCGCTGCCGCTCCGCCGCCATCGGCGACGTCGGATGCCTGCACAAGGTGCTGGTCCCGCACCGCGTCCTCGCCCGCGACCAGCGCGACGACGTACGGGTCCGCGACGACACCGACGAACGCGAACGGCGCCACTACACCGTGATCCCCGCCGTCGACATCCCGCACGAGCACATCGACTCCGCCTGGCAGCACCACAAGGCCACCTTCGGCTGGGAGTTCAGCCGACGGGCCGTCATCCGGCACATCAACGTCGGCGCCTCCCGCGTGGACACCGGAACCGACGACGCCTTCGCCGGCCGCCGTGTCCGGATCAACCCCTTCTGGGTCTGCGACGCCTGCGGCTTCGCCGACGCCGACGGCGGGCCCGCCGCCCAGCAGGACAGCCTCGTACCGGTCAACGCCACGAAGTACCACCGGCCCTGGTGCCCCCGGCTGCGCGACGGCGTCGACAGCGCCCGCCACGCCCAGCAGGGCGTGAGACTGCTGCTCGCCCACGAACTGCGCAGCGAGGCCCTGCGCATCCTGATCCCGGCCGTCACCGCCCACACCGCCGAACGCCTCGCCTCCTTCAAGGCGCTGCTGCTGGCCGGCATCGCCCGCAGCTACGGAGGCGACCCCGACCACCTGGCCGTGGTCACCGACTCGATGCCCGAACCGGGCGGTGACGGCGACGTCCGCAGGCACTTCCTCGTCCTGTACGACACCCTGCCCGGCGGCACCGGCTACCTCCACCGCCTCGCCGGCCCGGACGGCCTGCACGACGTACTGACCCGCGCCCGCCGGGCGATCGAGAGCTGCGTCTGCGTCACGGAGGGCCGGCCCGCCTGCCACCGCTGCCTGCTGCGGCACGTCGCCGACAACGAGTACGAACTGGTCTCCCGCGAACACGCCCTGGACATGCTCGGCGAACTGCTCGGCCGGACCGGCGAGGGCTGGCACGCCGAGGAAGCGGACACCACCCGGGACATCTCCCTGGTCCGGCAGGTCGAGAGCGAACTCGAAGCGCTGTTCCGGCGCGGACTGCTCGACTGGGCGAAGGACGACGACGACGTCAGCGTGCGCACCTCACAGAGCCCGGACGGGGAACGCGACACCACCCTGCGCTTCACGGCGCCCGACGGCACGGTCAGCGGCTGGCGCATGGAGACCCAGACCGACCTCGGCTTCACCGTGCCCGACGTGGTCTTCCGCAGCCTCGACGACGACCGGCGGCGGGTAGCCGTCTACCTCGACGGCTACCGCTACCACGCGAGCCCCGAACACAACCGCCTCGCCGACGACGCCGCCAAACGCACCCGGCTGCGCTCCGGGCACGGCTGGCAGGTCTTCCAGCTGACCTGGGACGACGTCAGGGCCTGGACCGGCCGGAGCAAACCACCCCCGGACCCGGTGTGGGAGCCCTACCGGAACACCGCGCGAAAGACCGCGTCCGACCTCCACCGGCGCATGCACAGAGGTGACCCGCGTGACCTGCCGAACTTCGTGTGGACCAACCCGGTCAACACGCTGATCGGCTACCTCACCACCCCCGACCCGGGCCTCTGGCGGCGGCGCGTGCAGAGCGCCCTCGCCGGATTCGCCGCGGTCTCGGCGACCAGCCGGGCCCTGGCCGACGGACCGCAGACCGCCGAACGCGTCGCCGAGGCGCTGGCCGGCAAACGGCTGGCCGGCGGACACGGGGGCGTACAGGTCATGGCGACCCGGGACGGCAGCGGCTGCCCCCTCACCATCGCCCTCGACCTGCGCCGCGGGCAAGCCGCGGCGGTGTGGACCGCTCTGACCGTGCTCGACGACAGCGCCGAGACCATCGCCGCCGACGAGAACGCGCACCGCAGACGCTGGCAGGCCTGGCTGTACTGGTCCAACCTGCTCCAGTTCCTGGGCGACGGCGAGGGCGACGGCGTGCAGCTGGTGAGCAGCGCTCTGTCCGGCTTCGACCCCGTGGAACTCGCCGTGACCGGTGGCGCGGGCTGGCTCCAGTCGCACCGGCAGGCCGCCGAGTGCGAGACGCGCGCCGCGTCGTCCCCGGACGCGAGCACCGCCGAGAAGGAGGCGACCGCCCCCGCCGGGACGGTGAAGGACCCCGCCGAAGCCGTGACGGACCAGGGCGGAGCCGTACGGGACCCCGCCTGGGACGAGGTGCTCGCCTATCTCGTCGACGAACCCGGTCTCGCCGAGCTGGCCGAGGGACTGGCCGCCGGGGGCGTGCCGGCACCTGTGGCGGGGTTCGAACTCGGCCAGGACGCCTGGCCCACCGAACTGGCGTGGCCCGCGCACCGCGTCGGCGTCGTCCTGGCCCCCCTGCTGGACGCGGAGGGCGAACCCGATCCGGACGACGTACGCCGCGACGAGGCGTACGCACGGGCCGGCTGGCTGGTCCGCCCCGCGACCGGGTGGACCGTCGAGGAACTGGCGCACGCACTGACCGGTCCCCCTCCCGGCCCCCACACCGCACCGGACGACCCGAACGACCCGAACGACCCCGAGGAGCAAGCACGATGACCGGCACCGGCCCCGGCACGCCGACCAAGGGCGTGACCCTGCGGCTGCTCGACAAGGCGGACAAGGAGATCGTCAAGCTGGACCGGGCGATCGTCGGCGCGGTGTACAAGTTCCAGCACGAGTTCCGCAAGAACCCCGAGGCGGGCGGCTTCGACCTCAAGCAGCTCAAGGGACACGACCGGCTCTGGTCGGCGCGGGTCAACCGCGAGTACCGCGCCCTGCTGCTCCGCCTGGCCGGCGACGACTGGCTCCTCGTCTCCGTCAAGCACCGCGGTCACGTCCACCGCAACCTCGACCGGCTCACGTACGGCATCAACCAGGTGACCGGCGCGATCGAGTACGTGGACCTCCAGGTTGTCGAGGAAGGCGTGCTGCGGCCGACGGCGCCCACGGCTCAGGTGGCCCTCGCCGAGCTGTCCCCGGCGTTGCCCCCAGCAGTGTCGCCCCCGCCGACCGAGCCTCGGCCTGTGACCGAGCCTCGGCCCGAGACCGAACCGGGGCCCGTGGCCGACGACGAAGCCCGGCTGTTCTCCGAGTTCACCGCGGAACAACTGGCTGATCTGGGTGTCGCGGAACCCCTCATCCCCATAGTCCTCAAGCTGACCACGGACGACGAACTCCTGGGCCTGGCCGAGTACGCGCCCCGACACACGGGGGAGGTGCTCCTGAGGCTCCGTGACGGCGTCCCCTACGACCAGGTCATGCAACAGGTCACCGACCCGCTCACCGGCCGGCGCGACGACGGGGCGAGGGAGCCGGTCGACACCGGCGACTGGCAGACCGCCGTCGAACGTTCGCAGACCGTGGTGATCACGGACGACGCCTCCCTCCAGAGCATCATCGAGGAAGGCGACTTCGGCCGGTGGAAGGTGTTCCTGCACCCCACCCAGGAGAAGCTGGTCCACCGCGCCTACTCCGGCCCGGCCCGGGTCAGCGGAGGCCCCGGCACCGGCAAGACGATCGTGGCCCTGCACCGGGTCAAACACCTCGTCGACCGCCTGCCCCCCGGCCACACCAAGCCCGTCCTGCTCACCACGTTCAACCGGAATCTCGCAGCCGACCTGCGCACCCGCCTGATGTCGCTCGGAGGCCCCGAAACGCTCGCCCGGGTCGACATCACACATGTGGACCAGTTGGCGACGAGGGTGGTCAGCGAGTCCGCCCCCGGCAGCGGCAAGCGCCGCATCGACGACGCGCAGGCGCTGCTCGAATGGCGCCAACTCCTGCTGGAGACGGGCGAGAACCGGTGGGACGCCGAATTCCTGAGCGACGAGTGGAACCAGGTCATCCTCGGACAGGCCGTCGCCTCCCGCTCCGAGTACTTCCGCGCCCGGCGCGCCGGGCGGGGCCGCAGTGTCACCCGCCCCGACCGCGCGGAGATCTGGCAGCTCGCCGAGCGTTTCACGCAACGGCTGGAAGTGAGCGGCCTGGAAACGTACCGCCAAGTCGCCGAACGCGCCGCCCAACTGGAGATCGCCCGCCGGCACAAGATCGAGGAGCGCAGGAAGCGACAGGAGGAGAACGCGGGCCCCGGCAACATCCACGCCGAGTCGGGGACCGGAGCCTGGCTGCGCCACCGCTACCGGCACATCGTCGTGGACGAGGCCCAGGATCTGAGCCCCGCCCACTGGAAGATGCTCCGCGCGATGGCCCCGCAGGAACCGGACGACCTCTTCCTGGTCGGCGACACCCACCAGCGCATCTACGACAATCAGGTCACCCTCGGCAGCCTGGGCGTCCACATCCGCGGCCGGTCGGCCAGGCTGACGCTCAGCTACCGCACGACCCACGAGATCCTCAAGTCGGCGACCCACCTGCTGGACGGCACGGACTACGACGACCTCGACGGTGGCACGGACAACCTGGGCGGGTACCGGTCGGTGCTGCACGGGATGCGTCCATGGCTGCGCGGTGCCGAGAGCTGGGACGGTGAGCTCGACCTCGTGGCCGAGCAGGTGCGGGCCTGGCACCACGTTGCTCGTGAGTCCGTCGCCGTCTGCGTGCCCACGAACGACATGGCGGACGACGTCGTGGGCCGGCTCGCCCGGCGCGGCATCGTCGCGACGAAGATCACCTCCGATGGCCCCAAGGGCGGCGAGGGCGTCCACGTCGGCACCATGTACCGCTTCAAGGGGCTGGAATACCGGTGCATGATCATCGCCGGTGTCTCCGAGGGCAAGGTCCCCCGCTCGTCCGTGGACGCCTGGGAGAGCACCGACAGAACACGCCATCAGCGTGAACTGCGACGAGCCCGCTCGCTGCTCTTCGTCGCCGCCACCAGGGCCCGGGACGCCCTGGTCATCACCTGGAGCGGCGAACCGAGCCGCTTCCTGCGACCACTGAGGGCGCCGGGAGCGAACGGCTGAGCGGGAGGACGGGGCATGCCTGCCGCGGTGGCCGCAGGTTCTTCCATCGGCGTCGGTGTCAGCCGCACATCGTCCGCAGCCGCTCCGGCGGACCACGCGTCCGCTACCGGAACTCCCCGAATCCTCCCCGGGTCCTCCCCGGCGCGGACAGAGAAGACGGGCAAGGTCGTCGGCACGAGCGAACACCGAGGTGAGAGATGCAGTTCACCACCCGCCCCACCCTTCAGGGCACCTTCGGCATGGTGTCGTCCACGCACTGGCTGGCGTCCCAGTCGGCCATGGCCGTCCTGGAGGGCGGAGGCAACGCGTACGACGCGGCCGTGGCGGGCGCCTTCGTGCTGCACGTCGTCGAGCCGCACCTCAACGGACCGGCGGGCGAGGTGCCCATCCTGCTGGCGCCCGCGGACGGCGAGGTGCGGGTGCTGTGCGGGCAGGGCGTCGCGCCGGCCGGGGCGAGCGCCGCCCACTACCGGGCGCTCGGCCTGGACCTCGTCCCGGGCACCGGACCGCTCGCCGCCGCCGTGCCCGGCGCCTTCGACGCCTGGATGCTCCTGCTGCGCGACCACGGCACGCGCTCCCTCGCCGACGTCCTCCGGTACGCCGTCGGATACGCCGAGCACGGGCACGCGCCCGTGGAGAACGTCGGCGGGACCGTCGAGACCGTACGGGAGCTGTTCGAGACGGAGTGGACCTCCTCGGCGCAGGTGTACCTGCCCGGCGGCAGGGCGCCCCGCCCCGGCGAGCTGCTGCGCAACCCCGCCCTCGCCGCCACCTGGCGGCGACTGCTGGACGAGGTCGCCGGCGCGGGCGGCCGGGAGGCGCAGATCGACGCCGCGCGGGAGGTGTGGCGCACCGGCTTCATCGCCGAGGCGCTGGTCCGGCAGGCCGGGCGGCCCACCCTGGACACCAGTGGCGAGCACCGCACCGGCACGCTGACGGCCGCCGACCTCGCCGGCTGGTCGGCGACGTACGAGACCCCGGCGACATACGACTGGAACGGCTGGACGGTGTGCAAGGCGGGCCCCTGGAGCCAGGGCCCCGTCCTGCTTCAGCAGCTCGCCCTGCTCCCGCCGGAACTCCCCCCGTACGGCTCCGCCGACTACACGCACCTGCTGATCGAGGGCAGCAAACTCGCCATGGCCGACCGGGAGGCCTGGTACGGGGACGCGGCCGAGGTGCCGCTCGACGACCTCCTGTCGGCGGAGTACAACGCCGAGCGGCGCACCCGGGTGGGGCCCAGGGCCTCACTCGCGCTGCGGCCCGGCCGTCCCGGCGGGCGCACCCCGCGACTGAGCGCGCAGGCGCGCGCGGCGGCCGCCGGGACGGCCGGGCCGCGCGAGGCGGGGCCCCGGGGGAGGAGCACCCTCACCCTCGCGCCGGGCGTCGGCGAACCGACGGTCGCCAAGCACCCCACGTCCCCCGTGCCGGGCGAACCGGAGGTCTCCGGCGACGGGGCCACCCGGGGCGACACCTGCCACCTGGACATCGTCGACCGCTGGGGCAACATGGTCGCGGCCACCCCGAGCGGCGGCTGGCTCCAGTCCAACCCGGTCGTGCCCGAACTCGGCTTCCCCCTCGGCACCCGGCTCCAGATGACCTGGCTGGAGGACGGACTGCCCAACACGCTCACCCCGGGACGCCGCCCCCGGACCACCCTCACCCCGTCCGTCGCCCTGCGCGACGGGGTGCCGGTGATGGCGTTCGGCACGCCCGGCGGGGACCAGCAGGACCAGTGGCAGCTGCACTTCTTCCTCGCCGTCGCGCTGCGCGGCCCGGTACGCGGCGGGCTCGACCTGCAGGGCGCGATCGACGCCCCGAACTGGCACCACGACAGCTTCCCCGGCTCCTTCTACCCGCGGGGCACACGCCCCGGCAGCGTCACCGTGGAGTCCCGGACGGACCCGGCGGTGGTGCGGGAGCTGCGGCGCCGGGGCCATGAGGTGACGGTCGGCGAGGCCTGGTCGGAGGGCAGACTGTGCGCGGTCGCCCGGGACCCGGCCACGGGGGTGCTCTCGGCGGCGGCGAACCCGCGCGGCATGCAGGGCTACGCGGTGGGCCGCTGAGCCCATACCCGCTCGGACCGAGGACCCATATTCATGCGGATACCACCTGGAGTGCACCGAACGGGTGGGGTTTGTCAGTGGGGCATGTTCTCATGGGAGGCATGATCAAGGACAACGAAACCATCGAAGAGTTTCTCGCACAGCACGCCGTGGACGTGGAGGACGCCGTCCGCAAGGCCGCCGCACAGGAGATCATGCCGCGCTGGCGCCGGCTCGCCGACCACGAGGTCGACCGCAAGTCCGGCCCGCACGACCTGGTGACCGACGCCGACCGGCAGGCCGAGCTGTACCTCACCGAGGCACTGCTCGCCCTGCTGCCCGGCTCGGTCGTGGTGGGCGAGGAGGCGGTGCACGCCAACCCGGCGTCGTACGAGGGGATACGCGGCGAGGCGCCGGTGTGGATCGTCGACCCGGTCGACGGCACCCGGCAGTTCGTGCACGGCGACACCGGATTCTGCACCCTGGTCGCCCTCGCGCTCGGCGGAGTCGTCCAGGCCTCCTGGACGTTCGCCCCGGTCCGCGAAGAGCTCGCCACCGCCGTACGGGGACAGGGCGCCTTCCTCGACGGGGTGCGGCTGCACGCCGGTTCCCCGGACCCCGACCGCGACCTGCGCGTGGCCACCTCCCACCCGGACTTCACGACGGACGACCAGAAGCGCTCCCTCCTCGGCCTGCGGACGGACGGCGTGGCACCTCGCGCCTGCGGCTCGGCCGGACTGGAGTACCTGGCCGTCGCCCGCGGCGAGTCGGACGCCACCGCCTTCTGCTGGGAAGCCGCCTGGGACCACGCGGCGGGCCTGCTCCTCGTCGAGGAGGCGGGCGGCGCCCACCTGACCCGCGCCGGCGAGCCCTTCCGTATCACGGGCGGCAACGACCTCCCCTTCACCGCGGCCCGCGACGAGGCCACGGCCCGCCGGGTGACGGGACTGCTGTCGGCCGGAGCCTGACCTCGAGGTCCGCTGCGCCGGGCGAGGTGGTGAGACGCGGGAAACGGCCTTTCGGCCTGCGGCACCGGCAGAGACCGGTCGAGGACGGCCTGCCACAGGGCACACCCTTCGTCGTCGAGTCCGTACCCGGTCCCGGGCGCCCGGACCGGGCAGGGGAAACCTCAGCCACCGCGTCACGCGGCGGAGGCCACCCGGGAGCGGGAGGTTGCTTAGGGCCGGGAGGTCGCCAGGGGCCGGGAGAGTGTCGGTGCCCCGGCATATCCTGGGTCTCCCGATCGCCCCCGGCCGCCTCCGGGTGCCGTCGGCCGACGAAGGAGTTCCGAAGGTGGTGTCGATGCTCGATGTGGTCGTGGTGGGTGCGGGGCCGAACGGACTGACCGCCGCCGCGGAACTGGCCCGGCGCGGGTTCTCCGTCGCGTTGTTCGAGGCGAGGGGCACCGTCGGGGGCGGCGCCCGCACCGAGGAACTGACCCTGCCCGGCTTCCGGCACGACCCGTGCTCCGCGGCCCACCCGCTGGGCATCAACTCGCCCGCCTTCCGGGCCCTCCCGCTGGAGCGTCACGGCCTGGAGTGGCTGCACGCGGACCTGCCCATGGCCCACCCCTTCCTCGACGGCACGGCGGCCGTGCTGTCCCGGTCGGTCGGCGAGACGGCCGCCTCCTTCGGCCCGCGCGACGCCGGACCGTACCGACGCCTGGTCCAGCCCTTCCTGCCCCGATGGGACACCCTGGCCCGCGACTTCATGTCCCTGCCGCTCACCGCGCTGCCCCGCGACCCGATCGGCCTCGCCCGCTTCGGCCTCGCCGGACTCCAGCCCTCCACCTGGCTGATGCGCCGATTCCGCGACGAGCGGGCCAAAGCCCTGTTCGCCGGACTCGTCGCCCATGTGATGGCACCCCTCGGCGGCTTCGCCACCGGCGCCGTGGGCCTGGTCTTCGCCCTCGCCGCACACGCCCGCGGCTGGCCCGTCGCCCGCGGCGGCTCCCAGGCCATCTCGGACGCCCTCGCGGACTACCTGCACGACCTCGGCGCCGCCGTCCACACCGACTACGAGGTCAAGCGTCTCGACGACCTGCCGCCGGCCCGCGCGTACGTCTTCGACACCTCGCCCACCGCCCTCGCCCGTATCGCCGGCTTCGGCGACCACTACGCGAACTACCGCTACGGTCCCGGCGTCTTCAAGCTCGACTACGCGCTGGACGGCCCCGTGCCGTGGACCGCGCCCGAGGCCCGCAGGGCCACCACCGTGCAGATCGGCGCGGACAGTGCCGAAATCGGCGCCGCCCTGCGCGCCGCGTCCCGGGAAGGCCGCGCCCCCGACCGGCCGTTCCTCATCACCGTGCAGCCCAGCATCGCCGACCCCACCCGCGCACCGGCCGGCAAGCAGGTCTTCTGGGCCTACGGCCACGTCCCGAACGGCTGGACCGGCGACCTGACCGACGCCGTGGAACGCCAACTGGAGCGATTCGCCCCGGGATTCCGCGATCGCGTCCTGGCCCGCGCCACCGCGGGCCCGCCCCAACTCGCCGCCCGCAACGCCAACTACGTCGGCGGCGACATCGGTTCCGGCGCCGCCAGTGGCCTCCAACTCCTGCTGCGCCCCAAGCTCTCCCTGTTCCCGTACTCCACCCCGCACCCGGCCGTGTTCATCTGCTCGTCGGCCACCCCGCCCGGCCCCGGTGTCCACGGCATGTCCGGGCACAATGCGGCGAAGGCCGTCTGGAGGAGGCTGCGGCAGACATGACCACCCTCACCCTCACCCAGGGCGACATCACCCGCGCGCACGCCGACGCCCTCGTCAACGCGGCCAACTCCTCCCTGCTCGGCGGGGGCGGCGTCGACGGTGCCATCCACCGCCGCGGCGGCCCGGAGATCCTTCAGGAGTGCCGCAGGCTTCGTGCCTCGCACTACGGCAAGGGACTTCCCACCGGCCAGGCCGTCGCCACCACCGCGGGCCGGCTGGACGCCCGCTGGGTGATCCACACCGTCGGCCCGGTGTTCAGCCACGAGGAGGACCGCTCGGAGCTGCTGGCCTCCTGCTACCGGGAGTCGCTGCGGGTCGCCGACGGACTCGGCGCGCGTACCGTCGCGTTCCCGGCCATTTCCACCGGTGTGTACCGCTGGCCGATGGAGGACGCCGCACGTATTGCTGTGGAGGCGGTGCGAGGAGCTGACACGGCCGTCGAGGAGGTCAGGTTCGTCCTCTTCGACGACCGGGCCTACGAGGCGTTCGCCGCGCAGCTCGGCTGACCCCACACAGCGCTGAAGTCTTTGCTTGGCCCGAGTCCCCACCCGGGACCGCTTGTGCAGCACGATCTGGTACTGGGCTCGTGCCGCCCCTCCAGTAGGACACGCTGTCAAGCTCGGCGCGGCTTTTCACTGAGCTGCCCTGACTTTCGTAGCGGCCGGTTCTTGTGGTTTCAGGCTGTGTTCGCGGTCGCCTGGGATCGGCGGTGCCGGGTCTCGAATTCTTCGGGTGGGAGGTAGTCGAGGGCGGAGTGCAGGCGTTCGCTGTTGTACCGGCCGACCCATGGGACGACGGCGCGTTCGACCTGGTCAGCGTCGCGCCACGGTCCGTGGTGCTCGATCAGTCCGGGGCTGCCGTGGGAAAGGGGGCCGGCTGGAGGGAGGGCAGGGTCAGGTGCCACCAGTCGGTGAGGCGGTCGGGGACGGTGGCCGTGCCTTCGAGCGCCTCGGTCAGGTAACAGAGACCGAAGAACGCGCGGACCAGAGTGCGGGCGGTGCGGGCGGGGCGGATGTGAGGCGCCAGGTGGCCGGTGTTCCGGGCCTGGGCGAGGAGGCGGGTGGCGGCGGCGGTCCACAGGGTGAAGGGGTCGGGGAGCGTGGTGTTGACGGTGTCGCGTTCGGCCCACAGGCGTGCGCCCGCGCGCGTGACGGGGTCCCCGGCGAGGGCGTGGGCGATGTCGTAGCTCAGGGCGACGAGGCGGTCCAGTGGCGGGACCGTTTCGTCCGTGTACCGTGCGGCGAGGTCCGGCCAGGTGGCGAAACGGTCCTGGACCACGGCGAGGGCGATGCCCTCCTTGCTGGCGTAGTGGAAGTAGACGGAGCCGCTGGTCCGCCCCGACCTGGTGCTTATGTCGTTGACGCTGGTGCCCGCGTATCCGTGTTCGGCGAAGAGGAAGGCGGCCGCTTCCAGGAGTGCTCTGCGGGTTGCTCTGGCCCGTTCCTGCAACGTCCTGTCCGCCTTCGCTCAACTTCTATGACAGTGACGAATGTAGTGCGCCCGCGTACGCCGGGAGCAAATGGAGGTCACGCTCGCGCGGTAATTACGCATTTCTTTCGAGGATGAACGCGGGCGAGTGGTAAAGGGGCCGGTCCGCTGGGGTGCCGGCCTCGTGCGGCGGCCGCGGGGCCCGGCATCGCTGGTGCGGGTTGCCCGGTGAATATGCCTCAATTGCCTTGAAGGGAAGCCGCGTTGGCGGTTCCTGCTTCTGGCCGGCCGGGTCGGCGCCCACGGCTCCATACACCCCGGCCACCGTCGCCGTCGATAACTCCTTGCGGTTATTGCCGCACTCTCCGGGGCGGAAATAACGTAGCGGACGTGATGTTTCCGTTTGCTGCCGAAAGTCAGGAATGCGCGTAATTCTGCGCTCAGGTTGTGCCTTGACGTGAGCCGGTCTGCGGCGCGCCCGGCAGGAGACACCGCCAGACCCGGATCGCGGTCACGCGCGGCGTGACCGCCCACCCCTTCAGGAGGTCGCTGTGACCACTCCGGTACGTCCTTTGCTCGACTGGCCCCCCGAAGCAGTCGTCTTCGACTGCGACGGCACGTTGATGGACAGCGAACGCCACTGGCAGGACGCCCGCCGACGGGCCTTCCGGAGCTTCGGACTCCAGGCTCCGCCGGGGTTCGCGGAGCAGGCCAAGGGCGTGCACTACGCCGAGTGCGGGCGGCTGATGGCGGAGTCGGTGCACAAGCCCGAACTGGCGGCCGACCTGATCGCTTCGCTCCTCAACCACTTCCTGTCCCTCGTCGCCGACGACCCGGTGACGATGCCGGGCGCCGTCGAACTGGTGCGGCTGCTCTCCGGCCGGCTGCCCCTGGCGGTGGCCAGCAACTGCCCGCTGGAGGTGGTCGAGGAGAGTCTCGCCCGGGCCGGACTGCGAGAGCGCTTCCAGCACGTCGTCGTTCCGTCCGAGGCGCCGCGCCACGCGGACGGCCCGGATGGAGTGCCCGCGGCGGAGACGGTGCGGCCCAAGCCGTGGCCCGACGTCTACGCCAAGGCGGTCCGGCTGTGCGGCGTCCGTCCCGGGCAGGCGCTGGCGGTCGAGGACTCCCTGACCGGTGTGGAGTCGGCCCGCCGCGCCGGACTACGGGTGCTCGGCGTCGGCCCCCGGCCGGACGACGAGGACACGGGAGGGGCCGACCTGTGGGTGACCTCCCTGGACGCCCCCGAGCTCCTGACGTGGGCCCGGACCCGGGTGCCCGGTCCGGCCCCGGACAGCGGAAGGGGACAGGGCCCGTCGTGAAGGTCCCGTCCGGCCCGCGACGCCCGGCGCGGCACCTCGCCGCGTTGTCGGGGGATCGTCCTTCCGCGTACGCCTGTCGTACGGGAGGAGGCGTCCGGTGCGTGCCGGAACGCCAGGAGACTGTCAGTCGGTGAGGCCCAGCGCGCCGGCCGCCTGGATCGCCAGCCAGACCTCCGTGAGCGCGCCGGTCGTGGACAGGTCGCGGCCGGAGAGGGCGCCGAAGCGGCGCAGGCGGTAGGCGAGTGTGTTGGGATGGATGTGCAGCGCCGCGGCGGCGGTCTCGGTGCGGCGGTCGCGTTCCATCCAGGTGCGGGCGGAGACCAGCAGCTGGGAGTCGTGCTGCGCGTCGTAGCGCAGCACCTCACCGAGCACGTGGTCGACCAGTGCGGTCAGGACCGTGGGGTCGTCCGGCAGCCAGCGGCCCGTGGCGTCGGCTCCGTAGCGGACCAGCGGGCGGCCCGACTCGCCCGCGTTGGAGACCGCCCACAGGGCCTCGCGCTGGGCGACCTTCAGGGCCGCGCCCGGCCGGAAGGGGCGGCTCATCCCGGCCGTCACGGCCGGCAGTGCGCCGATGGCGTCGGCCAGCTCCGGCGCCCCGAGAACGTACCGGTCCTCACCCCAGGTCAGCAGCAGATGGGGGTGGTCCTCGAGGCAGGCCAGCAGCGCCTCGTCGGGGGTGTGCCGGACCACGATCAGGACGGTGTCGCCCTCGATGGAGTGCCGGGCCAGCCTGCGACGGGCGGCCTCCGGGTCGAGCACCTCCTGGAGCAGCTCGGCCAGCGTCTCGGCGCCCTCGCGGCGCAGTGTCTCGCGTTCGCTGCGCACCATCGCCACCCGCAGCGCCGCCACCGTCGCGATGTGCTGGACGACCGCGAGGCCGGCGGGCTGGGCGCCCTGCCGCTCGTACGCCACCAGGAAGCCCGCCGGACCGCCGGGTGCCGGCACCGGCAGGACGAAACCGCCGGGGACGGTCGGCGCGGCGTCCACCGAGGCGGGCAGCACCTCCGGAGCGGGCGTCGGCACCCCGGGCAGCAGCGGGCGGCCCTGCGGGGTGCAGAGAAACACATCGTATCCGGACAGGCGTTCGAGGCGGCGGAGGAGGGTCGGGGTGTCGAGGTCCTCGGCGACCATCCAGCGCAGCGAGCCGAAGACCTGCAACTGCGCGCCCAGCCGGTGCCGGGCGTCCTCCTGCACCGCGGCCGCGACCTCCTGGGAGACCGCGATGAACGGGACGGCGAGCGGCACCTCCAGCACCGGGAAGCCCCGCTCCTCCGCCGCCCGGAAGAACGCGTCGTGCAGCGGAGGCATGTGCAGCTGCGCCGACAGGGCCAGGGCGGAGACCCCGGCGTCGTCCAGCCGCTCCAGATAGCGGCGCTGCCCGGCCGCCGTGCGGGGGATCGCGAGCCCCGTGGTCATGAGGATCTCGGCCCCCAGAAGCCATGGGGTCGGGTCGTCCAACTCGCTTACCTGTGCCCAGGATACGGACCGGCCGAGGCCGCTGCTGCCCGCCTTCACGGACAGCTGGAGGGCAGGGAAGGAGAGTAGATCCTCGACGGTGAGTTTGTCGGCAGCCACATGAAACATGCTATCTCTTCGTGATAGACACAATTGTCGGTAGTCTGCGGGTGACCCACACTGTGGTCCCGTCCCCGGTATGAACAGCAGGTGAGAGCCCCATGGCGACCTCGGTCACCGAAATCGAGACTCATGGTGTCGAGCAGATCCCGGACGAGGACCGTACGGCCCGTCCGCTCGACCTGTTCCGGCTCGCCTTCGGCGGCGCCAACACCTTCGCGACCTGTGTGCTGGGCGCCTTCCCCATCCTCTTCGGCCTCTCCTTCTGGCAGGGGCTCGCGGCGACCGTGCTCGGCCTGATCGCGGGCGCCCTGCTGCTCGCGCCGATGGCACTCTTCGGCCCCACCAACGGCACCAGCAACTCCGTCTCCTCCTCCGCCCACCTGGGGGTGCACGGCAGGGTCGTCGGCTCGTTCCTCTCACTGCTCACCGCGATCGCCTTCTTCTCGATCTCGGTGTGGTCCTCGGGCGACGCCCTCGTCGGCGGCGCGCACCGGCTGGTGGGGCTCCCCGAGTCGACCCTGTCGTACATCGTGGCGTACGCGATCTTCGCCGCCCTCGTGCTCGTGGTCTGCATCTACGGCTTCCGCTTCATGCTGCTGGTCAACAAGATCGCCGTGGTAGCGGCATCGGCCCTGTTCGTGCTGGGCGCCTTCGCCTTCGCCGGCGACTTCGACCCCGGCTACGCGGGCAGCTTCGCCTCGAGTGCCGACCCGTTGTTCTGGCCGTCCTTCATCGGCTCCGCGCTGATCGTGCTCTCCAACCCGGTCTCCTTCGGCGCGTTCCTCGGCGACTGGGCCCGCTACATCCCGGCCGCGACGCCCCGCCGCCGGGTGATGGGCGCGGCGTTCCTGGCCCAGATCGCCACCCTGCTGCCGTTCGTCTTCGGTCTCGCCACCGCGTCGATCATCGCGACCCGGGCCGCGAAGTACGTCGACCCGGCCGCGCCCAACTACGTCGGCGGCCTGCTCGCGATCTCCCCCGGCTGGTACTTCCTGCCGCTCTGCCTCATCGCGCTGATCGGCGGCCTGTCCACCGGCACGACCGCCCTCTACGGCACCGGGCTGGACATCTGCAGCGTTTTCACCCGCTTCAGCCGCGTCCAGGCGACGATCCTCATCGGCGCCCTGTCCATCGTGTTCATTTTCATCGGCCGCTTCGGGCTGAACCTCACCCAGTCGATCTCCACCTTCGCCACCCTGATCATCACCTGCACCGCACCGTGGATGATCGTGATGATCCTCGGCTACGTCACCCGCCGGGGCTGGTACGACGCCCAGGCGCTCCAGGTCTTCAACCAGCGCCGCACCGGAGGCCGCTACTGGTTCGCCCACGGCTGGAACTGGCGCGGCCTCGCCACCTGGCTGGTCTCCGCCTCCGTGGCACTGCTGTTCACCAACCTGCCCGGCCAGTTCGTCGGACCGCTCGGCAACCTGGCCGACGGCATGGACATCTCGCTGCCGGTCGGCCTCGGCCTCGCGGCGGTCCTCTACCTCGGCCTGCTCACGCTGTTCCCCGAGCCGCGCGGAGTGTACGGACCGGCGGGCCCCCGCTTCGTCCGGGCCTCCGACGCCGAGGTCCTGCCGATCAGCGGCGGCCCGCAGGAGACCGCCCCCGTGGAGCCGGCCCCGGTCGGCTGACCTGTCCGACGGCCTCTCCAGGGCCTCTCCATGGCCTTCGAAGACCTCTCGACGACCTGTCCGACCGGCTGAGACCTCGCGCCGTGGATCACGGGGCGGGCCCGCGTAACCGCGGGCCCGCCCCGTCGGCGTTCCTCGCGGCCGGCCCCCTGCGCACCCGCTGTTCCGTGCCCGCTGTTCACGGACGAGCGACGGGAATCGAGCCATCGAACCATCAGGATCGAACAGACCTCGACAGGATCATTGCTCCGATTGTGTTCGAGTCCTAGGGTGTGCCTGGCTCAGAACTCGCCCGCGTCACCTCCGTCATCACTCGTTGTGATCCGTCCCGACAGCAACGCGTCCTCCGTCACGGTGTGCCGAGGGCCCGCCCCGACGCGCTCCCCGGTCCGTGCCCCTGTCCAGGCATCCGGGCATCCGTGTAGCCATGCATCCGTGCGCGTGCGGCGGTGCGCTGTCGAACCGAGGAAGGCCACGGTCATGCCGCACCCCCACGTGTCTCCCCCCGACCGGTCCGCCCACCCCGACACACGGCCGCCCGTCAGCCGCCGCCGGCTCCTGGAGGGAGGAGCCGCCCTCCTCGGCGCCTTCGCCCTGTCCGCGGCGCCCGCCGACGCGCACGCCGCCGGACGGAGAGCCGCGGCCGACGACGCGCCGGACGGCAGCCCGACCGCGGACACCGGGCCGGAGTGGAACGGCAACATCGCCGTCTTCCGGCTCGGCACCGAGCCCCCGCACACCACGCTCATGCCGTACGCGGACCTGAAGCAGGCCCTCGCCGCCGACCGCACCCGCTCGCCGTACCGGCTGAGCCTCGACGGCACCTGGAAGTTCGCCCACGTCGACCGCCCCGAGGACCGCGACCCCGACTTCCACCGCACCGACCTCGACGACAGCTCCTGGGACAGCATCCCCGTCCCCTCCTGCTGGCAACTGCACGGCTACGACGCGCCGATCTACGTCAACATCACCTACCCCTGGTGGGGCGCCAACGGCCTCGGCGAGGAGGCGCGGCCACCGGCCGCCCCGACCCGCTTCAACCCCGTCGGCCAGTACCGGCGCACCTTCACCGTGCCCCGCGACTGGACAGGGACGGGACGGCGTACCTTCCTGCATTTCGAGGGAGTCAAGTCCGCCCACTACGTGTGGATCAACGGCACCCTCGTGGGCTACCACGAGGACTCCTACACCTCCGCCGAGTACGACATCACCGAGCACCTGAAGCCCGGCACCAACCGGATCGCCGTCGAGGTCTACCGCTATTCGGACGGCGACTGGCTGGAGGACCAGGACATGATCCGGCTGAGCGGCATCTTCCGCTCGGTCCACCTCTACTCCACCCCGGCCGTCCACCTGCGCGACTTCCGTCTGGACACCCCGCTCGGCGACGCGTACACGAGCGCCGAACTGAAGGTCACCGCCCAGGTGCGGGACTGCTCGGGCGGGAAGAACGCGGGCCGGTACACCGTCGAGACCCAGCTCTACGACGCCAGGGGCCACGCCGTCTGGCCCCGGCCCCTGAAGTCGGCCGCCGACACCGGCTCCGTACCCGCAGGGCAGGACGTCACCGTGGAGGCGTCCGGAACCGTTCCCGACCCGCGGCTCTGGTCGGCCGAACACCCGTACCTCTACACGGCGGTACTCCGGCTGCGGGACCCCTCCGGCAGGGTGACCGAGACCCTCTCGCACCGGGTCGGCCTGCGGGAGTTCGCCCTCACCGACGGCCTGATGCGGATCAACGGCAAGCCGGTCTCGTTCCGCGGCGCCAACCGCCACGAGATGCACCCCGACCGCGGCATGTCCCTCACCCGCGCGGACATGGTGAAGGACATCGAGATCGTCAAGCGCCTCAACATGAACACCGTCCGCACCTCCCACTACCCCAACGACCCGCTCTGGCTCGAACTCGCCGACGAGCACGGCCTGTACCTCGTGGGCGAGACCAACCTCGAGACCCACGGCATCCGCGGCGAGTACCCCGGCAGCCACCCCGAGTGGACCGAGGCGTGCGTGGCCCGCGCACAGAACATGGTGCACCGCGACAAGAACCACCCCTCGGTCGTCATCTGGTCGCTCGGCAACGAGGCGGGCGGCGGCACCACCTTCAACGCCATGCACGACTGGATCCGCTCCTACGACGCCACCCGCGTCATCCAGTACGAGGGCGACGACCGCCCCGGCATCAGCGACATCCGCTCGAAGATGTACGAGAGCCCCGCCCGGGTCGAGGAGAGAGCCGAGGACACCGGCGACACCCGGCCGTACGTGATGATCGAGTACTCGCACGGCATGGGGAACTCCAACGGCAACTTCAAGAAGTACTGGGACGTCGTCCGCCGGCACGACGTGCTCCAGGGCGGCTGGATCTGGGACTTCGCCGACCAGGCGCTGCGCCACCCCGCCCCGGCGCGCATCCGGCTCACCGAGTCGGGACCCGCCCGTCTGCGCGGCGAGATCGTCAACCCCAGCGGCACGTTCTCCCGCGCCCGCGGCATATCCGGCGGTACGGTCTTCCCCCGCGACGAACGCCTCGACCTCACCGGCTCGTTGACCCTGGAAGCGTGGATCACTCCCAAGGTGACGGGATATCACCAACCGATCGTCGTCAAGGGAGACACCCAGTACGCGCTCAAACAGAACGGCGGCGGCCTGGAGTTCTTCGTCCACGGCGGCGGACAGTGGATCTCGGTCAACTGGGCCGTCCCTGACGGCTGGACCGGACGCGAGCACCACGTCGCCGGGGTCTACGACGCGGACGCGGGCACGCTCACGCTGTACGTCGACGGCGTGGTACGGGCCACCCGGGCCACCTCCCGCGGTCCCGACGCCAACACGGCGCCGCTCTCCCTCGCCACCGATGTCGACAACCCCACCCGGGAGTTCAGCGGCACCATCCGGCGCGCCCGGGTGTACGCGCGTGCTCTCGGTGCCTCCGAACTGGCCTTGGAGGACCGGCGTCCAGGTGACGAAGGGGTGCGGTTCTGGTTCGACGCGTCCGACGCCGAGCACGCCGAACTGCGGCCCCGGGGCAAGGACTTCCTCGCCTACGGCGGCGACTGGGGCGACAACCCCAACGACGGCGCCTTCTCCGGGGACGGCATCGTCACCGCCGACCGCCGCCACACCGGAAAGGCCGCCGAGGTCAAGCGGATCCACCAGGCCGTCCACGTCACGCCCGCGTCCGGCTCCAATGGTGTGACCACCTCGGGGCGTGTGACCCTCACCAACGAGTATCTGTTCACCAACCTCCGAGAATTCGAGGGAAGTTGGTCACTTGTGGCGGACGGGAAGGCCGTACAGCGAGGCAGGCTCACCCGCAGCCAGCTGGACGTGCCGCCCTCGTCCGTCAAGGACATCACCCTGCCCGTGCGGCTGCCGCGCAGCCCGGCCCCCGGCACCGAGTACTTCCTGCGGCTGTCCTTCACCACCAGGGAACGCACCGCATGGGCCGACGCCGGCTTCGAGGTCGCCGCGGGGCAGCTCCCCGTCGACGCGGGCAGTCCGCCCGTGACCCCCGTCCTCCTGGAGCGCGTACCGGCGTTGCGCCACGACGACGGTGACAAGGCCGTCACGGTCGACGGCAAGGGCTTCTCCGTCACCGTCGACAAACGCAGCGGCACCATCACCTCGTACGAGGCAGGCGGTACGCGCTTGATCGACTCCGGCCCCGTACCGAACTTCTGGCGGGCACCCACCGACAACGACCGGGGCAACGGCCAGCACACCCGCAACCAGACCTGGCGCGACGCCGGCACCCGTCGCGAGGTGACGGACGTGCGGGTGCGGGCGCTGCGGGACCGGGCCGTCGAGATCACGGTCACCGGGACCCTGCCCACCGCGACCGGGTCCACGTACACGACCACGTACACCGTCTTCGGCAACGGCGAGATCAAGGTCGGCAACACCCTGCACCCGGGCGCCCCGAACCTGCCGTACATCCCGGAGGTCGGCACCCTGCTGTTCCTGCCCCGGACCCTGGACCGCCTGCGCTACTACGGCCGCGGCCCGGAGGAGAACCACTGGGACCGTGCCGACGGCACCGACGTCGGGCTGTACTCCGGTACCGTCGCCGGACAGTGGACGCCCTATCTGCGCCCGCAGGAGAACGGCAACCGGACCGAGGTGCGCTGGGTGGCCCTGACCGGCCGTGACGGACGCGGCCTGCTCGCCAGCGGCGAACCGCTGCTCGAGGTCAACGCCTCGCACTTCACCCCGGAGGACCTGTCGGCCGGAGTGCGGCACGACTACCAGCTCACCCCGCGCGACGCCGTCGTGCTGCGGCTGAACCACCGGCAGATGGGCGTCGGCGGCGACAACAGCTGGGGCGCCCACACCCACGACGAGTACAAGCTTCTCGCGAACCGCGACTACGCCTACACCTACCGGCTGCGCCCGCTGACCGACGTGGACGGGGCGACGGCGCTGTCGCGGCGGCCGACAGCGGGGGAGTTCACCGACTAGAGGGGCGCGGGACCGGCCCCGGCAGCTTCCACGGGACCGGCGCGGTCACTCGGCCGCGTCGGGGCCCCGGGTGGACCCGGCCGTCGTACGCGACGGACCTGCGGCCGTGCCCCGGGCCGTCGGGACAGTGCAGGCCGGCCGAGGTTCATGTCGGATTTCCGCGAGACCGGACGCGTTCCGTCCCCGATGCTGGACCCATGCAGAAGGGGATGCACACCGACACCGAACGCTGCGTGCGTGCCGTCCGGTCCAAGGACGCGCGGTTCGACGGCTGGTTCTTCACCGCCGTCCTCACCACCGGCATCTACTGCCGGCCCAGCTGTCCGGTGGTACCGCCCAAACCCGAGAACATGGTCTTCCACCCGAGCGCGGCGGCATGCCAGCAGGCGGGATTCCGGGCCTGCAAGCGGTGCCGTCCCGACACCAGCCCCGGCTCACCGGAGTGGAACCAGCGGGCCGACGCCGTGGCCCGCGCCATGCGACTGATCGCCGACGGGACCGTGGACCGGGAGGGCGTGCCCGGCCTCGCCGCCCGGCTCGGCTACAGCACCCGGCAGGTGGAACGCCAACTGCTCGCCGAGCTGGGCGCGGGGCCCCTCGCCCTCGCGCGGGCCCAGCGCGCGCAGACCGCGCGGCTGCTCATCGAGACGACGGCCCTGCCGATGACGGAGATCGCCTTCGCCGCCGGCTTCTCCTCCGTCCGCACCTTCAACGACACCGTGCGCGAGGTCTTCGCCCTGGCCCCGAGCGACCTGCGCGCCCGCGCGCCGAAACGGACCCCCGGTCCGGCTGGGGCCCCCGGCCCCGCCAGGGCCTCCGGCACCCTCGCCTCCACCGGCACCCTCGCCTCCACCGGCACCCTCGCCTCCACCGGCGCCCCCGCCGCGCTGTCGCTGCGCCTGCCGTTCCGGGCCCCGCTCACCCCCGACAACCTTTTCGGCCACCTCGCCGCCACCGCCGTACCGGGCGTGGAGGAGTGGCGGGACGGTGCCTACCGGCGCACCCTGCGGCTGCCACACGGGCATGGCTTCGTGGCCCTGGCCCCGCGGCCCGACCACATCGCCTGCCGCCTCACCCTCACCGACCCGCGGGACCTCACCGTCGCCATCAGCCGTTGCCGCCGCCTGCTCGACCTGGACGCCGACCCGGTGGCCGTCGACGACCGGCTGCGCGCCGACCCGGTCCTCGCGCCCCTGGTGGACAAGGCGCCCGGACGCCGGGTCCCGCGTACGGTCGACGAGGCGGAGTTCGCCGTCCGGGCCGTGCTCGGACAGCAGGTCTCCACCGCGGCCGCCCGCACCCACGCGGCCCGCCTGGTCACCGCGCACGGCGAACCGGTGGCCGACCCGGACCCGGAGGGCGGACTCACCCACCTCTTCCCGTCGCCCGAGGCGCTCGCGGACCTGGACCCCGAGACCCTGGCCCTGCCCCGCGCCCGCCGTGCCACCTTCACCACCCTGGTGCACGCACTCGTGGACGGCGGCCTGCGCCTGGGCGTGGAGAGCGACTGGCCCGAGGCCCGCGCGAAGCTCCTCGCCCTCCCGGGCTTCGGCCCCTGGACCGCCGACGTCATCGCCATGCGCGCCCTCGGCGACCCCGACGCCTTCCTCCCCACCGACCTCGGCATCCGCCGCGCCGCCCGGGAACTCGGCCTGCCCTCCACCCCCGCCGCGCTCACCGCACGCGCGGCGGCCTGGCGGCCCTGGCGGGCGTACGCGGTGCAGTACCTGTGGGCGACGGACAGCCACCCGATCAACGTCCTGCCGGCATGAGGACGTACGAGCACCGACGAAACGAATGAAGCAGGTGAAGCAGGTGAACCCGATGAAGCGGCACACCGTGATCGACAGCCCGTACGGCCCGCTGACGCTCGTCGCCGACGACGACGGCGTCCTGTGCGGCCTCTACATGACCGGCCAGCGTCACCGCCCGCCGGAGGAGACCTTCGGCGACCGGGTCGACCCCGGCTCCGCCGCTCCCGCCGCGAGGGCCTTCGCCGACGCCGAGGAACAACTGGAGGCCTACTTCGCGGGCGGGCTGAAGGAGTTCACTCTGGAGCTGAGCCCGCACGGCACCCCGTTCCAGCGCCGCGTCTGGGATCTGCTGACGGACATCCCCTACGGCGAGACCCGTACGTACGGCGAACTCGCCGGGGTCCTCGGCAGTCCGAAGGCGTCCAGGGCCGTCGGACTGGCCAACGGCCGCAACCCGATCGGCATCGTCATCCCCTGTCACCGGGTCATCGGTGCGAGCGGCGGCCTCACCGGATACGGGGGAGGCCTGGACCGCAAGCAGCGACTGCTGGACTTCGAGCGGGGCCCGGCCCTGTTCGAAGTCCAGCAGTCGCCGCCCGCCGGATCCGTCAGGGGCCCTCGTACCGGTGCGACACGGGCGACGGAGGCTGCTCGGGGGTGAAGCCCCCCGTGGTGAAGTCACCCGTCGCGGACCGCACCCGGCGGGGCTGCTCGTCGTTCCCGAGGACCATCTCGGGGTCGAACATGACGATCACCGCGGCCAGCACGAGCACCGCCACCGGGCCGGCGACCATGGCCAGGAGGAAGGACATCAGGCCGACCGACGACTGCGAGGACGTGCCGGCGTGCTCGAGGTGCACGCTCACGCCGGCCATGCCCATGTAGTGCATGCCGGTCACCGCGACGCCCATCACGAGGCTCGCCCCCAGGCTCGCCCAGAGTCCTCGGACGGAGACCGCCGCCCACAGTGCCGCGGTCGCCGCGACCACGGCGATCAGGACGGACAGCACCACGGCCACCGTGTCGTAGCGGATGGTGCCGCCGGCGTCCATGGCGGCCATGCCGATGTAGTGCATGGCCGCGACGCCCAGGCCGGTGATGAGACCGGCCGTGCCCAGGACGGCCGGGCGGGCACCGCGGTAGCCGACCAGGAACACACCGATGGCGACGACGGCGATCGCGACGGCCAGACTCAGCAGGGTCAGCCGGGTGTCGTACTCGACGACCGCGCCGTTGACGCTGAAGCCGATCATCGCGATGAAGTGCATCGTCCAGATGCCGCAGCCGAGGGACACGGCTCCCAGGCTGAGCCAACCGATCCTCCGGCTCTGCTGAGCCCCGCGGCGCATGGACCGCACGGTGCAGCGCAGGCCCAGCGCCGACCCCATGCACGCCATCAGGTAGGAGATGACCGGAGTCACCGCTCCGTAGTGGAAATCGGTCAGTGTGGCAGTCACGACCACATGCCTTTCGTGGACCGTGTTCGCCACGGAGGGCCGAACACATGCGACAGAAGAGGGAGGCGTCGGAATCGAGCCACGTGGCTGAATTATTCACACATCAACCGGTGGCATCTACATTCAGATGCTGTGTGATCCGTCACGGAAGGCAGTGCCGCGCTTTCGCACAGTGTTCATCGGGGCGCCACGCCGACCTCCAAACATCGTTGAATCAGGATCAGTTCGACCGGTGCCCCTCCTCCAGCTCCGCGGTGCCCGAGCCGTCGGCGAGGACGCTCAGTGCGGCCAGCACGCGGCGACCGAGGGCGTCGGGGAGATGTTCGGCCAGCTCCGCGCGCGGCACGAGCCGCCAGGACAGCAGCTCCTCCTCCTGCAGGCGGATCGCCGCGAGATCGTCCGCGCCGAGCACTCCGCCGTCGTACAGGTACGCCACCACCGGCGGCCGTCCGGCCCCGCGCACCCAGTCCACGACCAGCAGCCGTCCGAGCTCACGGTCCAGCCCGATCTCCTCGGCCGTCTCGCGCCGTGCCCCCTGACGGGGGGTTTCCCCGTCGTCCGACTCGATCGTGCCGCCGGGCAGCGCCCACCCCTCACGGTAGTTCGGCTCGACCAGCAGCACACGGCCCTCGCCGTCCCGGAAGAGGGCGCCGGCGCCGGCGAGGACACGGGGGAGCGAGGCGATATAGGTGGCGTAGTCCTGGACATCCTGGGTGGTGGTCATACGGGAAGGGTAGTGGCGGCGAGCGGCCGCACCGCGGCCGGGAAACCCGGCCGGCCAGGGCGCACGGCAGCACACGCCGGTCCCGCGACCGGCACCGGACGGCGCACACGCCGGGGGCACGGCGACCCCGGCCGGACGCCCGGCTCACGCCCGGCGCGCCCGGCCCCATCCGCACTTGACGCCCCTCCCGCACTTGACGTCCCTCCCGCACTTGACGTCCCTCCCGCACCCGACGTCCCTCCCGGCCTCCGTGCGTCCGACGCCGTTCCACGGGCTGGGCAGGGGCATGACGGTCCGCGGAGCCGAGAGCTAGGGTCGGCGGGGCACGACTGCCCCGGCATACGTACGGGCCCGGAGAGCAAGGGATGGCGGAAGTGGCGGACGCTGCAGTGAGCGGTACTCGATCAGCACGGTCAGCACGGTCGGAGGCGCCGGCGCGGCGGGTGCTCGTCGCCGCGGACAAGTTCAAGGGGTCGCTGACGGCCGTGGAGGTCGCCGAGCGGGTGACCGCCGGGCTGCGGCGGGTGGTGCCCGGCCTCGAGGTCGAGGCGCTTCCCGTGGCCGACGGCGGCGACGGCACGGTGGCCGCGGCGGTCGCGGCCGGGTTCGACCGGCGGGAGGTGCGGGTCACCGGCCCCCTCGGTGACGAGGTCACCGCGGCCTTCGCGCTGCGCGGCGACACCGCCGTGGTGGAGATGGCGGAGGCCAGCGGCCTCCAGCGGCTGCCGGGCGGTGTCCTCGCGCCGCTGACGGCATCCACGTACGGATCCGGCGAGCTGCTGACGGCCGCGCTGGACGCGGGCGCGCGGACCCTCGTGTTCGGGGTCGGCGGCAGTGCCACCACGGACGGCGGCGCCGGCATGCTGGCCGCGCTGGGCGCCCGCTTCCTGAAGTCCGACGGCGAGCCGGTGACGCCGGGCGGCGCCGGTCTCGCCGAGCTGGCCTCGGCGGATCTGTCGGGCCTGGACCCGCGCCTCGGCGAGGTCGAGGTCGTGCTCGCCAGCGATGTCGACAACCCGCTGACCGGCCCGAAGGGCGCCCCGACGGTCTACGGCCCGCAGAAGGGCGCCTCCCCCGAGGACGTGAAGCGGCTGGACGCGGCGCTCGCGCACTTCGTGAAGGTGCTGGAAGAGCCCGCCGGGGCCAGGACCACCGAGTTCGCCGCCTCGCCCGGTGCGGGCGCGGCCGGCGGCATCGGATACGGCGCGCTGCTCCTCGGGGCCAGGTTCCGGCCCGGTATCGAGGTCATGCTGGACGTCCTCGGCTTCGCGCCCGCGCTGGAGCGGGCCGACCTCGTGATCACCGGTGAGGGCTCGCTGGACGAGCAGACCCTGCACGGCAAGGCCCCGGCGGGGGTGGCCGCCGCGGCCCGTGCCGCCGGCAAGGAGGTCGTCGCGGTGTGCGGGAGGCTCGCGCTGCCGCCGGAGGTACTGGGGCGGGTGGGGATCCGGCGCGCGTACGCGCTGACGGATCTCGAGCCGGACGTGGAGAAGTGCATCGCGGAGGCGGGCCCGATCCTGGAACGGACGGCGGAACAGATCGCACGCGACTTCCTGAGCTGAGGCCGCCCGGTCGCGCCGCACCAGAGGGCTCCGCCCGGCCGCACCAGGAGGGCTCCGCCCCTCTGAACCCCGGCCTTCGCCCACCCGCCACCCGACTCGGTGGGCGAAGGAGCAGCCGGCCGGCCTTCCCCCGAGTCGGCTGCCCGGAACCGGGGCCCTCGTCCTCGAACTCCCCCGAGCTTTTCGAGCAGGGCGGTGCCCCCGGACGGGCCGAGTGTCCTGCCCGCGTCTTTGCGCTCACTGAGTCCGATGGTGGGCGGGCGCATGCCCGGAAGGCCGGGCGAGGCCCCGGCAGGCCCGCACCCTGTGCCGGGTGCCCGCAAAAGCAAAGGGCCCCGGACCCAACAGGGTCCGGGGCCCGAAGCGGCAAGCGTTACGGCTGGGCCGCCCGTGCCTCGCGGCGATTGCCGCGGAAGTTGTTCACCCGGCGGGCCGTGGCGAACAGCGGGATCACCGCGCCCATCACCAGCTGCAGCGCGCAGCCGGTCTGCAGGAGCAGCTGACCGCTCGGGGCGTCGAAGGCCCAGGCCGCCAGCAGGCCCATGGCCAGCACGATCCAGGAAAGCATCGCCACCGCGAGGGGGCCCCGCGGCTTCGGGTACTCGACCCGGCTCACCATCAGCCAGGCCGTGCCCAGGATCGCCAGAACCGTCGCCACGAACGGCAGCTCCAGCAGCACGATCGAGACGATGGTCAGCGCCCCGAACGGTGACGGCATGCCCTGGAAGGTGCCGTCCTTGACGGTGACGCAGGAGAACCTCGCAAGCCTCAGCACCACCGCCAGCAGCACCACGATCGCCCCGACCGCGGCCACCCTCTGGTGCGCGTCGTCCGCGACCATGCCGTACACGAGGACGAAGTACGCCGGGGCCAGACCGAAGCTGACCAGGTCCGAGAGGTTGTCGAGCTCCGCGCCCATGGGGGAGGAGCGCAGCTTGCGGGCCACCAGGCCGTCGAAGAGGTCGAAGACCGCCGCGCACAGCATGAGGATCACGGCGGTGGCCGCGCTGTGGCGGGCCATTCCGCTCTCCTGGCTGCCCGTGAGGTGCGGGATCAGAATGCCGGTGGTGGTGAAGTACACCGCCATGAAGCCGCAGGTGGCGTTGCCGAGGGTGAGGGTGTCCGCTATCGACAGGCGGAGTGAGAGGGGCATCTCCTCGTCGTCGTCCGCCCCGTCGGCGTCGGGCACCCAGCCTGTCTGTGTCTTCTCCGGATCAATCACGGTCAATGCGAGTCACCCCAGCCACAGTCTTCTGGCCCACCTCGACGTCGATCTCCACGCCCTCGGGCAGGTAGAGGTCGACACGCGAGCCGAACCGGATGAGACCGATCCGCTCGCCCTGTTCCACCTTGGTGCCCTCGGGCAGGTAGGGCACGATGCGGCGGGCCACCGCACCGGCGATCTGGATCATCTCGATGTCACCGAGCTCGGTGTCGAAGTGCCAGACGACGCGCTCGTTGTTCTCGCTCTCCTTGTTGAAGGCGGGAACGAATCCACCGGGGATGTGCTCGACCGACGTCACCGTGCCGGCCAGCGGGGCGCGGTTGACGTGAACGTTGAGCGGGCTCATGAAGATCGCGACGCGGGTCCGACCGTCCTTCCACGGCATGATGCTCTGCACCACACCGTCGGCGGGCGAGATGACCCGGCCCCGGGTGATCTCGCGCTCGGGGTCGCGGAAGAACCACAGCATCCCCGCCGCGAGAGCGGTGGCGGGGACGGCTACGGCCTTGGCGGCACCCGAGCGGCGGGCGCGGACCAGGCTGACGGCTGCGATGGCGACGGTCGGCAGGAGCCACGGCGACGCTCCGCGCGCGAGGCGCACGCCGACGAGGCTGTCGCGAGATGCAGAGGTTTTGCTGTGGGGCATGGATGACCTTCGTAGCGGATAGTGCCGCGCATGGAGAGGGGACGGCGGCTTTCCGGCGATCGTAGCGGCTCCAGGCGACAACTGGGTAAGCCAGGCAGTCGAGTCGGTGGCCGGAGGGTGCTGACGGGGTGTGATCCTGTATTCCAAGAAAACACCCCGTATCCGGACATTCAGCCCTGGAATCGATACTCTTCGAGTAGTCTGCGGCCGATGATCATTTTCTGGATCTCGGCAGTGCCCTCGCCGATCAGCAGCATCGGCGCCTCGCGGTAGAGGCGCTCGATCTCGTACTCCTTCGAGAAGCCGTAGCCGCCGTGAATCCGGAAGGCGTCCTCGACGACCTCTTTGCAGTACTCGGACGCGAGGTACTTGGCCATCCCCGCCTCCAGGTCGTTTCGTTCTCCGGAGTCCTTTTTGCGCGCGGCGTTCACCATCATCGCATGGGCGGCCTCCACCTTGGTAGCCATCTCCGCGAGCTTGAACTGAATGGCCTGGTGCTGGGCGATCTGCTTGCCGAACGTGTGCCGCTGCTGGGCGTACCGGACCCCGAGTTCGAAGGCGCGATGGGCGACACCGCAGCCCCGTGCCGCCACATTGACGCGGCCGACCTCGACGCCGTCCATCATTTGGTAAAAACCGCGGCCGGTGACCCCGCCGAGCACGCGGTCGGCCGGAACGCGCAGTCCGTCCATGATGAGCTCGGTGGTGTCGACACCCTTGTAGCCCATCTTGTCGATCTTGCCCGGGATGGTCAGCCCGGGCCGCACCTCGCCGAATCCGGGTTCCTTCTCCACCAGGAAGGTCGTCATCGACTTGTGCGGCGCCGTGCCCTCCGGGTGTCCTTCCTCACTCCGGACGAGAACGGCCACCAGGGACGAGGTGCCGCCGTTCGTCAGCCACATCTTCTGGCCGTTCAGGACGTATGCGTCGCCGTCCTTCACCGCCTTCGACGAGATCGCCGACACGTCGGAACCCAGTGCCGGCTCCGACATGGAGAAAGCGCCCCGGATGTCGCCGGCCGCCATGCGCGGCAGGAAGTGGTCCTTCTGCTCCTGAGTGCCGTGCTGCTTGAGCATGTACGCCACGATGAAGTGCGTGTTGATGATGCCGGACACCGACATCCAGCCGCGCGCGATCTCCTCCACGCACAGGGCGTACGTGAGCAGTGACTCGCCCAGACCCCCGTACTCCTCGGGGATCATCAGACCGAACAGGCCGAGTTCCTTCAGGCCGTCGACGATCTGCTGCGGGTACTCGTCGCGGTGCTCCAGGCCGGTCGCGACCGGGATGATCTCCTTGTCCACGAAGTCGCGGACGGTGGACAGGATCTCCCGCTGAACGTCGGTCAGACCGGCCGTCTGGGCGAGTCGCGCCATGGCTACTTCTCCTGCTCTCGCTTTGAAATGTCCAGCGGCTCCGGGCGGCCGGGCTGTTCGCCGCCGCGCTCCTTGATGTACGTCTCGGTCGGCACCATCACCTTGCGGCGGAACACGCACACCAGGGTGCCGTCCTGCTTGTATCCCCTGGTCTCGACGTGGACGATGCCGCGGTCGTTCTTCGACTTCGACGGCCGCTTGTCGAGCACGGTCGTCTCACCGTAGATCGTGTCGCCGTGGAAGGTCGGCGCCACGTGCCGCAGCGACTCGATCTCCAGGTTGGCGATCGCCTTCCCGGAGACGTCCGGCACCGACATGCCGAGCAGCAGCGAGTAGACGTAGTTGCCCACGACGACGTTCTTGCCGAAGTCCGTCGTCCTCTCCGCATAGTTGCTGTCCATGTGGAGGGGGTGGTGGTTCATGGTGAGGAGACAGAAGAGGTGGTCGTCGTACTCCGTGACCGTCTTCCCGGGCCAGTGCTTGTAGACCGCGCCGACCTCGAACTCCTCGTAGGTGCGTCCGAACTGCATCGCGCTCAGGCCTCCGGGATCTCGAACTTCGAGGTGCGCTGCATGCCGGCGGCCCGGCCCTTGCCGGAGACGACCAGGGCCATCTTGCGGCTGGCCTCGTCGATCATCTCGTCGCCGAGCATCGCGGAGCCCTTCCTGCCGCCCGCCTCGGACGTGCAGTAGTCGTACGCGTCCAGGATCAGCTCGGCGTGGTCGTAGTCCTCCTGGGAGGGCGAGAAGATCTCGTTGGACGCCTCGACCTGGCCCGGGTGGAGCACCCACTTGCCGTCGAAGCCGAGGGCGGCGGCGCGCCGGGCGACCTCGCGGTAGCCGTCGACGTTGCGGATCTGCAGGTAGGGGCCGTCGATCGCCTGGAGGTTGTTGGCGCGGGCGGCCATCAGGATCTTCATCAGGATGTAGTGGTAGGCGTCCGCCGGGTACCCGGGCGGCTGCTCGCCCACGACCAGCGACTTCATGTTGATCGACGCCATGAAGTCGGCCGGGCCGAAGATGATCGTCTCGACGCGCGGGGAGGCCTGCGCGATCTCGTTGACGTTGTTCAGCCCCTGGGCGTTCTCGATCTGCGCCTCGATGCCGATGCGGCCGACCTCGAAGCCCATGGTCTTCTCGATCTGGGTGAGCAGCAGGTCGAGCGCGACGACCTGCCGGGCGTCCTGCACCTTCGGCAGCATGATGCAGTCGAGGTTCGGGCCGGCGCCCTCGACGACGGTCACGACGTCGCGGTACGTCCACTCGGTCGTCCAGTCGTTGACCCGGACCACACGCGTCTTGCCGGTCCAGTCGCCCTCGTTGAGGAACTTGACGATGGTGTGCCGCGCCTCGGGCTTGGCGAGCGGCGCGCAGGCGTCCTCCAGGTCGAGGAAGACCTGGTCCGCGGGGAGGCCCTGGGCCTTCTCCAGGAAGCGCGGGTTCGAGCCCGGTACGGCCAGGCAGGAGCGCCGGGGACGAAGGCGGTTGACCGTGGTCATGCGGGGACCTCCAGGGGGTCGAGCTTGTTCGCGTTACGGATCTCGTCGACGATACGGCCGATGATCCCGGTGATGTCGAAGTCCTTCGGGGTGAAGACCGCGGCCACTCCCGCGGCCCTGAGCTGCGCGGCGTCGGCGTTCGGGATGATCCCGCCGGCGATCACCGGGATGTCGGCCGCGCCGGCCTCGCGCAGCCGCTCCAGCACGTCCGGCACCAGCTGGGCGTGCGAGCCGGAGAGGATGGACAGACCCACCGCGTGGACGTCCTCCGCGAGGGCGGCGTCCACGATCTGCTCCGGGGTGAGCCGGATGCCCTGGTAGACCACCTCGAACCCGGCGTCGCGGGCCCGCACGGCGATCTGCTCGGCGCCGTTGGAGTGGCCGTCCAGGCCCGGCTTGCCGACCAGGAAGCGCAGCTTGCCGACGCCGAGGTCACGCGCCGTCACGTCCACCTTGCGGCGGACGCCGGCGAGCGCGGAGCCCTCCTCGGCGGGGACGGCGACCGGCGCCGAGGACACCCCGGTCGGGGCGCGGTACTCGCCGAACACCTCGCGCAGGGCGCCGGCCCATTCGCCGGTCGTGGCCCCCGCGCGGGCGCACTCCAGGGTGGCCTCCATCAGGTTGCCGTCGCCCTTCGCGGCCTCCTTCAGCGCATCCAGCGCCTTGCAGGGACGCGGGTGGTTGAACGGCGGCTGGTAGCGCGTGTCGCGCCAGCGGGCCAGCGCCTCCACCACCCGTGCCTCGACGGCCGGGTCGACGGTCTGGATCGCGGTGTCGAGATCGGCGGTCAGCGGGTTCGGCTCGGTGCCCTCGAAGGCGTTGACACCGATGATCTTCTCCTCGCCCGACTCGATCCGGGCCCGGCGCGCGGCGTGCGAGGAGACCAGTTGGGACTTGAGGTAGCCGGACTCGACGGCGGCCATCGCGCCGCCCATCTCCTCGATCCGCCCCATCTCGGCCAGCGACGCCTCGACCAGCTCCTCCACCTTGGCCTCGACCACCTTGGAGCCCTCGAAGAGGTCCCCGTACTCCAGCAGGTCGCTCTCGTAGGCGAGCACCTGCTGGATGCGCAGGGACCACTGCTGGTCCCAGGGCCGGGGCAGGCCCAGGGCCTCGTTCCAGGCCGGCAGCTGGACGGCGCGCGCGCGTGCGTCCTTGGAGAGGGTCACGGCCAGCATCTCCAGCACGATCCGCTGGACGTTGTTCTCCGGCTGCGCCTCGGTCAGGCCGAGGGAGTTGACCTGGACGCCGTAGCGGAAGCGGCGGTGCTTGGGGTTCTCGATGCCGTACCGCTCACGCGTGATCCGGTCCCAGATGCGGCCGAAGGCGCGCATCTTGCACATCTCCTCGACGAAGCGGACGCCCGCGTTCACGAAGAACGAGATACGGCCGACGACGTCACCCATGCGCTCCGGCGGCACCTGGCCCGAGTCGCGCACGGCGTCGAGCACCGAGATCGCCGTGGACATCGCGTACGAGATCTCCTGGACCGGGGTGGCGCCCGCCTCCTGCAGGTGGTAGCTGCAGATGTTGATCGGGTTCCACCTCGGCAGGTGGGAGACCGTGTACGCGATCATGTCCGTCGTCAGGCGCAGGCTCGGCCCCGGCGGGAACACGTGCGTGCCGCGGGAGAGGTACTCCTTGACGATGTCGTTCTGGGTCGTCCCCTGGAGCTCGGTGAGGTCCGCGCCCTGTTCCTCGGCGACCACCTGGTAGAGCGCCAGCAGCCACATGGCGGTGGCGTTGATCGTCATCGAGGTGTTCATCTGTTCCAGGGGGATGTCCTGGAACAGCCGGCGCATGTCGCCGATGTGCGAGACCGGCACCCCGACCCGGCCGACCTCACCGCGGGCGAGGACGTGGTCGGGGTCGTAGCCGGTCTGCGTCGGCAGGTCGAACGCCACCGACAGACCGGTCTGGCCTTTGGCGAGGTTGCGCCGGTACAGCTCGTTGGACGCCTCGGCCGTGGAGTGCCCGGCGTAGGTCCGCATGAGCCACGGACGGTCCTTCTGACGCTCTGTCATGCAACGGCCCTCAGATGTTCCGGAAGCGGTTGATGGCGTCCACGTGCTGTGCGCGCTTGACGTGGTCGCGGACGCCCAGGCCCTCCTCGGGGGCCAGGCAGAGCACGCCGACCTTGCCCTGGTGGAGGTTGCGGTGCACGTCGTGGGCGGCCTGGCCGGTGTCCTCGAGGGAGTACACCCGCGACAGCGTGGGGTGGATCTTTCCCTTGGCGACCAGGCGGTTGGCCTCCCAGGCCTCGCGGTAGTTGGCGAAGTGGGAGCCGACGATCTTCTTCAGGGACATCCACAGGTACCGGTTGTCGTACTCGTGGTGGTAGCCCGAGGTCGAGGCGCAGGTGACGATGGTGCCGCCCTTGCGGGTGACGTACACGGACGCGCCGAAGGTCTCGCGGCCGGGGTGCTCGAAGACGATGTCCACGTCCTCGCCGCCGGTGAGTTCGCGGATGCGCTTGCCGAACCGCTTCCACTCCTTCGGGTCCTGGGTGTGCTCGTCCTTCCAGAACTTGTAGTCCTCGGCGGTGCGGTCGATGATCGCCTCGGCGCCCATCGCCCGGCAGAGGTCCGCCTTCTGCTCGCTGGAGACGACGCAGATCGGGTTGGCGCCGCCGGCCAGTGCGAACTGGGTGGCGTAGGAGCCGAGTCCGCCGCTGGCGCCCCAGATGAGCACGTTGTCGCCCTGCTTCATGCCGGCGCCGTTGCGGGAGACGAGCTGGCGGTAGGCGGTGGAGTTGACCAGGCCGGGGGCGGCGGCCTCCTCCCAGCTCAGGTGGTCCGGCTTGGGCATCAGCTGGTTGGACTTCACCAGGGCGATCTCCGCGAGGCCGCCGAAGTTGGTCTCGAAGCCCCAGATCCGCTGCTCGGGGTCGAGCATCGTGTCGTTGTGGCCGTCGCTGGACTCCAGCTCGACGGAGAGGCAGTGGGCGACGACCTCGTCGCCGGGGTGCCAGGCGTTGACGCCGGGGCCGGTGCGCAGCACGACGCCCGCGAGGTCCGAGCCGATGATGTGGTACGGCAGGTCGTGGCGCCTGGTGAGCTCGCTGAGCCTGCCGTAGCGCTCCAGGAAGCCGAAGGTCGCCATCGGCTCGAAGATCGACGTCCACACCGAGTTGTAGTTGACCGAGGAGGCCATCACGGCCACCAGGGCCTCACCCGGGCCGAGTTCGGGCACGGGCACGTCGTCGAGGTGGATCGACTTGCGGGGGTCCTTGTCGCGGGTGGCGAGCCCGGAGAACATCTCCGTCTCGTCCTTGTGCACGGTGATCGCACGGTACGACTCGGGCAGCGGCAGGGCGGCGAAGTCCTCCGACGTGGAGTCGGGCGACTGGATCGCGGCCAGGATGTCCTTCATGGTCACGGTGTTGCCTCCGGCGATGAGCAGCGCCCTGAGGGAGGGGTGCTGAGGGTTACGTCGGTGCTGCTGAGGGTTGGGGGATGCCGTCGGTTCGGCGGGGGTGGTGCTTCGGCAGCGCTTTGTGGCGCGGGAGGGTGCCTGTGACGCAGGCGTCCGGGCGGGCAGGCCTTCCGGCTTGCTGGGACAGCCGGCGCACGAATGGTCTCTGCGCGCCGGCCGCCCGGACTCCTTCAACGTATGGCACGCCGTGACAGCGCGCAAGGCACTGGGTGCCATTAATCGATCTCAGATGAAATCTTTACGTAACAAATGAGCGATGATCGATCGAATGGCACCTGAAGAGGGCGCGAAAAGGGGTCCTGACATGGCAAAACGGCCACCCCGTGGGGTGGCCGTCGTCATAGCGATGAGGGCGTGTTCAGTGCTCCCTCAGTGCTCCTGTGGTGCTCCTCAGTGGTCCTTCAGGGCCCGCTCGATGGTCCGCATCACCTCGTCCAGCGGGGCGTCGGTGCGGGCGACCGTCACCAGCACCTCGCCCTGGGCGGACACAGAGGCGGCCGGAGGTCTCGGCGGCACCGTACGGCGGCCCGCCATGATCCCGTTCCCGAAGGTCTTGCGGACGATCGAGAAGGCGTGGTCGAGCTCCGCCTCCACATCGCCCTGGCCGTCCGCCCTGAGCCAGCGCCGCAGCACATGGTTGTGCGCGGTGACCACGGCGGACGCGGCGACCTCCGCCAGCAGCGGGTCGTCGCCCGCGTCCTCGTCGTGCGCGTGCTCGTCGAAGTGGCCGAGCAGATAACGGGTGAAAAGACGCTCGTAGCGGGCCACCGACGCGATCTCCGCCTCACGCAGGGTGGGCACCTCGCGGGTCAGCCGGTAGCGGGCGACCGAGATCTCCGGCCGCGCCGCGTACATCCGCATGACCTCCTTGATGCCGCGGCACACCGTGTCGAGCGGATGCTCGTGCGCCGGCGCCGCGTTGAGCACCGCCTCGGCGCGCACCAGCGTGTCGTCGTGATCGGGGAAGATCGCCTCTTCCTTGGACCGGAAGTGCCGGAAGAAGGTGCGGCGGGCGACCCCGGCCGCGGCCGCGATCTCGTCGACGGTGGTGGCCTCGTACCCCTTGGTCGCGAACAGCTCCATCGCGGCGGCCGCCAGCTCCCGGCGCATCTTCAGCCGCTGGGCGGCGGCGCGACCGCCTGCGGCGCGTTCCGGCGGCTCGGTCGTGGCAGGTGTACGGGAGGACCTGGCGGGCTGGGACATGCCCCGAACGTACTGCATCCGCGCAGTTCGCTGCGCCGGGCCGGGAACTCCCCCGCCCTCGGGGGGCGGGGGAGCGCTACGGCCCGCGGGCGGCGGGAACCAGCCCGGTTCCAGCAGCCCGCCCCACTGGCCGTCGCCGCGGTACCAGTCGTCCAGGCGGTGCGGCGGCTCAGCGCTTGGCATATTCGCGGAAGCCTCGGCCGGTCTTGCGGCCGAGGCAGCCCGCGGCCACCAGATGCTCCAGCAGCGGCGCCGGAGCGAGCCCCGGGTCGCGGAACTCGCGGTGCAGGACCTTCTCGATCGCGAGCGAGACGTCCAGTCCGACGACGTCCAGCAGCTCGAACGGGCCCATCGGGTAGCCGCCGCCCAGCTTCATCGCGGCGTCGATGTCGTCGAGACTGGCGTAGTGCTCCTGCACCATCTTGACCGCGTTGTTGAGGTACGGGAACAGCAGCGCGTTGACGATGAAACCGGCCCGGTCGCCGCAGTCCACGGGGTGCTTGCGGATCGCCCGGCAGACCTCGCGCACCGTCGCGTGGACGTCGTCCTCGGTCAGCACCGTACGGACCACCTCGACCAGTTTCATGGCCGGCGCCGGGTTGAAGAAGTGCATGCCGACCACGTCCTGCGGACGCGAGGTGGCGCGGGCGCAGGCGATCACGGGCAGCGAGGACGTGGTGGTGGCGAGCACCGCGCCCGGCTTGCAGACCTTGTCCAGCGTCCCGAACAGCTGCCGCTTGACCTCCAGATCCTCGGCGACCGCCTCGACCGCCAGATCCACGTCGGCGAAGTCGTCGTAGGAGCCCGTCGGCCGGACCCGCTCCAGGGCCTGGGCGGCGGCCTCGGCGGTCATCCGGCCCTTGTCGACGGAGCGCGCCAGGGACTTGCCGATCCGGGCCCTGGCCCCCTGTGCCTTCTGCTCGGTACGGGCGGCGAGGACCACGTGATAGCCGGCCTTGGCGAACACCTCGGCGATGCCCGAGGCCATGGTGCCCGAGCCCGCCACGCCCACCGAACGGACCGGCCGGCCTTCGGTGAGCCGGCCCCCCTCCGACGGGGTCAGCGCGTCCCGCACGACGACGGCGCTGCCCGGCTCCTCGTACGTGTAGAAGCCACGCCCCGCCTTGCGGCCCGTCAGACCCGCCTCGCTCAGCTGCTTCAGGATCGGGGCCGGCGCGTGCAGCCGGTCGTGGGACTCCGCGTACATGGCTTCCAGGACCGTCCGCGCGGTGTCGATGCCGATCAGGTCGAGCAGCGCCAGCGGGCCCATCGGCAGACCGCAGCCCAGCCGCATCGCGGCGTCGATGTCCTCGCGGGAGGCATAGTGCGACTCGTACATCGAGGCGGCCTGGTTGAGGTAGCCGAACAGCAGCCCGTCGGCGACGAATCCGGGCCGGTCGCCGACCGCGACCGGCTCCTTGCCCAGATCCAGGGCCAGATCGGTGACCGCGGTGACGGCCGCCGGCGAGGTCAGCACCGAGGAGACGACCTCCACCAGCTTCATCACCGGGGCGGGGTTGAAGAAATGCAGACCCAGCACGCGCTCGGGACGGGCCGAATCGGCGGCGAGGCGGGTGACCGACAGGGCGTTGGTGCCCGTCGCCAGGATCGTCTGCGGCCGCACCACGGCGTCGAGTTCACGGAAGATCTGCTGCTTGGCCTCGTACGACTCCGGCACCACCTCGATCACCAGGTCGGCGTCGGCCGCCGCCGCGAGGTCGGTGGAGGTGGTCACGCGGGCCAGCAGCTCCGCGCGCTGCTCCTCGGTGAGCCGGCCGCGCTCCACGGCGCGGGCGGTCGAGGACTCCAGAGTGGCGACGCACCGCGTGGCCTGGGCCGCGCTGATGTCGATGCCGACGACCTCGCGGCCGGCCTTGGCCAGGACCTCGGCGATGCCGGTGCCCATTGTGCCGAGGCCGACCACGGCGACGGTTCGAAGCGGGGACGCGGGGGTGTCGGGCTGAGGGGACAGGGGAGTGGCCATCGAGGGACTCCAGGAATGAGGGTGACGACGGAGTACGCGCCCGGATGCGCCGAGGGGCGCACCGGGTGCGTACGTACGGAATGCGGGTGATGCCGGGCTGACTGGCGCACACGCCCGGTGCCGTCACGACGGGCACACGCCCGGGAACGGCGGTTCCGACCGGCCCTGTCCCGAGGCCGAGCCGTACTGCGGTACACGCGTACGAGTACCGAACCGACTGCACTCACCGTGGCTGCGTCACCAAACCACCGTGAGGAGAAACGAACAGCGGGAACGCGAGTGGGTAACTCGCTCGATTGAGCTTAACTCGCGGGTAACGAGCGCGCCAGCCCTCGGTGTTTGTGATGTACGTCCCGCCGGCCGGGTGGTCCGTCTAACCTCGGGGCATGGACGAAGAGTTGCGATCGCTCACGGAGCGCTTACGGACCGAGGCGGCCGGATCGGCAGCCGTCGACCGGCTTCTGGCGACCGAGGACCCCGACGCCCTGGCCACCGTGCTCACCGAACCGGGGCAGCCGCTGTGGGCCAGGGAACTGGCCGCCTTCCGGCTCGGGCTCGCGGGGGACCGGCGGGCCTTCGAGTCCCTCGTGCTTCTCCTCAACCACCGGGACCCCCCGCGCTGCGCCGGCGCCGCCTACGCCCTGACCCGTCTCGGCGACCCGCGCACCGCCCGCGCCGCCGCCGCCCTCGCCACCAACGAACTCCGCGTCGCCTACGCCCTGTACCCCGTACGCCTGCTCGTCGCACTGCGCGCCCCGGAGGCAGTGCCCGCCCTGATCACCACGCTGCAGCGGCGGCTGCGCCCGCACGACCCGTACCGCAAGGTCGCCCTCGCCTGCGTGGACGGACTGGGCGAACTCGGCGACACCCGCGCCGAACCCGTCCTGAACGAAGCCCTGGCCCACCCCGCCCTGGCCGAGGCGGCGGTCCACGCCCTGGCGCGGATCCCCGGGCAGCGGTGGGCGTCCGCGCCGCGGATCCCGGGACAGCGGTAGCCCCGCGGGCCGCGCGGCGGCGGCCGGGCCGCTCAGCCGCGGAGATCCTTCACGTACCGCACCTCGGGCACCATCGCCCCGCCCACCTCGAAGGCCTCCTCGGCGCCGTCCGCGGTGAAGCCGGCCCGCTCGTAGAAACGGCGGGCGCGGGCGTTGCCCTTGAGGACCCACAGGTACATGCGCCGGTGTCCGGCGGTGGCGCAGTGCCGGACCGCCGCCGTGAGGAGGGCCCTTCCCACGCCCCGGCCGATGTGCCGGGGGCAGAGGTACAGGGCGTACAACTCGGCGTCCTCGGTGCGTGTCTCGCCGTCCCGGTACGGGCCGAGGGCCACCCAGCCGAGGAGCTCGCCGCCGCCGTCGACGACCAGGTTCACCACGCGCCGGTCGCCGTCCAGCAGGCGGGCACGCTGCCGGTCGGCGTCCGCCGCGACGTCGAGGCCGTCGAGATACGGCTGAGGGACGAGGCCCTCGTAGGCGTGCCGCCAGCCGCGTATACGGATACCGGCGACCTCGGCGCAGTCGTCCACCGCCATCGGGCGCGGCACGAACTCCGCCGGGAACACGGGGGGAACGTCGGCGAGGGCGGGGGCTGCGGTGAGGGTGGGTGTCTCGATCGGCTCACTCATGGCTCCATGGTGAACCAGCGGTCCGACAACGCCGTGCCCCGCCCCACCCGGCTCTCCGCCCCGACGACGTGCCGCCCGCTCAGCTGCGGAAGCCGAGCAGGCCGTGCAGGGTCGAACCGCGGGACGTGGGGGATGCGGCCTTCGACGTCCGCGGCTTCGGGTCGGGCAGCGCCTCGCACACCGCGTCGGCCTCGCCGCGGCCGCGCGGCACGGTGCCGTCGGTCAGGTACGCCGTCAGATGCTCGTCCAGGCAGGCGTTGCCGCTCAGCGTGATGCCGTGATTGCCACCGTCCCGCTCCACCACCAGGCTGGATCCGGCCAGCAGATGGTGGACCGTCACGCCGCCCTGGTAAGGGGTGGCCGCGTCTTCGGTGGCCTGGAAGAGCAGCGTCGGCGGCAGCTTCCCGTTGGCGACGTTCACGGGCCGCAGCGACTCGGTCGGCCAGAATGCGCACGCCGCGTTGTACCAGGCGTTGTTCCAGGTCAGGAACGGCGCCCGCTCGTACACCTCCCAGTTGTCCTTGCGCCACTGCCGCCAGTCCCGCGGCCAGGACGCGTCCCGGCACTCGACCGCCGTGTAGACGCTGTAGCCGTTGGCACCGGCGGTGTCGACCGCGCCGAAGTTCTCGTACGTCTTGACCAGCGGTCCCGAGTCGCCCTCGTTCACGTACGCCGAGAACGCCTCCGCCAGATAGGGCCAGTAGCCGTTGTAGTAGCCGCCCGGCAGGAAGGTGTCCTCCAGTTCGGCCGCGCCCACCTTGTCACCGGCCGGCTTCTTCGCCAGGGCCGTGCGCATCGCGTACCACTCGGCCTCGATCTCCTCCGGATCGGTACCGAGCCGGTACGTGCTGTCGTGCTCGGCGATCCAGGCCATCAGGGCGCGGTGGCGGTCGTTGAAGGCGTGGTCCTGGTTCAGGTTGGCCTCGTACCAGACCTCGGTGGGGTCGACGACCGAGTCGAGGACCAGGCGCCGTACCCGCTCCGGGAACAGCTTGGCGTACACGGCGCCCAGATACGTGCCGTAGGAGTAGCCGAAGTAATTGATCCTCTCCGCGCCCAGCGCCTGCCGGATCGCGTCCATGTCGCGCACCGCGCTGGTCGTGTTCACGTACGGCAGGAGATCCGCGTGCTTCTTGCCGCAGGCGTCGGCGAACGACTTCACTCGCGCGAGGTTGGCCTGCTCCACCGCGCGGGTGCTCGGCACCGGATTCGGCCGCACCGGGGCGAAGAAGCCCGGATCGCAGTTCAGTGCGGGCTTGCTCGCGCCCACCCCGCGCGGATCGAAGCCGATCACGTCGTACTGGGCGGCCACCTCCTTCGGCAGCGAGGCCGCGACGAACCCGGCGAGGGCCAGCCCGCTGCCGCCGGGGCCGCCCGGGTTGACCAGCAGGGGACCCTGGTACTTCTGCGCGGTGTGCGGAACGCGGGACAGCGCCAGGGTGATCTTCCGCCCCTCGGGGCGGGCATGGTCGAGCGGCACCTCGACGGACGCGCACTGCAGCGTCGGATGGTTCTCGGTGCCGCAGTCCTTCCACGCGGGCTTAGCCGCGTGGAACGTGTCGGCGCCGCTCGGTGCGGCCGCCTCGGCGGGCAGGGCCGTCAGGCTCCCGGCCATGACGGCGGCGGCACTGCACAGCACTGCTGCGCGTTTCCTCATGGGTCCTCCCAGGACGGAGGTCGGTGAACCGCGGGCTCACGGTCCACGCGGCATCGTCCCGGAATGAGCCGCTGGACGAACGCGTTCCACCGACTCTTGACCCGATCGGGTCGCCGGATGCCCTCGAATGCTTCTAAAGAAGCGAGAGTTGGGTCGGGCCCGGTGCGAGGGCTCGGAGTGTCGGGACGCGGAGGCGGAGGGGCCGGGGGCGGAAGGGCCGGAGGTGGAGGGGCCGGAGACAGGGGATTTATGGCCCGGAGAGCCGGTCACCGGATGCCCGACGGGCCGCAGACGGTGGGGCCTCTGCGCGCGATTGGGGCCGATGCCGTACTCACGGGCCAGGTCGTGGACCTGACGGGTGATCCTGCGCTGGTACCACTTCGGGGCGTAGGCCTCTTCCGTGTACAGCCGCTCGTACCGGTTCACGAGGTACGGACGGTGCTGCCCGAGCCAGGACATGAACCACTCACCGGCCCCCGGCCGCAGGTGCAGCACGAGCGGCGTGACGGAGGTGGCGCCCGCCGCGGCGATCGCCCGCAGGGTGGAACGCAGTTGCTCCGGCCGGTCACCCAGGAAAGGGAGCAGCCCAGCACGACACCTCCGATCCGGATTCCATGATCCGGCCCTCAAAAGATGTCCACCAACGGGGGTGAACCTCGAGGTGAGGTTCTCCCAGCGCATGACGCCTCCTCGATGGCACTGGCCAAGCACAGACTCACGCAATGGAACAAATGTTCCCTTGATCGCGCGAACGACTGGTTTGAGCACACTCCCGATCACTTCCGGACTCCCGATTTGGGGGGCCGGGCGAGGGGGTGGTTGGCTTGCCCCGACCCCCCGAGAACCGATGTCCTGGAGGAAAGCGATGGCGCAGGTCGAGGCCACTACGGAGCGGATCGTCGTGGCGGACGCGGAGACGGTGTTCGATGCCCTCGCCGACTACAGCGGCACGCGAGGGAAGCTGATGCCCGAGCAGTACAGCGAGTACGAGGTCCGTGAGGGCGGTGACGGCGAGGGCAGCCTCGTCCACTGGAAGCTCCAGGCCACCAGCAAGCGCGTCCGCGACTGCCTCATGGAGGTCACCGAGCCGAGCGACGGCGAACTGGTCGAGAAGGACCGCAACTCGTCCATGGTCACCACCTGGCGCGTCACCCCGGCCGGGGAGGGCAGGTCCCGGGTCGTCGTGACCACCACCTGGACCGGCGCCGGGGGCATCGGCGGCTTCTTCGAGAAGACCTTCGCCCCCAAGGGCCTCGCGCGCATCCACGACGCGCTGCTCGCCAACCTCGCCACCGAGGTCGAGAAGTAGCCGGTGCGGCGCCATGAGGGGGCCGGCGGCGCCATGAGGCGGCCGGCCCCCCTTACGGCGCGGGTCATGCGAGGGTGCCCGCCTTTCGCCGGGCCGTCCCATCCGCTGCCCGCCGGCCGCGACCGTGCTCCGGGTCACTCGAGGGGAAAGGGGATTCGGAACGGACGTCCGTGCGGTGGGATGTGCTCCCGTGCGAACACCGATGGTCAATTCGCGTATTGCCACACATCGCAACCAGCCGTGCCCGTACGGTGGAACGCCGGTACAGATCTTGGGATCCGTGGGAGAGAGGGCCTGGGCCATGGACCGTGGCACCGAACGGGACGCACCGTCCGGCCATGGAGCCGAGGACGGCGCGGTGGCCGAAGGTCTCGGTGCCGGCCGGATCCCGCTCGCCGTCGTCGTCGTGGACCGCGACGGGCTGGTCTCGCACTGGAGTGCAGGCGCACGACGCCTGTTCGGGCTGTCCAAGAACGACGCCCTGGGCCGCCCGGCCGTCGATCTGCTGCCGGTCTTCGGCGCCCTCCCCGAGGACGGGGAGGAGAGAGGAACCGGGTGGCACGCGGCGTACGCGTCGTACGCGGACTACGACGGTCCCGGCCCCGGTCTCGAGTCCTCCCTCGGCCGGGGCCTTTCCTATCCGGCCGCGGGCCGAGCCCGCCTCGAGGCCCCTGCCCGGGCTCCCGCTGGCGAGCCCGGCTCCGGACCCGGAGCAGGACCCGCTCGCGAACCCTGCCCCGGCTCCGGACCCGGAGCAGGACGTGTCGACGTGCTGTGGTGGGCCTACCCGCTGGTCGGCCCCGGCAGCGAGCGGCTGCTGGTGCTCGCCGCCGACGCAGACGCGCTGCACGGCGACGAGACGGAGGCGTTCGAGCGGATCGCCCCCGGATTCGCCCTGCACACCGACTTCCCCGGCTCCACGGACCTGGCCCGCCGACTCCCCGAGATCCTGCCCAGCATGAGCGTCGGGGAGAGTGCCCGGATCGCCGCCCAGATCCTCGAACTGGGCTATCCCATCCTGGAGTTCAGCCAGAACGAGCGGGTGCCCGTCACCCCCGACTGGGGCGTGCCCCGCCGCACCGAGCGCAAGGCGCGTCGCGAACGGGCCGCACGGGCCCGCGCGGCCGGCGAACCCGTGCCCGAGGGCCGGCGAGACGAGGCCGAGGACCTCGAGTACGCCGCCGTCCGCGAGCATCTGGAGTTCCTCAACGAGGTCAGCTCCCGGATCGGCACCTCCCTCGACCTGTCCCGCACCATCGTCGAGGTCAGCAAGGCCGTCGTGCCCCGCTTCACCGACGTAGCCGGCACCTATCTGCGCGAACAGGTCGTCGCCGGTGAGGGTTTCGACGAGGGCGTGCCCGACACCACCACCATGTGGCACCGGGTCGCCCTCGAGCACACCGACGAACCCGGCCGCTGGGACGACGTCGTGCCCGTCGGCGAAGCCATGCCCTTCCCGGCCCACACCCCGTTCTTCCAGTGCATGACCACCGGCGAGCCCGTCCTCGTGCCGTGCATCAGCGAACAGATGGGGCATGCCGTCGCCTCGCAGTTCGAGAAGCGCGACATCCGCCCGCTGATCACCGGCCGTTCGATGCTCGTCGTGCCGCTGAAAGCACGTCAGGTCGTCCTCGGCTTCATGATTCTGCTGCGCCACCCACAGCGGCAGGTCTTCAACGACATGGACCGCGTCACCGGCGCCGAACTCGCCGCCCGCGCGGGCCTGGTGATCGACAACGCGCGCATGTACACCTACCAGGAGAACGTCGCCGAGACGCTCCAGGACAGCATGCTCCCGCACATCCCGCCACGCATGGCGGGCTGCGACATCGCCACCCGCTATCTGCCGGGCACGCTGCTCGGCCGGGTCGGCGGCGACTGGTTCGACTCGGTGAAGCTGCCCGGCGCCCGCACCGCCTTCGTCGTCGGCGACGTCATGGGCCACGGCCTGAACTCCGCCGCGATGATGGGCCAGTTACGCACCGCCGTGCAGACCATGGCGGGACTCGACCTGCCGCCCGCGCAGCTGCTGCGCAACCTCGACGACCTCGCCCAGCGGCTTGGTGAGACCCACCTGGCGACCTGTCTGTACGCCGTCTACGACCCCATCGCGAGCGAGCTGCACCTTGCCAACGCCGGACACATCCCGCCCGTCCTGGTCCGTGCGGCGGACGGCCGCAGCGAACTGCTCGACCTGCCCACCGGTGCCCCGATCGGCGTCGGCGGTGTGCCGTTCGAGTCCGTGCGCGTACACGTGGAGCCCGGCGACCGGCTGGTGATGTGCACCGACGGACTGGTCGAGGTGCGCGGCGAGGACATCGGTGTCGGCCTCGCCGCCCTGTGCGAATCCGCCGCCCACCCGGCCGCGTCCATGGACGACGCCTGCGACACCATCATCCGATCCCTCGCTGTGACATTTTCGGAAGCGGGGCGCGGCGGCCGCAAGGACGACGTGGCCCTCCTGATGGCACGCCTGAGCGGGATCGAGCCCGACCACGTCGCCGAGTGGCGACTCGTCCCCGACCCGTCGGAGGTCACCCGGGCCCGCGCCATGGTCCGCGAACAGCTCTACGAGTGGGGCCTGGAGAAGCACGCCGACAACGCCGAGCTGATGGTCGGCGAACTCGTCACCAACGCCGTACGGCACGCCCACGCCCGGCCCGTCGCGCTGCGCCTGGTCCGCGGCGACACCCTGCTGTGCGAGGTGGAGGACGACGACCACGAACTGCCCACACTCCTCAACACCGGGCCGACGGACGAGTTCGGGCGCGGACTGCGAGTGGTCAGCAGGCTCGCGCGGGAGTGGGGCACCAGTCGGACCCGTTCCGGTAAGAGCGTCTGGTTCGAACTGACGCTGCCGCGCCGCTGATCCGGCACGCTTCCCGTCGCTCTCTCCTCTCCCCCTCTCCCCTCTTACCTCTCCTGTCCGACGCGAACAGGGGCTCATCCGAGGCGAACGGGGCGTGAAGGAATGCGCCGTGTCCTTGTCGGCGTGCCCCGGCGCGCGATACACCGTACTGGCCCGTCATACGGGCGGATTCGCTTCGGACCCTGGGGAGTCGGGCATGAGCGTGACCAGTCGGTACCGGGAGGCGTGGGAAGGTTTCTGGCGCGAGGCGCCGGGCGGGCAGGGGGGAGTGTTCTGGGATGCGGAACCCACCCTGACCGTCGTCCGCCACCTGGCCCTGTTCGAACCGTATCTGTCCGATCCCGGTCTGCCGCTGGTCGACCTGGGCTGCGGCAGCGGCACCCAGACCCGCTTCCTCGCCGACCGCTTCCCGCACGTCTTCGGCACCGACCTGTCCGCCGCCGCCCTGGACCACGCCCGACGTGCCGATCCGGCCGGCCGGGCCTCCTACCGGCGGCTGGACGCCTCCGACAAGGGCGAGGCGCAGAGCCTGCACGTGGAGCTCGGCGACGTCAACGTCTACGTGCGGGGTGTGCTGCACCAGTGTGAGTCCGACGACCGGCAGCCCCTGGTGGACGGCATCGCCACCCTGGTCGGCGACCGCGGCCGTGCTTTCCTCGTCGAACCCTCCGAGGCCGCCGGGGCGTTGCTGCAGAACCTTACGGCCTCGCCCGCCGGCCCGCCGCCCAAGGTGGCGGCGGTCTTCCGGCACGGCATAGCACCCGGCAGGGTGGCGGACGACGCGGTGCCGGAGTTCCTGGCCGCGGCCGGACTGACCCTCCTGGTGAGCGGCACCGCGCCCCTCACCACGACGGAGTACGCGCCCGACGGCTCCCGCATCGAGCTGCCGTCCGTCTGGTACGTGACGGGACGTGCGGGGTGACCGGAGTCTGTCGTTCGGATCGGGCCGGGCTCGCAGGCTGCTGAATGGTATAGGGGCAGGTGGGAGGCGGTCTCGTGCGTCCTGTACCGTCATTGGTCTGGGCCGGTGAGAGTTTTCCACAGGTCTGGCAGACCTGTGGCGGCACAACGTAGCGTGAGGCGCATGAAGATCCTCATCAGCGCCGACATGGAGGGCGCCACCGGCGTCACCTGGCCGGCCGACGTGCTGCCGGGCACCCCGCAGTGGGAGCGCTGCCGGTCCATGTTCACCTCCGACGTCGACGCCGCGGTGCGGGGCTTCTTCGACGGCGGCGCCGACGAGGTGCTGATCAACGAGGCGCACTGGAGCATGCGCAACCTCCTGCTGGAGCGGCTCGACGAGCGGGCCGAGATGCTCACCGGCCGGCACAAGTCGCTGTCCATGGTCGAAGGCGTGCAGCGCGGCGACGTGGACGGCATCGCGTTCATCGGCTATCACGCCGGCGCCGGCATGGAGGGCGTCCTCGCCCACACCTTCCTCGCCAACTCCATCACCGGGGTGTGGCTGAACGGCGAACGGGCGAGCGAGGGCCTGCTCAACGCGGCCGTCGTCGCCGAGTACGGGGTGCCGGTCGTCCTGGTCACCGGCGACGACGTGGCCTGCGAGGACGCGCTCGGCTACGCGCCGGAGGCGCTGAAGGTCGCGGTCAAGGACCACGTGTCGCGGTACGCGGCGGTGTGCCGGACGCCTGCCCGGACGGCCTCCGACATCCGCGCGGCGGCCAAGGACGCCGCCGCGCTCGCGGTGCGCCACGAGCCGGTGGCCGCGGGCCCCTTCACCGTCGCGGTGGAGTTCGACGCCGAGCATCTGGCTATGGCCGCCACCGTCGTGCCGGGCGTGGCCCGGACCGGCGAGCGGAAAGTGGCATACACCAGCACAACCATGTACGACGGGATCCGCACCTTCAAGGCGGTCACCACGATCGCCTCGGCCGCGGTGGAGGAACAGTATGGCTGACGAACACGCCCTGGACGAGGTCGTGACGTTCACGTCCGACCTCATCAGGATCGACACCACGAACCGGGGCGGTGGTGACTGCCAGGAGCGGCCCGCCGCCGAGTACGCGGCGGAGCGGCTGGCCGGAGCGGGCCTGGAACCGGTGCTGCTCGAGCGCACCCCCGGCCGGACCAACGTCGTCGCGCGCCTCGCGGGCACCGACCCGACTGCCGACGCGCTCCTCGTCCACGGTCACCTCGACGTCGTACCGGCCGAGGCGGCCGACTGGAGCGTGCACCCGTTCTCCGGCGAGGTGCGCGACGGGGTGGTCTGGGGGCGCGGCGCCGTCGACATGAAGAACATGGACGCGATGATCCTCGCCGTGGTGCGGGCCTGGGCCCGCCAGGGCGTGCGGCCCCGGCGCGACATCGTGATCGCCTTCACCGCCGACGAGGAGGCCAGCGCCGAGGACGGCTCCGGCTTCCTCGCCGACCGGCATCCGGAACTCTTCGAGGGCTGCACCGAGGGCATCAGCGAATCGGGCGCCTACACCGTCCACGACGGCGCCGGCCGGCAGCTCTACCCGATCGCCGCGGGAGAACGCGGCACGGCCTGGCTGAAGCTCACCGCCCGCGGGCGGGCCGGCCACGGCTCCAAGGTCAACCGGGACAACGCGGTGACCCGCCTCGCCGCCGCCGTCGCCCGCATCGGCGAGCACGAGTGGCCGCTGCGGCTCACCCCGACCGTCCGCGCGGCACTCACCGAACTCGCCGCCCTGTACGGTGTCGACCCCGACCTGTCCGACGTGGACACACTGCTCACCAAACTGGGCCCGGCCGCGAAACTCGTCGAGCACACCCTCCGCAACAGCAGCAACCCGACGATGCTGGACGCCGGCTACAAGGTCAACGTGATCCCCGGCCAGGCCGAGGCCTACATCGACGGACGGATCCTGCCCGGTGGCGAGGACGACTTCCGCTCCACCCTGGACCGGCTCACCGGGCCCGACGTGGACTGGGAGTTCCAGCACCGGGAGCCGGCCCTCCAGTCGCCGGTGGACTCGACGACGTTCGCCCGGATGCGGGCCGCGGTGCAGGAGTTCGCACCCGAGGGGCACCCCGTGCCGTACTGCATGTCCGGCGGCACGGACGCGAAGCAGTTCTCCCGCCTCGGCATCACCGGCTATGGCTTCGCCCCGCTGAAGCTGCCGGAGGGCTTCGACTACCAGGCCCTCTTCCACGGAGTCGACGAGCGCGTCCCGGTCGAGGCGCTCCACTTCGGCGTCCGCGTCCTCGACCGGTTCCTGCGGACGGCCTGAGCTCATGGGGGAGACGGTGCGAACCCTGCCGTACGGCGAGTGGCCCTCGCCCATCGATGCGGCCACGGCCGCGGCGCACGACGGAAGCCCCGAGTACGTGGGATTCGTCGGGGACGAGGTGTGGTGGACCGAGCCCCGCCCCGCCGAGGACGGCCGGCGCACCCTGGTGCGCCGGCACTCCGACGGCACCGAGGAGTCCGTCCTGCCCGCGCCCTGGAACGTGCGCAGCCGGCTCCACGAGTACGGTGGACGGCCCTGGGCCGGCTTCGTACGGGACGACGACCCGCTCGTGGTGTTCGTCGACTTCGCCGACCAGCGCCTCTACCGGTACGAACCGGGCGGCGAGCCGCGACCTCTGACCCCCGTCTCCCCGGTGGGACAGGGGCTGCGCTGGGCCGAGCCGACCCTGCTGCCGGACCGCGGCGAGGTGTGGTGCGTCCTGGAGGAGTTCACCGGCGACGGACCCAGTGACGTGCGCCGTGTCCTGGCCGCCGTACCGCTGGACGGCTCGGCCGCCGACGACCGCGGTGCCGTGCGCGAACTGACCGACGGCCGGCACCGGTTCGTCACCGAGCCGCGCCTTGCGCCCGACGGGCGACGCGCCGCCTGGCTGGCCTGGGACCATCCCCGCATGCCCTGGGACGGTACCGAGCTCCGCCTCGCCGACGTCGCCCCCGACGGCACCCTGCACGACGCCCGCACCGTGGCCGGCGGCCCGGACGAGTCGGTCGCCCAGGTCGACTGGACACACGACGGCCGACTGCTCCACACGAGCGACCGCACCGGCTGGTGGAACCTCTACCTCGACGGCGAACCCGTCTGCCCGCGCGAGGAGGAGTTCGGCGGGCCGCTGTGGAAGCCGGGGTCGCGCTGGTTCACCCCGCTGGACAGCGGCCTGATCGCCGTCGTGCACGGCCGGGGCGCCGCCACGCTCGGCATACTCGACCCGGAGAGGGGCGAGGTCGTCGACGCGGCCGGACCCTGGACCGAGTTCACGCCCACGCTCGCGGCCCACGGCGAGCGCGTCGTGGCCGTCGGAGCGAGCCCGCACAGCGCCCACGAGGTCGTCGAGCTGGACACCCGAACCGGCAGGGCCCGGGTGATCGGCACCCCGCACAAGGACGCCGTGGACCCCGCCCACTACCCGCAGCCGCAGGTCCGCACCTTCACCGGGCCGGACGGCCGCGAGATCCACGCCCAGGTGTACCCGCCGCGCAACCCCGGCTGCGCCGGGCCCGACGGCGAGCTGCCGCCGTACGTGATCTGGGCACACGGTGGGCCCACCGGCCGGGCACCGCTCGTGCTCGACCTCGAGATCGCCTACTTCACCTCGCGCGGCATCGGCGTCGCCGAGGTGAACTACGGCGGCTCCACCGGTTACGGGCGCACCTACCGGGACCGGCTGCGCGAGCAGTGGGGCGTGGCCGACGTCGAGGACTGCGCCGCCGTCGCGCTCGCCCTCGCCGACGAGGGCACCGCTGCCCGCGACCGGCTCGCCGTCCGCGGCGGCAGCGCCGGCGGCTGGACCACGGCCGCATCCCTCACCACGACCGACGTCTACGCCTGCGGCACCATCATCTACCCGGTGCTCGACTTGACCGGTTGGGGCCCGGGAGAGACCCACGACTTCGAGTCCCGGTACCTCGAGAGCCTCATCGGCCCGCGCGCCGAAGTCCCCGAGCGGTACGCCGAACGCTCGCCCGCCGCGCACGCCGACCGGCTCACCGTGCCGTTCCTGCTTCTCCAGGGCCTGGACGACCGGATCTGCCCTCCCGTGCAGTGCGAGCGGTTCCTCGCCCGACTGGAGGGCAAGGATGTGCCGCACGCGTACCTCACCTTCGAGGGAGAGGGGCACGGCTTCCGGCGCGCGGAGACCATGGTGCGCGCACTGGAGGCCGAACTGTCTCTGTACGCCCAGGTGTTCGGGCTGTCGGTACCGGACGTGCCGGTCCTGGAACTGACCCGATGAGCCGGGCCGCACCGATGAACCGAACCGCGTGGACGAGCCGGGCCGAGCCGTTGCGGCGGCCGCCCCGGCTCGGCCCCGGCGCCCGGGTGGCCGTCGTCGCGCCCAGCGGGCCCGTGCCGGAGGAGCGGCTGCAGGCCGGTCTCGACACGCTGCGCGGCTGGGACCTCGACCCGGTGGCCGCCCCTCATGTCCTGGACCGCCACGGCGAGTTCGACTACCTGGCCGGCAGCGACGCCGACCGGGCCGCCGACCTGCAGGCCGCCTGGTGCGACCCCGCCGTGGACGCGGTGATCTGCGCCCGGGGCGGCTACGGCGTGCAGCGCATGGTCGACCTGCTCGACTGGCCGGCGATGCGGGCCGCCGGGCCCAAGGTCTTCGTCGGGTTCAGCGACATCACCGCCCTGCACGAGGCGTTCGCGACCCGGCTCGGCCTGGTCACCCTGCACGGGCCGATGGCGGCGGGCGTCGACTTCCTCAAGAACACCCGTGCGCAGGAGCACCTCAAGGCCACCCTGTTCGCCCCCGGGACCGTCCGCACCCTCGCCTCCGACGGCACCGCGCTGGTCCCCGGCCGGGCGCGCGGCGTCACGCTCGGCGGCTGCCTCGCCCTGCTCGCCGCCGGCCTCGGCACCCCGCACACCAGGTCCTCCGCGCGTGGCGGACTGCTGTGCCTGGAGGACGTGGGGGAGGAACCGTACCGGCTCGACCGATACCTCACCCAGCTGGCGCGGGCCGGCTGGCTCGAGGGAGTGTCGGGGCTGCTGCTCGGCTCCTGGGCACAGTGCGGCCCGTACGAGAAGGTGCGGGCGCTGCTCGCCGACCGGCTCGGCGGTCTCGGCGTGCCCGTGGCCGAGCAGTTCGGGTTCGGGCACTGCGACGGGGCACTCACCGTGCCGTTCGGCGTCACGGCCGAACTCGACGCGGACGCCGGCACCCTGACGCTCGACGAACCGGCGCTGAGCTGAACCCGTCCCGTACCCGCGGCCCGGCGTAGGGTGGCACGGTGCCGCACCACGCTTCCCGCTACCTCGCCGAAGGCCCCCGTGTGGGCATACGCCACTTCACCCACGCGGACAGCGCCGAGTTCACCGCCCGTGCCCGGGAGAGCAAGGACCTGCACCACCCCTGGCTGTTCCCGCCGGACAGCGCCTCGGCGTACTCCGCGTACGCGCAGCGGCTGATCGAGGACCCGACCAGGGCCGGCTTCCTGGTCTGCGAGAAGGCGGACGCCGAGGCGGGCCCGGACGACGGAGTCCGTGACGGCTCCATCGCCGGGTTCATCAACATCAACAACATCGTGCACGGCGCGTTCCAGTGCGGCGTCCTGGGGTACGGCGCGTTCGCGCACGCGGCGGGACGCGGGCTGATGCGCGAAGGACTGGACCTCGTCGTACGGCACGCGTTCGGACCGATGCGGCTGCACCGGCTGGAGATCAACGTGCAGCCCGCCAACGCCGCCTCCATCGCCCTGGCCCGTGGTTGCGGATTCCGCCTGGAGGGATTCTCACCGGACATGCTCTTCATCGACGGCGCCTGGCGCGACCACGAACGCTGGGCCCTCACCCGCGAGATGCGGGGGCTGCGCTGATGCCGCACTGATCGCACAGGCGCGTACGGTGCCCCGCAGCCCGGAAGGCCGCCGACGCAGCCCCGTCCCGATCCCGCCTCCCCTGTTAGGACGGGGGGCGCACGGATCACGCGGGACGGGCGGGGACGGAGCCGCGGCCGTGGCCGGGTGGGTCAGCCGGCGAGACGGTCCGCGTACTCGTGGACGGCACCGTCCGGGTGCCGCGCGATGAGGTTGCGGCCCACCGGTGTGGGGAGCGGGCCCGCGATGATGTCCGCTCCCATGTCGGCCGGCACCCGGCCGGCCTCCTCGACGTCCTTCACCGCGATGGTCGCCGCCACCTTGCGCAGCACGTCCAGTTCGGCCGCGGGGCCGCTCATCAACAGGAGGCAGCCGACGGCGGCCACGTGGACACCGGCCCGCTCGAAGCGCGGGGCCCTGCCTCCCGCCGGCCGCTCGTAGAAGGGGATCGCGGTCTCGATGTCGTCGACGCAGACGCGCAGTGTGGCACCCAGAATCTCCATGGCGACGAGCCTGGTTGGGGAACGGCGTTACGCGCGTGGGGCGTTGGGTACCCGGGCGTCATGCAGCGTTTGGAGCACATGCAGCATCTGGACAAGCACCTGGTCGACGAGTTGGCGCAGGTGGCCCGCGAGAGCGTACGCGACGAGCTGCGTGAACAGGCACGGGGGCAGCGCCGCAAGGCCGCCCTGTACGGCGCGTCCGGCGCCGTCGCCCTGTACGCGGGCGCGGCCGTCGCGCTGGCCGTGGGGCTCGCCCTCGCCCTCGTCCTGCCGGGCTGGGCCGCCGCACTGATCACGGCCGTGATCCTGGGCGGCCTGGCCTACGCACTGCGGAACGCGGCCCGCCCCTCGCCCGCCCCTGGGCGCGGGACCGCCGGGCAGGCGTCCGTCCCCGGGCAGCAGGACGCCGAGCGCGGGCGCGCCGGTGGCATCGCCCCGCCGGTGCCGTCGACGCCGCCCGCCACGGGCCCCGTAGCGCCGCGGCCGGATGTCCCGGCCCCCGGCGCGCCGGGCCCCGATACGCCGGGTCCCCGGGCCTGACCGGCAGCGGGGCAGGATCCGCACGAGGCGGACGAAGGCACGGGCCGCGGCCCGTGCCTTCGTCGTACCGCATCCTCGTCGTACCGCATCCTCGTCGTACCGCATCCTCGCCGGGTCGCCGGGTCGCCGGGTCGCCGGGTCGCCGGGTCGCCGGGGCACTGGGGCACTGGGGCACTGGGCATGCTCGTCGTTCCACGGGCGGTGGTGCGAGATCGCAGTGCCCGGAATCCGGCCCGTTCGGCCATCCGCGCGTGCTCCACCGGCTCGACGGGACCGTACTGCCCCCACTGCCCCGTGAGGGGAAACAGCCGTACTCGGACATGGGGTGCTTCCGGGACAGGGGAGGGATGGGGTTCCGGTCCGGAGCCCCGGGGCCAGGGGCGGAAGCCGGCGGACGTTTGGTGACCCCGGCCAGGGGGACGCGGAAGTCTCCCGAGGTACGTGACGACAGCCCCGGAGGCGAACCGTGAGTCGACCCCGCACAGTGATCGTCGGTGCTGGCTTCGCCGGATACCGCACGGCCCGCGCCCTGTCCCGGCTGGCCCGGGGCCGGGCCGACATCACCCTGCTGAACCCGACCGACTACTTCCTGTACCTGCCCCTGCTGCCCCAGGTCGCCGCCGGCATCCTGGAGCCGCGCCGGGTCACCGTCTCCCTCTCCGGAACACTGCGGCAGGTACGGCTGGTGCTGGGCGAGGCCGACCGCATCGACCTCGACGCCCGGACCGTGCACTACACCGGCCCCGAGGGCGACGGCGGCAGCCTCTCCTACGACCGGCTGGTACTGGCCGCCGGCAGCGTCAACAAGCTGCTGCCCGTCCCGGGTGTCGCCGAGCACGCGCACGGCTTCCGCGGGTTGCCCGAGGCACTGTACCTGCGCGACCACGTGACCCGGCAGGTGGAGCTCGCGGCGGCCACCGACGACCCCGCCGACTGCGCCGCCCGGTGCACCTTCGTGGTGGTCGGTGCCGGTTACACCGGAACCGAAGTCGCCGCGCACGGAAAGCTGTTCAGCGACGCGCAGGTCCACAAGCATCCCATGCGGACGGGCATGCGGCCCCGCTGGCTGCTGCTGGACATCGCCGACCGGGTCCTGCCCGAACTCGACGAGCGGCTCTCCCGCACCGCCGACCGGGTACTGCGCGAGCGGGGCGTGGACGTGCGGATGAAGACCTCCGTGAAGGAGGCCACGCGCGAGGGAGTGCTGCTGACCGACGGGGAGTTCGTCGACACGCGGACGCTGGTGTGGTGCGTGGGGGTACGGCCCGATCCGCTCGCCGAGTCGCTGGGGCTGCCCATGGAGCGCGGGCGGCTGCTGGTGGACCCGCAGTTGCGGGTGCCGGGGCGGCCCGAGGTGTTCGCCTGCGGTGACGCGGCGGCGGTGCCCGATCTGGAGGAGCCCGGGCAGTACACCCCGATGACCGCGCAGCACGCCTGGCGGCAGGGCAAGGTCTGCGCCCACAACGTCGCCGCCTCCCTCGGTGACGGCGAGCCCCGCGCCTACCGCCACAGCGACCTCGGCTTCGTGGTGGACCTGGGCGGTGTGAAGGCGGCGGCCAACCCGCTCGGCGTCAACCTGTCCGGTCCGGTGGCGGGGGCGGTCACCCGCGGCTACCACCTCGCGGCGATGCCCGGCAACCGGGTGCGGGTCGCCGCCGACTGGTTGCTGGACGCCGTACTGCCGCGGCAAGCCGTGCAGTTGGGGCTCGTACGGTCCTGGTCGGTGCCGCTGGACACGGCGTCCCCGGAACTGGCCAGGGTGCCCTTGGGCCCGGGGCGGAAGAGGTCCGGCGGCGAGGCCGCCGAGCCGGCCGCCGAGCCCACCGGGGGCCGGCCGGGCGGTGAACCGGAGAAGAGGCGGCCCGACCCCAGGCCGCCCACCGGCCCGCACCTCGCCCCGGGCCCCGTCAAGCGCACCGACAGCTCCGATGATTCCGCCGATTCCGCCGATCCCGTTGAAGGAGACTCATGAACACCGGTGAACTCGTCGAGTTCGGGCAGCAGTTGCGCGTGGACAGTGTTCGCGCCGCGGCCGCCGCCGGCTCTGGGCACCCCACGTCCTCGATGTCCGCGGCCGACCTGATGGCCGTCCTGCTGGCACGCCACTTCCGCTACGACTTCGAGCACCCGGACCACCCGGGCAACGACCGTTTCGTCCTCTCCAAGGGGCACGCCTCACCCCTGATGTACGCCGCGTTCAAGGCGGCCGGCGCCATCGACGACGAGGAACTCCTCACCTTCCGCAAGCTCGGCAGCCGCCTCGAAGGCCACCCCACCCCCCAGCGGCTGCCCTGGGTCGAGACGGCCACCGGGTCGCTCGGCCAGGGACTGCCGGTCGGCGTCGGTATCGCGCTGGCCGGGAAGCGGCTAGACCGCTCCGGCTACCGGGTGTGGGTGATGTGCGGAGACAGCGAACTGGCCGAGGGATCGGTGTGGGAGGCCGCCGAGCACGCCGCGTACGAGAACCTCGACAACCTGACCGTCCTCGTGGACGTGAACCGGCTGGGCCAGCGCGGCCCCACCCGGCACGGCCACGACCTCGACGCCTACGCCCGACGCTTCGAGGCCTTCGGCTGGCACGCGGTGGAGGTGGACGGGCACGACGTCGACGCCGTCGACCGGGCGTTCGGGAAGGCGTCCTCCACCAAGGGGCAGCCGACCGTGATCCTCGCCCGCACCCTCAAGGGCAAGGGCGTCGAGGCGGTGCAGGACCGCGAGGGGATGCACGGCAAGCCGCTGCCGGAGGCCGACGAGGCGATCGCCGAACTCGGCGGCCCCCGCGACCTGCGCGTGAGGGTGCCGAAACCGTCCGCCGCCCGCGCGCTGCACGCCGTGCACACCGGGCAGGCCGAACCGCCCCGGTGGGACAAGGGCGAGAAGGTGGCGACACGCAACGCCTTCGGTGAGGCGCTGGCCGCCCTCGGCACCGTGCGCGGCGACGTCGTGGCCCTGGACGGGGAGGTCGGCGACTCCACGCGCGCGGAGTTCTTCGCCAAGGAGCACCCCGAACGCTATGTCGAGTGCTACATCGCCGAGCAGCAGATGGTGGCCACCGCGGTCGGGACGGCGACGCGCGGCTGGGTGCCCTACGCCGCCACCTTCGCCGCCTTCCTGACCCGCGCCCACGACTTCATCCGCATGGCGGCGGTCAGCGGTGCCGGCATCAACCTCGTCGGCTCGCACGCCGGGGTCGCCATCGGCGAGGACGGGCCCAGCCAGATGGGCCTCGAGGACCTGGCGATGATGCGGGCGGTACACGGTTCCACGGTGCTCTACCCCTGTGACGCCAACCAGACCGCGCGTCTGGTCGCCACGATGGCGGACCTCGACGGCATCCGGTACCTGCGTACCTCACGCGGTGAGAGCCCCGTGATCTACGGTCCCGACGAGGAGTTCCCCGTCGGCGGCAGCAAGGTCCTGCGTTCCTCGGAACGGGACCGGCTGACGCTGCTGGCGGCGGGCGTCACGGTGCCCGAGGCCCTGGCCGCCGCGGACGCGCTGGCGGGGGAGGGCATCGCGGTACGGGTGATCGACCTGTACTCGGTCAAGCCCGTCGACCGGGACACCCTGCGCCGGGCCGCCGAGGAGACCGGCTGCCTGGTGACCGTGGAGGACCACCATCCGGAGGGCGGCCTCGGGGACGCGGTTCTCGACGCGTTCACCGACGGACGGCCCGTGCCGCGCCTGGTACGGCTCGCCGTACGCGGCATGCCGGGTTCGGCCTCTCCCGAGGAGCAGTTGCGCGCCGCCGGCATCGACGCGGAGTCGATCGCGGCGGCCGGGCGGCTGCTGGTGGAGCAGGCGATCGTGCCGTGAGCGGCGAGGACACTGCGCGGATCGTGCGGGCCGGGCGCCGCACCGTGCGGATCCACCGGCCGGGGAAGGTGCTCTTTCCCGGCGGCGGGGGCGCCGGGGAGTACACCAAGGGTGACCTCGTCGACTACCACCGGGCTGTCGCCCCCTTCATGCTGCCGCATCTGCGGGGCCGCCCGCTGATGCTGGAACGGCACCCGGACGGCGTCGGCGGGCCCACGTTCATGCAGAAGAACACCCCCGGGAACTACCCGGAGTGGATCACCCGCGTCGAGGTCGCCAAGGAGGGCGGCACGGTGTGCCACACCGTGTGCGACGACACGGCGACCCTGCTCTACCTCGTCGACCAGGCGAGCATCACCCTGCACCGCTGGCTGTCCCGCGCCGGCCCGGCCTGCGGGGGCGACCGTCCGGACCGGCTGGTCTTCGACCTCGACCCCTCGCGGGACGACTTCGAGACGGTCCGGGAGGCGGCCCGGCTGCTGAAGGAGCTGTTGGACGAGCTGAACCTGCCCTCGGCACTGATGACCACGGGCTCCCGCGGGCTCCATGTGATCGTGCCGCTCGCCGGCGACCACGCCGTCGACGAGGTGCGCGCCTTCGCCCTCGAGGTCGCCGACACCCTCGCCGACTCCCATCCCGACCGGCTCACCACCGCCGCGCGCAAGAAGGACCGCGGTGACCGGCTCTACCTGGACGTGCAGCGCAACGCCTACGCGCAGACCGCGGTCGCGCCCTGCACCGTCCGCGCCCTGCCCGGCGCCCCCGTCGCGACCCCCCTCTCCTGGGGCCGGCTGGACGACCCGGAGCTGCATGCCCGCCGCTGGACCGTCGCCGACGCCCTCGACCAGCTGCGTACCGACCCCTGGGCCGGGCTGCCGCGCCGGGGCCGGACCCTGGGCCCGGCCCGCCGACGGCTGGAGACGCTGCTCGGCCGGCCGTCCCGGCCGGCCGAGCAGGCACGGAGCGCGGCTGCGGCAATCGGGTGAACCCCGGGAGGTTTGGCGAACGGACTTACGGCCACACGGAGGAGGAGGTGCCCATGGCGAACGCAAGAAACACCGAAGAGTCCAAGGGTTCACAGGAGCCACAGGATTCTCACGGATCCCGCAAGGCCACGGAAAACAGCAGAGCGAACAAGCGGCCGGGCCCGATGGAGGTGCTGCGCCAAGCGCGCGGCCAGCTCGCGGAGCTCACCGGCATGGAAGCCGAGTCCGTGTCGTCCTTCGAGCAGACGGAGAACGGCTGGGCGCTGGAGATCGAGGTCCTCGAACTCGAGCGCGTGCCCGACACGATGAGCCTGATGGCGAGCTACCAGGTGGAACTCGATCCCGACGGTCAGCTCACCGGTTACCGGCGTGTCCGCCGCTATGAGCGAGGACGGGCCGACGCGCGCAGGTCCGGCGGCCAGTAGGCCGCCCGCCCGGCCCCGCTCTCACACTCACAGAAATGGAGGAACAGTCGGCATGACAGTCGTACCGGCACAACAGTCCGGCGGTGGAGGCGGCAGCAGCGGCCTCTACGACGTGCTTGAGCTCGTCCTGGACAGGGGGCTCGTCATCGACGCATTCGTGCGGGTCTCCCTGGTCGGCATCGAGATCCTCAAGATCGACGTACGTGTCGTCGTCGCCAGCGTCGACACCTATCTGCGCTTCGCCGAGGCGTGCAACCGGCTCGACCTGGAGTCCGGGCCCCGCAAGGACCCGGGCCTGCCCGACCTGGTCGGTGAGATGACCGAGTCCGGCGCCCGCGGCAAGTCCAAGGGCGCGCTGTCCGGTGCCGCCGAGACCATCTCCGACGCCTTCCAGCAGGCACGCGGCGAAAGCTCCGAGCGGGAGAGCGAGTCCCGTCCGCGGACCCGCAAGAGCACCTCGTCACGCCGGAAGGAGGAGCAGGAGTGAGCACATACGTCTACGGCATCATCGCGAGTACGCACCCCGCCGTTCCCGAGCACCTGAGCGGCGTGGGCGAGGGCCCGCTGCGCGTCCTGAAGGCGGGCGACCTGGCGGCCGTCGTCAGCGACGCCCCCGAGGGGCTGCGCCCCAAGCGCAGGGAACTGCTCGCCCACCAGAACGTGCTCGGCGAGGTCGGCGCGGAGGGTTGTGTGCTGCCGATGCGGTTCGGCAGCGTCGCCCCCGACGACGACTCCGTCACCGACGTCCTCACCGAGCGCGCCGAGCACTACAAGGAGCGTCTGCAGGCGCTGGACGGCCGGGTCGAGTACAACGTCAAGGCCAATCACGTCGAGGAAGCCGTCCTGCACCACGTGATGGCCGGCAACCCGGAGGTCCGCGCCCTCACGGAAGCCAACCGGAATTCCGGCGGCGGAAGTTACGACGACAAGATCCGCCTCGGTGAGATGGTCGCCGGTGCGGTCAGGGCTCAGGAGGCCGAGGACGGCGCCGCCGTGCAGCGCGCCCTGGAAGCGGCGGCCGACTCCGTGAGCGTGGGCCCCGAGTCCACGGGCTGGCTCGCCAACATCTCCTACCTGGTGGAGCGCGACGCCGCCGCGGACTTCATGGCCGCCGTGGACCGGGTGCGCGAGGACATGCCACACCTGGAGGTGCGGCTCAACGGTCCGCTGCCGCCGTACAGCTTCGTGGAACCCGGCCCGGCCGAACCGGCGGGCACCACGGCCGGCGGGGCGGACGCCGGAGCGGGGTGACGGCATGGGCCTGATCTCGGAGGTACTGCTGCTGCCGTTCGCCCCCGTGCGCGGCAGCGGCTGGGCCATCCAACAGGTGCTTCGCGAGGCGGAGCGCATCTACTACGACCCCGCCACGATCCGTACCGAACTGGCACGGCTCGAGGAGCAGTTGGAGGCCGGGGAGATCACCGAGGAGGAGTTCGACCAACAGGAGGACGTACTCCTCGACCGGTTGGAGACCGCAATGCACACCGGCACCACAGGGGACGGGACGACACCACGATGAACCGAACTGCACTCGGCCTCGCGATAGGGGCCGGATATTTTCTCGGACGGACGAAGAAACTGAAGATGGCGGTCGCCGTCGGCGGCCTGGTGGCCGGCAAGAAGCTGAACCTCAGCCCACGGATGATCGGGGACCTGGTGTCCACGCAGCTGCGGAACAACCCGCAGTTCAAGGAACTGGGGGACCAACTGCGCGGGGATCTGCGCGGTGCCGGCAAGGCGGCCTCCGGGGCCCTGGTGGAGCGGCAGCTCGACGCCCTCGCCGGCAAGCTGCACGGGCGTACCGCCGAGATGCGCGACCGGCTGACCGGTGCGGGCGGCCGGCCGGACCGCGAGGCGGAGGACGACGAGTACGACGAGGACGAGGGCGCCGAGTACGACGAGGAAGCCGGGGGCGACGAACCGGACGGCGAGGAGCCGGAACCGCCCCCCGAGCGGCCGTCGAAGAGGGCCCCGTCGAAGGAGGAGGCCAAGAAGGCCCCGGCGAAGGCGAAGAAGACTCCTGCCAAGAAGGACCCCGCGAAGAAGGCGCCGGCAGGGAAGGCCGCCCCGGCGAAGAAGGCCGTGGCGAAGAAGGCCGTGGCGAAGAAGGCCACGGCCGCGCGGACGGCCTCGTCCCGGGGCACCCGCTCCCGCACCTCGAAGGGAGGCGGTGAGCGATGACCGACGCACTCGGATCGGCCATGTCCGCCGCGCGCGAGCGGACGTCGAAGAATCCGCTCGCCGACGTGGCACACAGCGAGGCCGCCGACCGCCTGAAGGCGGAACTGCAGGATTACCTCGCGGCCCAGGCCACCCGTCTGCTGACCGGTGCCGGCCGCAAACTCGGCGAGACGACCGGCAAGCTCACCGACATCGCCGAGGGCAACAGTCCCGGGTTCGCCAAGCTGGCGCTCGACGGCGGTCGCAAACTCGCCGAGGGCAAGAGCCCCCTGCGCAGCGCCGTCGAACTGGGGGCCTCGCGCCTCAAGGACAACGTGAAGGGCGCCTTCAAGAGCCTGCTGGGCGGCAAGGGCAAGGGCAAGGGCTCGGCGGGGAAGAAGCCCACCGTCATCATCGAGCACATCGATGTCGGCGTCCCGCTGCGCACCGCCTACGACCAGTGGACCCAGTACCAGGACTTCAGCACCTTCGCGAAGGGTGTCAAGAGCGCCGGCAAGGGCGACGACACCACCTCGGACTGGCAGCTGAAGGTCTTCTGGTCCAACCGCAGCTGGAAGGCGAAGACCACCGAGCAGGTCCCCGACTACCGCATCGTCTGGTCCTCCGAGGGTGCCAAGGGCACCACGAAGGGCGTCGTCTCCTTCCACCGGCTCGCCGACAACCTCACCCGGGTCCTTCTGGTCATCGAGTACTACCCCGTCGGCCTGTTCGAGAAGACCGGCAACATCTGGCGTGCCCAGGGCCGCCGGGCCCGGCTCGACCTGAAGAACTTCGCCCGCTTCATCACGTTCAAGGGCGAGGCCGAGGACGGCTGGCGCGGCGAGATCCAGGACGGAGAAGTGGTCCGCAGCCACGAGGACGCCGTCGCCGAGGAGGAGGAAGCCTCGCGTGACGAGGCGGCCGGCGAGGACGAGGCGACCGGCGAAGGCGAGGCGGACGAGGAACTGGAGGGCGACGCGGAAGAGCCGGAGGACGGCGAGGAGCCGGAGGCCGAGTACGAGGACGACGCGTACGAGGAGGCGGACGAAGCCGCGGAGGACGGAGAACCGGCGGAGGACGCCTACGAGGACGAGGAACCGGCGGAGGACGCCTACGAGGACGAGGAGGAGGAAGGCGAGGGCGAGTACGAGCCCGAGTACGCCGAGGGCGGGAGCCGACGATGACCACACCCGGCCGCTTCCCTGAGCCGTACGGCCAGGGGGGCGGCGCCAACCTCGCGGACATCCTCGAGCGGGTGCTCGACAAGGGCATCGTCATCGCGGGCGACATCCGCATCAACCTGCTCGACATCGAACTGCTCACCATCAAACTGCGGCTCGTCATCGCTTCCGTCGACAAGGCGAAGGAGATGGGGATCGACTGGTGGGAGACGGACCCGGCGCTGTCCTCACGCGCCCGCCGCTCCGAACTGGCCAAGGAGAACGCCGAATTGCGTGAGCGGCTGGCCGAACTGGAGACCGGCCGTCAGGAGGAGACCGGCCGTTCACTGGAGACCGGCCGTCAGCAGCAGGGGGCCGACCGTCAGCGGGAGGCCGACCGTCCACACAGGGAGGCCCCGTGACCGGACTGCGGTACGTCTACGCCGTCTGCCGGCCCTTCGGCGCTCCGCTCCAGGCACAGCTGGCCGGTGTGGCGGGGGATCCGCCCCGGCTGCTGACCCACCACGGTCTGGTGGCCGTCGTCAGCCATGTACCGGAGGCGGACTTCGACGAGGAACCCTTCCGTGCGCATCTGGAGGACCTCGACTGGCTGACCACGGTCGCCCGCGGGCACCAGGGTGTCATCGACGCCCTCACCACCGTCACGACGCCGCTGCCGCTGCGGCTCGGCACCGTGTTCCGCGACGACAGCGGCGTACGGACGATGATGGAGGCGCGCGAGGAGAGTTTCCTGCGGACGCTGGACCGGTTGGACGGCCGGGTCGAATGGGGCGTGAAGGTCTTCGTCGAGGCGGAGCAGGCGCCGGGCACCACCGCCGCACCGCCCCCGCGCAAGCCCGCGTCGGGCCGGGACTACCTGCGCCAACGGCGCATGGAAACGAAATCGCACGACGACCTGTGGCAGCGGGCCGAGACTTTCTCGACCCGACTGCACAAGACGCTTTCCGGCTGCGCGGAGGATTCCCGGTTGCACGCACCGCAGAACCCCACGCTCTCCGGCGCCTCGGGGCGCAATGTGCTGAATGCGGCCTACCTCGTGCCGCGGGCGGAGTCCGAGAAATTCGTGGAAAAGGTGGAACGGACGAAGGACGGGGAGCCCGGAATACGTGTAGAACTCACCGGCCCCTGGGCGGCCTATTCGTTCGCCGGGGACGAATCGGTGGCGGGGGAGGGAGCATGACCGTCGTCGAACGCCGTGAGATAGCCCTGGTGGATCTGCTCGACCGGCTCCTGGCCGGTGGCGTCGTCATCACCGGCGACCTCACGTTGCGCATCGCGGACGTCGACCTGGTCCGTATCGACCTCAACGCGCTCATCAGCTCGGTGAACGCGAATGTTCCGTCACCCTTCGAGGAGTTGCGGTGACGGCCACCCCGGACGACCCTCACGCCGAGCCGCACGGCGACCGGCGTGACCAGGGCGGCCGGCGTGACCACGGCGGCCGGCGCAACCGGCTCGACCTGGATCCGGACACGGTCGAACGCGACCTGGTCAAACTGGTGCTCACCGTCGTGGAACTGCTGCGCCAGCTCATGGAGCGCCAGGCGTTGCGCCGGTTCGACGAGGGAGACCTGACGGAGGAGCAGGAGGAGCGCATCGGGCTCACCCTGATGCTCCTCGGGGACCGGATGGCGGAACTGCGGGACCGTTACGGACTGCGGCCCGAGGACCTGAATCTGGACCTCGGGCCGCTCGGACCGCTGCTGCCACGGGACTGAGCCCCCAAGGGCCCGGTGCCGGGATTTTCCCCGTCACCGGGCCCTTGGGGCTGCGCCGGCCGTCACACGCCCGGCCGTCACCTCACCACCTGTACCAGCGGCCCCTGCCCCCGCCCGCCGTTGTGCTGCGCATGAGGAATCCCAGCAGCCACACGACGAGAACCGCCAAGGCGATCCACCAGAGCACCTTCACCGCGAAACCGGCACCGAAAAGGACCAGGGCCAGAAGCAGAACGAGCAGAATGGGAACCATAATGTCAACCTCCTGCCCTTCTGATTGCCCCGAATTCGGGTTTCAGGCTTCCTTGCGGCACAGAATCTCTCCGTGCAGCACACTGAACCAGCCGTCGTCCCGCGCGCCCCATTCCCGCCACGCCCGGGCCGCCGCCCGCAACTGCCCGCCGGTGGCGTGACCCTGCTCGGTGGCCCGCCGGGCATAGGCCGACGCCACCGTGCGGTCCGCCCACAGACCGCTCCACCAGGCCCGCTCCTCATCGGTCGAGAAGGTCCAGGTGCCCGAGCCGGCGGTGACGTCCGTGAGTCCCGCGGCCAGCGCCCAGGACTTCAGCCGCCGTCCGGCGTCCGGTTCACCGCCGTTGGCCCGCGCCACCCGCCGATACAGCTCCAGCCAGTCGTCCATGCCCCGGGACGAGGGGTACCAGGTCATCGCCGCGTAGTCCGCGTCGCGGACGGCGATGTACCCGCCCGGCCTGGTCACCCGTCCCATCTCGCGCAGCGCCCGCACCGGATCCCCCACGTGCTGGAGCACCTGATGGGCATGGACCACGCAGAACGTGTCGTCCGGGAAGTCCAGCGCGTGCACGTCGCCCACCGTGAAGGCGGTGTTCGCCAGCCCTCGCTCGGCCGCCGTGGCGCGAGCCTGCTCCAGGACGCCCGGCGCCCGGTCGAGACCGGTGACGTGCCCGTCGGGGACGAGCGACGCCAGGTCCGCGGTGATGGTGCCGGGCCCGCATCCGATGTCCAGGATCCGCATGTCGGGCCGCAGCGCCCCGAGAAGGTACGCGGCCGAGTTGGCCGCGGTCCGCCAGGTGTGCGACCGCAGCACCGACTCGTGATGCCCGTGGGTGTAGACAGCGGTCTCTCGCGGTGCCGACATGGTGAACCCGTCCCGTCCCATCGCGTACGTCTCGTCCGAACGACTGTCACCGTAAGGGCTATGGCCGTATGTTGAGACCAGCGTTTCACAGTGTGGACGGTGGGGTGTGTGGAGGCATCGCCGGGCCCGAAGGGCGAAACGGTTTGCCACCCGTGCCGACGCCCCGGACAATGGCCTCCCATGGGTCACCTCGAAGCCGCGTATCTGGAGTACTTCCTTCCCGACGGGAGGGCACTCCTGGGCGACGTGTCCTTCCGGGTGGGAGAAGGGGCCGTCATGGCCCTGGTCGGACCCAACGGCGCGGGCAAGACGACCCTCCTGCGCCTTCTGGCCGGCGAGCTGAAGCCGCACGGCGGATCGGTCACGGTCAGCGGCGGTCTCGGCGTCATGCGCCAGTTCGTGGGCTCGGTACGGGACGAGACGACGGTGCGCGACCTCCTCGTCTCCGTCGCCACACCCCGGATCCGCGAGGCGGCCCACGCCGTGGACAGGGCCGAGCACGCCCTCCTCACTGTCGACGACGAGGCCGCCCAGCTGGGGTACGCGCAGGCCCTCGCCGACTGGGCGGAGGCGCGCGGCTACGAGGCCGAGACGATGTGGGACATGTGCACGACGGCCGCACTCGGCGTCCCGTACGACCAGGCGCAGTGGCGCCAGGTGCGCACCCTCTCCGGCGGCGAGCAGAAACGTCTGGTCCTCGAGGCGCTCCTGCGCGGCACCGACGAGGTCCTGCTCCTCGACGAGCCCGACAACTACCTCGACGTGCCCGGCAAGCGCTGGCTGGAGGAGCGGCTCGAACAGACGCGCAAGACCGTGCTGTTCGTGTCCCACGACCGGGAACTGCTCGCCCGCGCGGCCCAGCGCATCGTCTCCCTCGAACCGAGCCCCACCGGCGCCGACGCCTGGGTGCACGGCGGCGGCTTCGCCACCTACCACGAGGCCCGCCGCGAACGTTTCGCCCGCTTCGAGGAGTTGCGCCGACGGTGGGACGAGAAGCACGCCCAGCTGAAGAAGCTCGTGCTGAACCTCCGTCAGGCCGCCTCCGTCAGCCATGACATGGCATCCCGGTACCAGGCGGCGCAGACTCGGCTGCGCAAGTTCGAGGAGGCCGGCCCGCCACCGGAGCCGCCGCGCGAGCAGGACATCAGGATGCGGCTCAAGGGAGGCCGGACCGGAGTCCGCGCGGTCACCTGCGAGCAGCTCGAACTCACCGGTCTGATGAAACCCTTCGACCTGGAAGTCTTCTACGGTGAACGGGTCGCGGTACTCGGCTCCAACGGCTCCGGCAAGTCGCATTTCCTGCGCCTGCTCGCCGGGGACGAGGTGAGCCACACCGGCGGCTGGCGGCTCGGCGCCCGGGTCGTGCCCGGACACTTCGCGCAGACGCACGCGCACCCCGAACTGGAGGGCCGCACCCTTCTGGACATCCTGTGGAAGGAGCACGCCCAGGACCGGGGCGCCGCCATGTCCCGGCTGCGCCGCTACGAACTGACCGGCCAGGCCGAGCAGACCTTCGAGCGGCTCTCCGGCGGCCAGCAGGCCAGGTTCCAGATCCTGCTGCTCGAGCTCCAGGGCGTCACCGCGCTGCTGCTCGACGAGCCGACGGACAACCTGGACCTGGAGTCGGCGGAGGCACTCCAGGAAGGGCTGGAAGCCTTCGAGGGCACGGTCGTGGCCGTCACGCACGACCGCTGGTTCGCCCGCTCCTTCGACCGCTACCTGGTTTTCGGCAGCGACGGCAGGGTCCGGGAGACCCCCGAACCGGTGTGGGACGAACGCAGAGTGGAACGGGCCCGGTAGCCCCAGTGGGTCCGGTCGGCGCAACGGGCCCGGTGCCCGGGATGTTCGTAGAGTGGACACAGGGACGCGGGACCCTCGGCCTCCCCGGGCGGGTACCCGGACCGCAGGACGCACACGACGAGCGGGGCACACGATGACTGGAGTCGAGCCGGACCGCCTGGACGACCAGCAGCTCATGAAGGAGCTGGAAACCATCCACCGCACGCGCCACGACACCCTGCTGTACGCCTCCAACGACGCGCTGCGGGCCCACAACGAGCGCATGGCTCAGCTGGAGGGCGAGTACCTGCGCCGCAACCCCCGCCGCCTGGTGGCGGCGGGCCGCACCCGCGAAGGGGCCCGGGAGCGGAGCGGCACGGACACGGCGACCCCCACGACCCCGGGCACCTGACCGACGGCCGCCGGTCCGGGGCCTGACGGCTGCCGGACCGGGCCCGTGCGACGGCCGCCGGTCCGGGCCCGTGCGACGGCCGCCGCGGGCATCCGGCCGTCGAGCCGACGGCCGTACCTGCCTCAGGCAGCCTTCGACTCCGTGGCGAAGACATCGAGGTACGTCTCGCAGAACGCCTCGAGGTCGTCCGGCTTGCGGCTGGTGACCAGCTTGGCGGGGCCGTGGCCGCAGACCTTGACCTGCTCGTCGACCCAGGTGGCACCGGCGTTGCGGAGGTCGGTCCGGAGGCTGGGCCAGCTGGTGAGCTCCCGGCCGCGGACCACGTCCGCCTCGACGAGGACCCAGGGCGCGTGGCAGATCGCGGCGACCGGCCGGCCCTGCTGGAAGAAGTCCCGTACGAACGCGACGGCCGCCTCGTCCGTGCGCAGGAAGTCCGGGTTCGCCACCCCGCCCGGCAGGACCAGCCCGCCGAAGGCGTCGGCAGCCGTGTCGCCGACCACCTCCTGCACGGGGAAGGTGTCCGCCTTGTCGAGATGGTCGAACGCCTGGATCTTGCCGGGCTGCGTCGACACCAGCACAGGTTCGTGACCGGCGCCCACGGCCGCCTGCCACGGCTCGGTCAGTTCGACCTGCTCGACGCCTTCGGGTGCGACCAGGAATGCGATACGCATGAGGTGTTCTGTCCTTTCGTACACGTGGTTCGCGCACTCATGTGGTGGTGCACGGGGACCGGGGGCTCCTACGCGTTCTCCGTCTCCCGGGACCGCGTCAGCGCCTCGGCCAGTTCCTGCACGTTGTCGTAGTGGGCCCGCCGGGGCAGGTGCTCCAGCGCGTCGACGAGTGTGTCCGGAGCATGCTGCCGGCTCAGGGTGCGCATCAGCTCGCGCGGACCCGCGGGGAACGCCCCGCGGCCCAGGATCCTGGCCAGCTCCAGCCGCACCGACTCCAGTGACGTCGGCGCGCGACCCGGCGTCACCGGGCCGCGCGCCACCTCCGGGTCGTCCTCGGCGGACGGCTCCGGGTCGTTCCACTCCTCGGACCGGGTGGGGTGCCCCGACCTCAGCAGGCCCTGCAGTTCGTGCTTCATCTCGTCGTCGCGGTGGGCGCTCAGCCGGTTGCTGCCTCGCTGCATGTTTCCCTCCATGTGCTTCGGGGTCCGCACCGCGTACCCGGAGGGCGGAGACCGACACGGGGTTCGCCGACCGGATCGTCGCCCTTTCGGTGCCGGGCTCGTGCGCTGCCGGTTTGCCCCGGGAACGGGGGGAGACCCGGACGTCTCACCCGTACGTGCCTCTGCCTGCCTCCTGGGAAGGGACCGCCATGGCGGTGCTCGCAGTGCTCATCCCGCCGCTCATGCTCGGCGTTCTGCTCATGCTGGGCCGTTACGAGGATCTTCTACTGCCCGGCGTGCGTGATCAGGCCCCCGACGGCCTCCCCGTACCGCAGGACGCGGGCCCCCGGGCCGGTGCCCCGGCCGCCGCGTCCACCGGCCGGACGGATCCGGGCGGGTTTCCCGGCGGCCCCTGATCCACTGGACGGGCGCCCCCGTGCACCGGCTTCACCCACTCGGGCGTGCCCGTCCCGCGAATGGTGTCCGGCCGCGCGCGACGCGGCGGCCGGAGGGCTCTGATGGATGCGGGGCGTGACCCCGCACCCCGCCGACGTGGGATCCCCCCCCGCGGCCGTCGAACGGGACGCCGTGCCCCGGCCGTCGCCCGAAGGAGCCCGCACCATGCGCCGCACCGCCCGTGCCCTGTCCCTCGCCGCCGCCGTCGGCACTGTCCTCGGCGTACTCGCACCGGCCGCGTCCGCGGATCCGTCCGCCGAGGTCAGTCCGGGCAACGCGGCCCCGGGCGGCACCGTCACCGTCTCGGTCTTCTGCGATCCGACCGACGGGCCGCCGCCGAAGACCCTCGAGGCGACCTCGGAGGCCTTCGACGAGGGCGCCGTCGAGTTGAAGCAGGTGACCGGCGGCGACGCGCAGGAGTCCGGCCCCACCTACCGGGGCACCGTGGACATCCAGGACGCGGGGGCCGCCGGGGGCCCCGGGGACACGGCAGGGACCGAGGACGACAAGGCCCTGGACGAGATCTTGGACGAGACCTTCGACAAGGAGGCCGATGCCGGCGTCGAGGATACCGGTGACCTGGACGAGACCGAGGGCGCCGGGAACCCCGCAGACGGCGCGCTCGACGTGCTCGACGCGTTCGGCGGCCTCGATGTCGGCGGCACGGCCGGCGGCGGGTCCGCCTGGACCGTCAAGGGCACGTGTCCCGCCGCGCCCGGCGAGAAGGGCAAGCCGTGGAGCGCCACCTTCACCGTCGTCGCCCGCCACCCGGGAGGTTCCGGCGCCTCGTCCCCCTCTCACAAGCCGTCTCCTTCCTACAAGCCGTCTTCTTCTTACAAACCGTCCCCCTCCCACAAGCCGTCGCCCTCCCACAAACCGTCTTCTTCCCCTGCGCCGTCCTTCTCGCCCTGCTCCGGCCCCGAGCGCGCCCACTGCGGCGGACCCGAGGTCCCGCGGGGCGTCCAGGCAGGGACAGGCGGCGGGTTCACCGACTCCGTGCCCGCCCTGATCGCGGGCGTGCTGCTGATCGCGGCCGCGTTCGGCGCCGCCGCCCACCGGCTGTACCGCGACAGGAACACCCGTACGCACGGCTGATGCCCCGAGCGGCCTGGCCCGCCGACCGCCCCGCCCACCCGGCCCTTGTCAGCGGCGGCGCCCACCGGGAGTGGTCGGTGGAACCGTGGGTACTGACAACCGGACACCGAGTGGAGGCGCGAATGCGGCGGACGGACCCCGAACCCCACAGCCCCGCAAGCCGGCATCCCGACGGGGCAGGTCCCGCAGGCCGTGATCCCGCAGGCCGTACCCCCACGGGCCATGACCCCGTCGGCCACGGTCCGGTCCGCTTCGGCCCGGTGCTGCCCGAGGACGGGCTGCCCGTACTGCCCGAACTGGCCGCCGTCCTCGCCGCCGCCGCGTCCCGCGCGGAGGCGGAGCCGGTCGGCGGCGGCCCCGCCCTGCTGGACGCCGCGTGCGGCCACAGCGACCGGCGCGGCCTGCCCGCGGCCCCGGACCGGGTGGCCGTCGGCCCCGGCGCGCCCGCGCTGCTCGTGGCGCTCACCGCGGCCATCGGCGGGGACGTACTGGTGCCCCGGCCCTGCGCCGCCTGGTGGGCGCCCTCCGCGCGGTTGCTCGGCCGCCCGGCGTTCCCGGTGCCGGTACCCGCCGAGAGCGGCGGCGTCCCCGACCCGTACGCCCTGCTGGAGACCGTACGGCGGCTGCGCGCCGAGGGCGGCGACCCGCGCCTGCTGGTGCTCTCCGTCGCCGACGATCCCACCGGCACCGTCGCCCCGCCCGAGCTGCTGCACGAGACCCTCGAGGCCGCCGCCGGTGAAGGGCTGCACCTGGTGAGCGACGAGACCTGGCGCGACACCCTGCACACCCCGCACGGCACCGTGCTGCTCAGCCCCGCCGAGATGCTGCCCGGACAGGTCACTGTGGTCACCGACCTGGCGGGCGCCCTGCTCCCGTCCGGCTGGCCCGCCGCCGTTGCCCGCTTCCCGGCGGGCCCGGCGGGCGGACCGCTCCACGCGCGCGTGCTCGACGTCCTGACCGCGCTCGACGCGCGCGTCGCCACCCCGGTGGCCGCGGCCGCCGCCTACGCCCTGTCCGAGCCGGAACCGGTCACCGCGCGGGTGGCGGCCGCCGTACACCTGCACGCGCGCGTGGCCGCGGCCGCGCGTGAGATGGTCGTCGCCGCGGGTGCCCTGGCACGGCCCCCGCAGGCCGGGCGGCACCTGTACGTCGACCTCGCGCCGCTGGCCCCGGCACTCGCCGCGCACGGTGTCGGCGACGCGCAGGAGCTGGAGGACTTCCTCACCGGACGGCTCGGTATGCCCGCGGCGGGCGGTCACCGCTTCGGCGACGACCTCGAAGCACCCCGCGTACGGCTGTCCACCGCGCCCCTGCTCGGCGACACCGCCGAGCGGCGCGCGGAATGCCTCGGGTCCCCCACGCCGTTGGAGCTTCCGCACGTGCGACGCGCGTTGATCCACTTGAAGACGGTCTTCGACGATCTCCGCGACGATGCCCAGCGAGGGGAGTCCCATCGATCAAGCGGCTGACGAATCCCTCACTCGCGTCCGTGCCGCGTGGCAGCCGGCGGGCCTGCCCCGCGAGAACCTCCGGGACCTGCCGGTGGGCGGCTCCCGCGTCCTGGACCGACCGCCGCGACGCACCGGCCGATTCGCCGACCGGGGGACGGTCGGCGGCTCACCGCGCCGTCGGCCCCCGCAGATGGCGCCAGACGCCCGGGGCCACGCTGATCAGGACGGTCAGGACGATCGCCGCGAGCACTCCCTGCCAGGGCTCGTCGAACAGCGAGCCGCCGAGCACGCCGATCAGCTGGTACGTCGCCGCCCAGGCAAGGCAGGCCGGCAGGTTGCCGCGGACGAAGCGGCGCACCGGCCAGTCGGCGATCAGGCAGGCCAGCATCACCGGAAGGCGGCCCGCCGGCACCAGCCGGGACAGCACCAGCACCGTCACGCCGTGATCGGCGAGTCTCTCCCGCGCCTGCGTCAGCCGGTCCTCCGGCGCCCGCGCCCGGATGGCCTTCAGCCCGCGCGAGCCGTTCCGCGACCGCATGCCGCGCCGCCCCAGCCAGTACAGCGCGACATCACCGAGGAACGCGGCCAGCGACGCCGTCGCGAACACCAGCACCATCGAGACCGGTGCCGCCCGGTGGAAGGCGACCACCGCCGCCGAACTGACCAGCGCCCCGGTCGGCACCACCGGAACCAGCGCCCCGATCAGCACCAACAGGAACAGCGAGGGGTATCCGATCGCCTGCTGGGCGGTGTCCGGAACCACCGTCGCCGGCACGGCCGCCGACGAGGCCACCGCGGACAAGGGCGCGCCGGCCGCCTGCATCAGGGCGGCGGGCAGGATCACCGTGAAACCCCCAGGCGCACGCTCTCCCCGTGCCCCAGGCGGTGCACCGGCACCCCGGGCGCCCGGCCGGCCGCCAGCCGCACGAACTCGTCGCCCGGCGAGTGGAATTCGTGCGGACGCAGGGCGTCCATGCCGATCGGCCAGTACGTGCCGTAGTGCACCGGCACCGCGCCGCGCGCCCCCAGCCGGGCCAGCGCCTCGGCCGCCCGCCCCGCGTCCAGATGCTCCGTGCCGAGATACGGACCCCAGCCGCCCACCGGCAGCAGCGCCATGTCGACCGGCCCGACCTCCTCGGCCATCCCGTCGAACAGCCCGGTGTCACCGGCGAAGTACGTCCGCGCCTCGCCCTCCAGGACGTAGCCGAGGGCGGGGGAGCGGTGCCGGCCGAGCGGCAGCCGCCGCCCGTCGTGCCGGGCGGTCACCACCCGGATCACCAGGCCGCCGACCGTCACCGCGTCACCGGGCGCCACCTCGCTCACCGTGAGATGCGTGAGCCGGCGCAGCGCCGGCACCGCACGGCGTGCGCCCCGGGGCACGAGCAGGCGCGTACCTCGGGCGAGCAGGGCCAGTGACGGCACATGCAGATGGTCGGCATGCAGATGGGAGACCAGCGCCACGTCCGCCTGGCGGGCACCCGGTGGCGGTACCTCGCCGCGCCGGCGCCGCAGATGCGCGAGCCGACGGACGAACAGAGGGTCGGTGATCACACGCGCGTGCGCATCCTCGACCGTGCAAGTGGCGTGACCCCACCAGGTGATCTCCACCGGCACCTCTTCGCCTCCTTCCGCGACTCCCCGAAGCGTACGCGCAGGAGTAGGGTCGGCGGCGAAGTCCGGGGTGAGGGGGACGCCATGGGGCCGGTGCGGGTGATCACCATCGCGAGTCTGACGCCGCTGGAGGAACTGGACGCCGATCCCTTCCTCGTGGACTCCCGCAGCCAGCACGCCATGTGCGCCCGTTGGGCCGGCGAACGCGGGTACGTGGTGACCCGGGAACTGCTGGTGCGGGGACTCCGCCCCGACCACAGCGTGCTGTGGGACGGCGTACGGCCCGGCCTCGACCTGTTCGTGGCGCCCAGCCGCCGGGTGCTGGAGAGCGCCCTGTCCTCCGTCGAGGAGTTCACCGCCGAGTGCGCGCGGCGCGGGGTGCACGTGGAGACCGTCGGTCACGTCGAACCGTTGTACGACGCCGCGATGAAGGCCCGGGTGCACCGCCGATTGTCCATGCCGACCGCGGGCTACGACGGCCGCTGAGGCCCGCTCGGCTCCGGGTCGCCGCCCCGTTTCCGGTCGCCCGTTTCCGATTGCCCGTTCCGGTCGTACCTCCTCGCCCACCGGTTTCCGGGGGACGAAACGGTACGTCCGGGCGTTGTGGCAGGGTGTGGGGCACGGGCAGGGGCCGGTTCGCAGGCTGCCCTGGCGGCAGCGGGCCGGGACGTGAGGTGGACTGGGCGTGAGTGGCGTGCGGTGGCGACGGATCGCCAGTCAGATCGGGCGGAGCGTCACGGTGTGGGCGGTCGCCACCCTCACCATGCTGGTGCTCGCCGGCATCCTCCCCGACTTCCGGCTGCGCTCCGCCGACGGCGACAGCGCCACCGACATCGCGGTCACCGCGGCGCTCGGCGCCGGCGCCTTCGGCCTGCTGTCGGCGCTGGTGTGGCCACTGCTGGTGCGGCTGCTGCTGCTCGTACCGGCACTCGTCCTCGGCCTGCTGGTGTTCTTCCTCAACGGCGCGCTCCTGCTGGTGGCGCTGCGGCTCAACCCGGTCGAGCGCGGCACCGCCGCCTGGGAGACCGCGATCGTGGTCGCCGCCGTGATGTCCGCCGTGGCCTCCGCCACCGGAGCGGCCCTCGCCGTGCGCGACGACGCCGCCTACCGCCGCCGCCTCTACCGCCTCGCCGACCGCCGCCGGCGCTCCACACCGCCCATCCCGGCCACCCCCGGCACCGTCTTCCTGCAACTGGACGGCGTCGGCCACGACGTCCTGCTGCACGCGGTCGGCCAGGGCCTGATGCCGACCGTCGCCCGCTGGCTCGGCACCGACGACGCCGGCCTCCCCCACTCCCACCGGCTCACCCCCTGGCGCACCGACTGGTCCAGCCAGACCGGCGCCAGCCAGCTCGGCATCCTGCACGGCGACAACCACGACGTCCCCGCCTTCCGCTGGTACGAGAAGGACCGCCGGGAGGTGATGGTCTGCAACCGCCCCACCAGCGCCGTGGAACTCCAGCAGCGCGCCGTCCGCAACGCCGGACACCCCGGACTGCTCGCCGACGACGGCGCCAGCCGCGGCAACCTGTTCAGCGGCGGCGCCGACGAACAGGCCCTGGTGCTGTCCATCGCCGCCCGCCGCCGCAGCCCCGAGAACCGCTCCCGCTCCGGCTACTTCGCCTACTTCTCCGACCCGGCCAACGCCGTGCGCACCGCCCTGTCCTTCGCCGCCGAGGTGACCCGCGAGATAGGCCAGTCCACCCGCGCCCGGTGGACCGGACAGCTCCCGCGCGTCTCCCGCGGCGGCCTCTACCCCTTCATACGGGCCTTCGCGACCGTCGTCGAACGGGACGTGGTCGTCTCCGCCGTCATGGGCGACCTGCTCGCCGGCCGCACCTCCGTCTACGCCGACCTGGTCGCCTACGACGAGGTGGCCCACCACTCCGGACCCACGAGCCGGGACGCCGAAAAGGTCCTGCAACGCCTCGACCGCTCCCTCGCCCTGATCGAACACGTTGCCGCACACGCCCCGCGCCCGTACCGGATCGTGGTTCTCTCCGACCACGGCCAGAGCCCCGGCGAGACCTTCCGCTCCCGCTACGGCCTCACCCTCGGCGACCTGGTGCGGGCCGGCAGTGGGCTGCCCGTGCCCCGTCGAGCCCGGCGCACCCACAGCGGCGCCGAGGCCCGCGCGGCGGTCCGGGCGGCGCTGCGCCGCCCGGTCGAGGAGGGCATCGAGCAGCACCGCCCCCCGCGCGGCTCCGAGTCCGTCGTCCTGGCCTCCGGCAACCTCGGCCTGGTCTCCTTCCCGGACGTGCCGCACCGGATGACCAAGGAGGAGATCGACGACCGCCACCCCGCCCTGCTGCCGACCCTCGCCAACCACCCCGGCATCGGCTTCCTGCTCGTCGGCAGCGAACGGCACGGCGGCGTCGTGCTCGGCGCACACGGCGCGGAGATCCCCCTGGACGAACTCGACGACGACCCCGGGCCGCTCGCCGCGTTCGGGCCGGGCGCCGCCGATGCCGTGCGCCGCACCCACTCCTTCCCGCACACCGCCGACATCATGGTCAACTCCTTCCACGACCCCGCCGACGGCGAGGTGCTCGCCTTCGAGGAGCAGATCGGCTCCCACGGAGGCCTCGGCGGCGCCCAGTCCCGTCCCTTCCTGCTGTCCCCGGTCGCGCTGTCCGCGCCGGTCGCCGACGGGGAGGAACTCGCCGGCGCCGAGCAGGTGCACCACGTACTGCGCCGCTGGCTGAAGGAGTCGGACGCCTCCTCGCACCTGCCGGCCGGCCCGCACCGCGAACAGGCCGCCTGAGCCAGGCCGGCGGGGGCGCCGCCCCCACTTACGATCGGACGACCGGAAAATATTCACGTGACGACCGCAACCATTGATTGAGAACCTCGACGGCGAACACCCACATCCGCGAAAGCGGCGCCGGTTCAGGCGCAAGCCTGAGAACCCCCGCGTGCAGGCAGCCGTCACCGTCACCCCCCGCCCGCATCCCGGAGCTGCTGCTCGGCCTCGCGACCGTACGCCCGGTGTTCCTCTGGGGCGCGCCGGGCATCGGCAAGTCCTCCCTGGTGAGGGAGTTAGCCGAGTCCCTGGGGCTGGAGTGCGTGAGCCTGCTGGGCGCCCAGCTCGCCCCCGAGGACCTCATCGGCGTACCGCAGATCCGCAACGGCCGCTCGGTATTCTGCCCGCCCGAGGAGGTTGCCCGCTGTACCTTCGGCGTCGTCCTGGACACCTCCGGTTCGATGAGCCGGGTCCTGCTCGGCAAGGCGCTCGGCGCCATCGCCTCCTACGCCGAGGCCCGCGACGTACCGGCGGCCCGCGTGGTGTTCTGCGACGCGGCGCCGCACGACGCCGGCTGTCTGCCCGTCACCGAGATCGCCATGGGGGCACCGCCCAGGCCGTTCGGGCTCTGGGGGAGGGTCCGGGTCCGCGGGCGCGCCGGCACGGTGCTCCAGCCCGGCATCGACCTGCTCCAGCGCGCGGACGACTTCCCGGGGACCGCGCCGGTCCTCGTCATCACCGACGGCTGGTGCGACGTGCTGCGGGTGCGGCGCGAGCACGCCTACCTGGTCCCCCGCGGTGCGCGGCTGCCGTTCACCGCTAAGGGGTCTGTCTTCCACGTCAGTTGACCCGGAGTGTGATCAGATGGGAGGCGGGAACCCCGGTGACGCGGGTGCCCCGGACCAAGCATGGACCGGACACGCGTTCGGATATTTGGAAGGAACAGCCATGGCAGCCACGCGCTCCGCACACACCGTTTGGGAAGGCAACCTCATCAAGGGCAGCGGGGTCGTCACGTTCGACTCCTCCGGCAGCATCGGCGAGCAGCCGGTCACCTGGGCGTCGCGTGCGGAGGAGGCGAACGGCAAGACCAGCCCCGAGGAGCTGATCGCCGCCGCGCACTCCAGCTGCTACTCGATGGCCTTCTCCAACATCCTCGACAAGGCCGGCAACCCGCCGACCCGCCTGGTGACCTCCGCGGACGTCACCTTCGTGCCCGGCGAGGGCATCACCGGCATCCACCTCACCGTAGAGGGCACCGTCCCCGGCCTGGACGAGGCGGCCTTCCTCGCCGCCGCCGAGGACGCCAAGGTGAACTGCCCGGTCAGCCAGGCGCTGAAGGGCACCGAGATCACCCTGACGGCGAAGCTCTCCTGACCCGCTCGCCGCACCCGCAGGACACGCAGGACACCCGCAGGCCGCTCCGCAGGGGGCGGCCTGCGCCACGTCCGCGTCCGCCCGGAGGCCTCTGCCTCCAGGACCCCGGCCTGCGACGCCCCCGAATACACAGGGAGACGCCCGTATGACGTCACGGCCCGCCGTCTCCGCGCACCGGGGAGGCTCCGAACACGCCGCGCCCGCGACCCGTGAGGCCTACGAGGACGCCCTCCGGTCCGGCGCGGACTACGTCGAGTTCGACGTACGGCGCACGGCCGACGGAGTCTTCGTCGTCCACCATGACGCCCGCGCGGGACGCACCGGCCCGCCCCTCACCACGCTCACCCACGCCGGGCTCTGCGCGCACGCCGGGTACCCCGTTCCCGTCGTGGACGACGTCATGGAGCTGATCGCCGGAAAACTCGTCGGGCATCTCGATCTGAAGGAGACCGGTCACGAGCGGGAGCTGATCGACCGCGCGATCGCCCTGCTCGGCCGGGACGGCTTCGTCGCCACCAGTCTGGAGGACCGTTCCGTCGCCGCGATCACCGCGGCGTTCCCCGGCGTACGCACCGCGCTGTCCCTCGGCCGGGACGGCACCGGGATCCCCCGGGCCCGGCTGGCACGCACCCGGATCAGCGAACTGCTGCCCATGCGGCGGGTCCGTGCCTGCGGCGCCCACGGAATCGCGGCGCACCAGCGGCTCGCCCGTGGCGGGGCGCTGCGCGAAGCGGGCCGCAACGGGCTCTTCACCATGGTGTGGACGGTCAACGACGACGCCCCGATGCGAGACTTCCTCACCGACCGCCGGGTGGACGTACTGATCACCGACCGCCCCCGGCGTGCCGTGGAACTGCGCGCCGCGAGCGGTTGACGGGTGATCGACGAACCCTCCGGGCACACTATTGACATTGGCGCACTCAAATTTTGTGCTGGTAGTCCGGAAGGCCGGAGAGGTGTGCCCTGACGGAAGGGGACGGCGATGGGACGTGCGGTCGGAATCGATCTGGGAACCACGAACTCGGTGGTGGCCGTGCTGGAGGGCGGTGAGTCCACGGTCGTCACCAACGCGGAGGGCGCCAGGACCACCCCCTCCGTCGTGGCCTTCGCCAAGAACGGCGAGGTGCTCGTCGGGGAGGTCGCCAAGCGGCAGGCGGTGACGAACGTCGACCGCACCGCCCGCTCGGTCAAGCGTCACATGGGCGACGGACAGTGGCACTTCCCGGAACAGGGCTCCGTGGACGGCACCCGCTACCGGGCGCAGGAGCTGTCCGCCCGGGTGCTGCAGAAGCTGAAGCGGGACGCCGAGGCCTACCTCGGCGAGGACGTCACCGACGCCGTGGTCACCGTACCGGCGTACTTCGACGACACCCAGCGCCAGGCCACCAAGGAGGCCGGGGAGATCGCCGGGCTGAAGGTCCTGCGGATCATCAACGAGCCCACGGCGGCGGCCCTCGCGTACGGCCTGGACAAGGAGAGCGAGCAGACCGTCCTCGTCTTCGACCTGGGCGGCGGCACCTTCGACGTGTCGCTCCTGGAGATGGGCGACGGCGTCATCGAGGTCAAGGCGACCAACGGCGACACCCTGCTCGGCGGCGACGACTGGGACCAACGGCTCCTCGAACATCTCGCCCAGGGCTTCAAGGGCCGGTACGGCATCGACCTGACGCGGGACAAGATGGCCGTGCAACGGCTGCGGGAGGCCGCCGAGAAGGCCAAGATCGAGCTGTCCTCCTCCTCCGAGACCACCGTCAACCTGCCCTACATCACCGCCTCCGCCGACGGTCCGCTGCACCTGGACGAGAAGCTCACCCGGGCCCAGTTCCAGGAACTGACCGCCGACCTGCTGGAGCGCTGCAAGACGCCCTTCCACCAGGCCGTGAAGGACGCCGGGGTGAAACTCTCCGCGATCGACCACGTCATCCTCGTCGGTGGTTCCACCCGCATGCCCGCCGTCACCGACCTGGTCCGCGAACTCACCGGCAAGGACCCGCACAAGGGCGTCAACCCGGACGAGGTCGTCGCCGTCGGAGCGGCCCTCCAGGCGGGCGTCATCCGCGGCGACGTGAAGGACGTGCTGCTCCTCGACGTCACCCCGCTGTCCCTCGGCATCGAGACCAAGGGCGGCATCATGACCAAACTGATCGAACGCAACACGACCATCCCCACCCGGCGCTCGGAGACCTTCACCACCGCCGTCGACAACCAGCCCTCGGTCGGTATCCAGGTCTACCAGGGCGAACGTGAGATCGCGGCGTACAACAAGAAGCTCGGCGTCTTCGACCTGACCGGTCTGCCCCCGGCCCCGCGCGGCGTCCCGCAGATCGAGGTGGCCTTCGACGTCGACGCCAACGGCATCATGCACGTCTCCGCCAAGGACCTCGCCACCGGCCGGGAACAGAAGATGACCGTCACCGGCGGCTCGGCACTGCCCAAGGACGACATCGACCGCATGATGCGCGAGGCCGAGCAGTACGCAGACGAGGACCGCAAGCGCAGGGAGGCCGCCGAGACCCGTAACCAGGCCGAGCAGCTCGTCTACCAGACCGAGAACTTCATCCGGGACAACAAGGACCGGATCCCCGCCGGCACCAGGTCCGAGGTGGAGGCCGCCGTCGCCGAGCTGAAGCCCCTGCTGGAGCAGTCCGCCGACACCGCCGCCCTGCGCGCCGGCGTCGAGAAACTCGCCGCCGTCAGCCAGCGGATGGGCCAGGCGATGTACGCCCAGGCCGGTCAGGAGCCCACCGGCGACGCCGGGCAGCACACCTCACCGCAGGAGGAGGAAGGCGTCGTCGACGCGGAGATCGTCGACGACGAAGGCGACGGCCGTGCCGGGGGCCGCGGGCAGGACGGGCGCGGCGGCGCTCAGTAGCCGTCCCGGAACTCCCGCAGCAGCTTCTGCGTGTGCTCGGCGGAGGCGGCCCGCGCCGTCATGTGGTCCAGCACCTCCAGGTGCACCGAGACCTCCTTGCGGGAGTCCAGATACAGGGCACCGGTCAGGTACTCGGTGAACACCATGTCGGGCAGCTCCGGCTCGGCGAACCGGAACAGCGAGAAGGGCGCATACGTCCCCGGGTGCGGGCCGTCGGCGAACTCGGCCACCTGGAGCGTGACCCGGTCCCGCTCGGACCACTCCAGCAACTTGTCGAACTGCTCGCGCATCACCCGGCCGTCCTGGGCCACCGGGCGCCGCAGGACCGTCTCCTCCACGATCACCCACAGGTGGGGCGGATCCCGGCGCTCCAGGAGCCGCTGCCGCTCCAGCCGCAGCGACACATGCCGCTCGACGGCCTCCGGCCCCCGGTTCCCGATCGTCCCGGCCTCCAGGACGGCACGCGCGTAGTCCTCCGTCTGCAGCAGCCCCGGCACGAAGTGCGGCTCGTAGGACCGGATGACCCGGGCAGCACCCTCGAGGCTCACGTACAGGCTGAACCACTCGGGCAGCACGTCGTGGAACCGCTGCCACCAGCCAGGACGGTTCGCGTCCTCCGCGAGCCCGATGAAGGTGGCCGCCTCGCCCTGGGACACCCCGTACGCCGTCAGCAGGATCTGGATGTACGGGATCTTCAGTGCGACCTCGGCCGTCTCCATCCGCCGGACGGTCGCGGGAGCCACCCGCAGGACCCGGGCGGCCTCCTCCCGGGTGAGGCCCGCCGTCTCCCGCAGCTCCTGCAGCCGCCTGCCGAGTACCACTTGGCCCACCGTGGGTGCGGCCCGCCGTTCACTCACGCCACGTCTCCCCAACGACCCCGGACACACGATCAGTCTGCCATGCTCGCCCGACCCTCTCACGGGCGACGGCGGGGCGCCCCTGTTCCCGGGCGCCCGGGTCATGACGTCCCGGGTAATCGACCGCGACCCGCTGCGGGCGGGATCGTGGACGCACCGGGTTCCGGGCCGGCGCACTCCGGCCCGGAACCCGGTCCGGATCCGTCCCGTGATCCGGCTGCGCGCAAGGTATGCAATATCCGGCATCTCGTATGGCATGTGCAGTCATCGCGACCCAGCCCGCAAGCCGGCCCACCACCCAGCCCGCGGTGGTGACCCGCAGCCCACCACCGACCCGGCGAGACCCCGACCCCGACCCCGACGGAGGATGATTCATCATGTCCGCGACCCAGCCTGCCTCACTCGCCCGGACCTCCGGCCCGCAGTCCGTGCTGCACCGGCTCCTGGTTCTCGACGCCGTCGTGACCGGCGTCAACGCGCTCGCCTATCTCTCCCTCTCCGGCTCGCTCGGCCGCTTCCTCGGCGTCGGCTCGGGCCTGCTGTCCGGGCTCGGTGCCCTCCTCGCGGTGTACGCGGCCGCCGTGGGACTGCTGGCTTCGCGCAGGCATCCGCCGACGCTCGGGGTCCGGGCCGTCATCGAGGTCAACCTGGCCTGGGCGGTGGTGAGCTGCGCCGCCCTCGTGCTGTGGCTCGAGCCGAGCGCGGCGGGCGCGGTGTGGGCGGTTCTCCAGGCGCTCGTCGTGGCCGGCTTCGCACTGTTCCAGCACATGTCCCTGAAATCACGTCAACTCAGCCAGGATTGAAGGTATTTGGCCGTCGCCGGATCAGCCGGGAGGAGGGTCTCCACGGCCAGTTCGGCGACGGTCACGTCCATCGGCGTGTTGAAGGTGGAGATCGACGACACGAACGACAGGATCCGGCCCCCGTGCTCGATCCTCATCGGCAGCGCGAAGTACGCCACGGACGCGGACTGCTGCGACCCGTCCGCATCCCCCTGCCCCTCACCCTGCCCCTCACCCTGCCCCTCACCCGGCCCGGACTCCGGCACCGGGAACGCCGCGACCTCCTCGTACAGCGCCCGCAGCGGTGCGGAGCGGCGGAGCGCGATCTGCCGTTCCATCTGCTCCAGCAGATGACCGCGCCACTCCCGCAGATTCCGGATCCGGGGCGCGAGGCCCTGCGGGTGCAGCGTGAGCCGCACCGCGTTCAACGGCGGCACCAGCAGCGACTCCGGCACGCCGTCGAACAGCATCATGACCCCGCGGTTGGCGGCCACGACGTCGTACCTCGCGTCCACCACCAGCGCCGGATACGGTTCGTATCCGCCGATCAGCCGCTCGATGCCCTCACGCAGCGCGTCCAGCGCCGGATCGTCCAGCGGGGTCTCGGGGAACCGGGGCGCGTAACCGGCCGCCAGCAGCAGCGCGTTGCGCTCCCGCACCGGGACGTCCAGGTGCTCGGCCAGCCGCAGCACCATCTGCTCGCTGGGCCGTGAACGGCCGGTCTCGATGAAGCTGATGTGCCGGGCGGACGAGTCCGCGCGCAGCGCGAGCTCCAGCTGACTGACCCGCCGCTGCTCCCGCCAGGCCCGCAGCAGCGGACCCACGCCTTCGGCGGCGGCGGGAGCGGTACCGGGCAGGAGAGTGCTCATGCCGGGACGGTAGCCGAGAAGGCGCCGCAAGCGGGAGCCGTACCTTCCCGGCCTCCCTTCAGCCCTCCCTCCTGTTCCCTTCTGGCTTCTTGCGCAGGGTCCGGCGGCACGTCCTGTGGCACGCTGGACGGAGGGAAACCCCGACCGTCAGGGGGACAGAGGAGGAACGCAGCCCATGCCCGCCGAACCCGCCGCATCCGCCGCACCGCTGTCGCCGCAGGAGATCGAGGACCGGCTGGCCGGTCTGCCGGGCTGGTCGCTCGACGACGGCCGACTCGCCCGTTCCTACCGGCTCGGCTCCCACTTCGCGGCGACCGCGATGGTCGTGCACGTCGCCCAGGTGCAGGAGGAACTCGACCACCACTCCGACCTCACCCTCGGCTACAACACGGTGTCCGTCGCCGTCCACACGCACAGCGCGGGAGGCGCCGTCACCGCGAAGGACATTGAACTGGCGCACAGAGTAGAGGACTTGGCGCCCGGTCACGGTGCACACTGAGGCGTGTGCTCGACTACGACGAGGAAGCGGGACGGTACGACACCTCACGCGGCGGTGAGCCCCGGGCCGCGGCCGCCGCACAGGCGGTCCTGGACCTGGTCCCCCCGGGGGCGCGCGACCTGCTGGACATCGCCTGTGGCACCGGCATCGTGACCCGGCGTTTCCCCTCGGCCCGCGCGGGCCTGCGGGTGACCGGCGTCGACCTCTCCGCGTCGATGACCCGGAGAGCGGCGGCCCGTCTGCCCGGAGCCGTGGTGCGCGCCGACAGCCGGCAACTTCCGTTCGGCAACGCCCGGTTCGATGCCACCGTCAGCGTGTGGCTGCTGCACCTGCAGTCCGGTCCCGACGACGTGCGGGCCCTCGTCAAAGAGTGCGCCAGGGTCCTGCGGCCCGGCGGGGTCTACGTCACCACCGTCGACAAAGCCGCCTCGCACAACGTGGGCAGCGACATCGACGCCGTCCTCTCCGCCCGCCCGCGCAGCCCGGTGCGCGACGCCGCCGCCGACGTGGTGGCCTGCGCCGCCGAACACGGCCTGGTCCCGGCCGGGCAGGCCGTGTTCCGGGGCCACGGCCAGGGTCGAAGCCCTCGCCGTACCATCGCCGACCTGCGCCGGGGCTGGTTCGTCACCCTGCCCCCCGGTTCCCCCCTCGCCGACGCCTTCGCCGCCCGCCTCACCGCCCTCCCCGACCAGGACCGTCCCCGCCCCGATCCGGTCTTCCACCTCCGGGCCTTCCGCAAGCCACCGGCACCCGGGAGCAGGGGGACGGCGGCCCACACAGACGGCTCGGCGTGTCACAGGCTCGGGTGAACTCCGGTGCGGGGTACGGCAACCAGGCCGTGACCGGCGGCGACTGAGGGGCGGAATCCCCTCGTCCTCCCTGGAGGTTCGTCCCGTGAAGCACCCGCACAGGCGCCCGCGCAGGCACGCGCACAAACACCCGCACGGGCCACGCAGACGCCGGTCCGCCCTCCCCGCGGTCCTCACCGCCGTGGCCCTCGCCGCGGCAGGACTCACCGGGCTCGGCGCAGGCACCGCCGAAGCCGCCACCACAAGGCAGGTCGAGGCACTCGACCGGGGCGTGGTCAGCGTGTACAACGGCAGCGGCAACCTGGTCAGCTGGCGCTGGCTCGGCACCGACCCGGACAACGTCTCCTTCAACGTCTACCGGGCCGGTACGAAGGTCAACTCCAACCCCGTCACCGGCTCCACCACGTTCTTCCACTCCGGCGCCCCGTCCCAGGCCGACTACACCGTCCGCGCCGTCGTCAACGGCGTCGAGCAGGGCGACTCCGTGCACGCCGTCCAGTTCCGCGCCGGCTACAAGGACGTACCGATCTCCCCGCCGGCCGGCGGCACCACCCCGGACGGCGTCGCCTACACCTACGAGGCCAACGACGCCTCCGTCGGCGACCTCGACGGCGACGGCGCCCTCGAGTTCGTCCTCAAATGGCAGCCCACCAACGCCAAGGACAACTCCCAGTCCGGCTACACCGGCAACACGATCGTCGACGGCATCCGGCTCGACGGAACCCGGTTGTGGCGCATCGACCTGGGCCGCAACATTCGATCCGGCGCCCACTACACCCAGTTCCAGGTGTACGACTACGACGGCGACGGCAAGGCCGAGGTCGCCATGAAGACCGCCGACGGCACCCGGGACGGCACCGGCGCCGTCATCGGCAGCTCCTCCGCCGACCACCGCAACTCCAGCGGCTACATCCTGTCCGGCCCCGAGTACCTGACCATGTTCAACGGGCAGACCGGCAGGGCCATGGGCACCGTCGACTACGTACCCGCCCGCGGCACCGTCTCCTCCTGGGGCGACTCCTACGGCAACCGCGTCGACCGTTTCCTCGCCGGCACCGCCTACCTCGACGGCGCCCGGCCCTCCCTGATCATGGCCCGCGGCTACTACACCCGTTCCGTCGTCGCCGCCTGGGACTGGCGGAACGGTGCCTTCACCCGGCGCTGGACCTTCGACACCAACTCCTCCACCAACAGCGGCAAGGGCTACGACGGCCAGGGCTCCCACAGCCTGTCCGTCGGCGACGTCGACAACGACGGCAGGGACGAGATCGTCTACGGTGCGATGGCCGTCGACGACAACGGCAACGGCCTGTGGACCACGAAGACCGGCCACGGCGACGCCCAGCACCTCGGCGACCTCGACGCGTCGACCTCCGGCCTGGAGTACTACAAGGTCTCCGAGTCGACCTCCCAGCCCGCGGCTCTCTACATCGACCCGGCCAACGGATCGGTCCGCTGGAAGCTCTCCGCCTGCTGCGACAACGGACGCGGTGTCGCCGGTGACATCTGGTCGGGCAACTCCGGCCCCGAGATGTGGTCCTCGTCGGACGGCAGCATCCGCGACGAGGGCGGCGGCACCAAGGGCCGCAAGCCGTCCTCCGCCAACTTCCTTTCCTGGTGGGACGGCGACCCGGTGCGCGAACTCCTGGACGGCACCCGCATCGACAAGTACGGCACCTCCTCCGACACCCGCCTGCTGACCGGAGCCGGGGTCGCCTCCAACAACGGCACCAAGGCCACACCCGTACTGTCCGGCGACATCCTCGGCGACTGGCGCGAGGAGGTCGTCTGGCGCACCGGCGACAACACCGCGCTGCGCGTCTACTCCACCCCGCACGACACCAACGTCAAGATCACCACCCTGCTGCACGACACCCTGTACCGCACCTCGCTGGCCTGGCAGAACACTGCCTACAACCAGCCGCCGCACACCGGCTTCTTCATCGGCGAAGGCATGCCGACCCCGCCGCGTCCGGCGGTCCACACCCCCTGAGCACACGGACCCCGAACAGGACCGCGGGGCACGTACGGCCGGCCCGGCCGTACGTGCCCCGCGGGCTCACCGCTCCTCAGCCGGTCACGTCACCGTGCAGGCCCGCCCGTCGAGCGCGAAGGCCGCCGGTTCCGTGTTCGTCGCCGAACGGCTCGCCGTGAAGCCGAACCCGGCCGACGAGCCCGTCGCGACGGTGCCGTTCCAGTCGGTGTTGCGTACCGTCACCGCCGAACCGGACTGTGTATGGGCCCCGTTCCAGAGCTGGGACACCCGCTGTCCGTCCGTGAACGACCAGGTCAGCGACCAGCCGTTCCAGGCGCCCGACCCGGTGTTGGTCACCTGGACCTGGGCCTGGAAACCGTCGGACCACTGGTTGGTGATCTCATAGGTCACCTTGCAGGCGCCCGTCGGTCCCGGATCGGGGTCGGGGTCGGTCCCGCCACCCCCGTCGTCCCCGCCCCCGGTGTCCGAGGTGTCGCCGTAGACGATTCCGCGGCCGTTGGTGGCCACGTACACCCTGCCGTACACCCGCGGGTCACCGGTGATCGCGGCACCGGTCCAACCCCACTGGTGGGCATCGTCGTTGATACGGGTCCAGCTCTGCCCCCGGTCCGTCGAGCGGAAGATGCCGCGCACGCCGTCGATCTTCGCGCTGGTGAAGACGGTCTGGTACGAGGCGCCGGGGGCCGCCTTGCCGAAGCCGACGGTGTCGGCCTCGTTGATGCCCGGCAGCTTGGCGAAACTCTGCCCGCCGTCGGTGGAGCGCCACAGACCGTACGCCCCGTCGCTCGCCCCGCCGGCCAGCCAGATGTCGCCCTTGGCGCCCGGCAGCGCCTTGAACCGCACGCTGTCACCGCTCGGCAGCCCGGTCGCGGGGGAGGCGGTGAAGGTGGCCCCGCCGTCCGTACTGACGTAGAACTTACCGGACTTGAAGCCGTAGAACGTCTTCGGGTCCACCCGGTCGGACTCGACGACCGCTCCCTCGGGAATACCGCCGGACGCCGACCACGAGGTGCCGAAGCCGGTCGTGTGGTGCACCCCGGCGCCCTGCGGGCTCCACACGAAACGGCTGCCGTCGGCACCCGCGGCGACCGTGCCGCCGCCGCTGACCCCCGAAGGGTCGGTGCCCGCGAACCAGTTGGCACCGTTGTCCGTCGAGAACGCGATGTGCGGCCCCGAGTCCAGGTTCCCCGAGCGGACCACCGTGTTCGGGCTGGACTCGGCGAAGTCCAGACTCGTGGTGGCGGTGAAGTTCGGCTGGGTGAACATCATCGACGGGACCTTCGTCAGGTCCGTGTGCCGGAAGCCGCCGATGTCGAGAAGCCCGCTGAGCAGCGGGGCGCCCGACGGGGGCGAGACGAGGTCGTTGACCGCCGTCTCCTCCAGGCCGCGCACCATCGGCGTGATGGAGAACGTGGCGTCGCGGTCCCAGTTCGTCAGGTTCTCCGTGCCGTAGACCGTCGCGCCCGTCCCGTACATCATGCGGTCCGGGTCGAACGGGTCGATCTCCAACGCCTCGGTCATCCACCCCAGTTTGGGGCTCTGCTCGGGCGGCGACGGGTTGGCGCCCCAGGTCAGCCACGGCACGGACGAGACGTCCATGGTGTAGCGGTTCTCCCGGTTCGGGTAGGAGCTGTACTCCCACGCCTGCGTCCACGTCGCACCGCTGTCCGTGGAACGGAAGATCTGGGTGTCCGGCCACCAGGAGCTGTACGCCGTCGCCATGAGCGTGCCCGGGTTCTGCCGGTCCACGGTCAGTCCGCTGAATCCGTAGTACGTGTCGGCCTCGGCGACCGGGCTGATGTCGGTCCAGGTGCCGGTCGCGGTCGTGTACCGCCACAGCCGGCCCTTGCCGCCGTCGTACGGACCGCCCTTGTCGCTGTATGCGATGTACAGGTGACCGTTCTCGGTGTCCAGGACGCCTTTGTGCGCCAGATGCCCGGTCGGCTGCCCGGCCACCCGCTCCCAGGTGGCGCCCGCGTCCGTCGACCGGTACACCGCGTTCTGCGTGTCGGCGACGCCCACGTAGATCGTCCGGGTCGCGCTGCCGGGCGTGCCCGTCGACTCGTCGAAGGTGACCCAGACGATGCCCTGGTTGTCACTGGCGTACCCGGAGGTGTCACCCGGATCCTGCACGTAGGTGCCCGGGTTGGGGAAGGCCGTCACCTGCGACCAGCTCGCGCCCGAGTCGGTCGAGCGCCACAGGCCCTTCCCGCTGGGCGCCCCCAGGTACAGCACGCTGTTGCGGTGCGGGTCGACGGCCAGGCGTTCGCCCATGCCCCGCCCCGGCATGTTGCCGCCCAGCTTGAACGGCAGGTCGGCCTTGCGCCAGCTGGCGCCCCGGTCCGAGGAACGCAGCACCGCGCCGTTGTCCGGGTCCCAGTCGTTGGTGTACGTGCCGGCCGCCGCGTACACCCGGTCGGGGTCGACCGGGTCGGAGGCGAGGCTCACCACGCCGGTGTGCCCCCAGTCGTCCCAGCCGACCGAGTCCAGCAGCGGCGTCCAGGTCTTCGACCCCTCCTGCCACCGGTAGGCGCCGCCGATGTCCGTGCGGGCGTACGCCAGGTTCCGCTCGCTGCGGTTGAAGACGATGCCGGGGACGAAGCCGCCGCCGTCGATCCGGGCGTTCTTCCAGGTGTATGTGTCCGCGGCGAGTGCGGACCGGGCCGGCGCGTCGGCCGCGGCGGCGGGCCGGTCGGGGGGAGCGGCGGCGAGGGCGGGCGGGCCGCCCGTGAGCAGACCGGCCGCCAGTGCGAGCACGGCCGTGAGGACGCGGGTTCTTCGCACGGTGAAGTCCTTCCTCGGGGTGGGGGGAAACGAGAGGGGAGGGGGAACGAGAGGGGAGCGGGGGAGCGGGGGAGCGTGCGACGGCCGGGCGGGTCCCCCGTGAGCGAGGGGACCCGCCCGGCCGCCGTGGCCCCGGCGTCAGGTGCCGGGGCCGGCACGCGGAGCGCCGGCGGGGCTATTCGAGGAGCTCCGCGTACGAGCCCATGGCCAGGGCGATGTCGGCCTGGGCCCAGAACCGGTGGTACGTGAAGGTGGGCGCGGCGCCGCCCGCCAGATAGGACTCGATCTTCGACCAGGCCGGGTCGTCCTCGTAGAAGGAACGGATCGAGTCGAACGTCGACGACGAGTTGATCGCGTCACCGTTCGGCATGGTGCCGGTCCAGCCGCTCGGGACGTGGACGGGGTCGTCGAAGCGGTGGTAGTCGGCCCGGGTCTCCGGGACGGCGATGCCGAGGTCGTCCTGGTGGTTGTCCCACATGCCGTCGAGGAGTGCCTTCGCCGTGTCCGCGGCCTCGGTGTCGCCCGAGCGGTCCGCGTAGTACGTCAGCGTCTTGGCGTAGGCGGCGGCCACACCGACGTCGTTGGTGTAGTCGGCGACGGTGACGTGCAGCGAGCTGTTGGCTGCGGGGGAGGACGGGTTCCAGGTGGCGGGGCTGCCCGACCACTGGAGCGTCGACGGGACCCGGAAGGTGCCGTCCGGGTTGATGGTCGTCTCGGACAGCGCCCAGTCGACCCACTTGTCCAGGACGACCTTGGCGTCGGCGTCACCCGTCTGCTGGTAGTACTCGGCGACCCGCTCCATGGACCACGCCTGGAAGCCGAACCACTGGTTGGACGGCGGGTCGTGGTACACCGGCTTCTCGTCGTAGTACATGCCGTAGAACGTCGGCGTCCCGGCCGGCGGCGTCGCGTAGCGGCCCGCCCAGCTGTTGGTGGCGCCGCCCGCGATGGCGCCCTCGTCGGACTGCAGCCAGCGGTAGAACTCCAGCTGCCGGTCCAGGGACTTGTCCCAGTCCTGCGCGCCCGTCGCCGACTTCGGCTTCAGGGCGTCGTAGGAGCTGAGGGCGTAGGCGGCGAGGGGGTTCTGGTAGCCGCCGTGCGCGTGGCTGGAGCCGATGCGCCAGGCCCAGCCCGCCGAGGTGTCGGTCGCGCCGCCCCAGGCGTAGTACCAGGACATCAGATAGTGCGAGGCGTCCTTGCCACTGCCGGCCGGGCAGGAGGACGGGCCGGTGCAGTTCCCGACCTTCTTGAAGTACTTGTCGTACATGGAGTAGCGCAGGTAGTCGCCCATTTTGGCGGCCTTGGCGACGGTCGCGGAGATGTCACCGCCGTTGCCCTGGTCCTTCGCCCACAGGTCCGCCCAGTAGGCGGCCTGCACCGCACGCGCGTCGGCGTCCGGGGCGTTGGTGAACTTCCACTGCTTCGCGTAGGAGGCGTCCTGGGTGAACAGGTCCAGATAGCCGTTCGTGCCGCCGTACTTGAAGGCGTCGCAGGTGGGCTGCGGCACCGTTTCCCACACCGACTCCTGCGAGCCGCGCTGGAAGGTGTTGATGTACGAGGGCCCGGTCGCCGTCGGGCCCGCCTCGCACTTGCCGGGCTCGTTGCCGTAGCCGTAGGTGTTGTCCACGTCCTGGAGCCAGTGCATACCGTAGACGTCGTCCGTGCCGTACGTGGACCTCAGCTCGGCGGCGATCGGGTCCGGGCCGACGGAGACGCCGGTGTCCAGCGGTGCCGGGTACTGCGCGGGGGTGTCGAGCTCGGGTGCGTAGGTCGCCGGTTTCGAGGCGTTGTAGAAGGAGTTGGTCGGCTGGTCGGCGTGGGTCGGGATCATGTACCGCTCCATGATGTCCCAGGCCCCGTTGAACTTCGACCAGTCACCGGTCACCTTGCCGTACATGGCCTGCAGCCACAGCAGATAGCTGTACGCCTCCGAGGTGGTCTCGTGGCCGTGGTCCGGTGCCTCGACGATCAGCGTCTCCACCGAGTGGTACGGGATGCCCTCGGGCGAGAAGTAGCCGTTCGCCGGGTCGGTGATCTTCCCGTAGAGCTCCAGGAAGCGCGCGTCGTACGCCTTCGTCGCGCCCAGCTGCGTCACCGTGACCGCCGCCTTGCCGTGGCCCGGGGCCGACGATTCGAAGACCGCCGAGCCGGTGCCCGAGGAGTCGGCGGCGACCGTGACCTTCTGCGCGGTGTCCCAGTTCGACGGCGTGAAGGTGAGCGAGGCGCCCGCGCTCACCGACAGACCGGAGTTGCCGCTCGCACGGGTCGTCGTGACCGTCGTGTTGGCGCTCGGCCGCGTCGACAGTTTCACCTCGTACGTGCCCGACTCACTCTGGCGCACGCCCAGTTGGGACGGTGTCGCCACCACGGCCGGACCGGAGGCGACGGTGATGCCGACCGGGGTCGAGTTCGCGGAGGCGCCCAGACTGTCGTACGCCTTCGCCGTCAGCGAATGACTGCCCACGGTCAATCCAGCGACGGAAAGAGTGAAGGGCGCGCTCGTGTCCGTGCCCAGCAGCTCGGTGTCGTCGTAGAACTCCACCTTGCTGATGGTGGCGTTGTCGGCCGCCGCCGCGGTCGCCGCGAGCGGAACCGTTCCGCCCTGCGTGTAGACCGCGCCGGCCGCCGGGCTGGTCAGCACGGCGATCGGCGGCTGGTGGGCCCCGGTGCAGGGGGTGCCGTTGATGGCGAAGGACGAGGGTGCCACGTTGCTGCCGCTGTAGGAGAACTGCGCGCCGGTGGTGACGGCGTCACCGGCCGCGATCCGCGCGTTGTACGCGGCGTTCTTCACGGTCACGGTCCTGCCGGACTGGGACCAACTGCCGTTCCAGCCGTTCGCGAGCTGCTGGTTGCCCGCGTAGCCGTAGGTCAGCGTCCAGCCGTCGATGGTGTCCGTGCCGCGGTTGGTGAGGGTCAGATCCGCGGTGAAGCCGGAACCCCAGTCATTGGTCCGGTAGTCCACGCTGCACTGAACGGCAGCCGCCTGAGCGGGAGTTGATCCTGACGAGAGCATCGTCAGCGGAAGCGCGAGAGCGGCCGCCGCGGCGGTCCACAGTCGCCGGACGCCACGGCGTCCTCTGGGTGGGGGGCGCATGGTGCTGGTTCCTCCTGCGACTCGGAGAGGTCAAGGCTTGAACCAGTGGGAGCGCTCCCATAGTGGGGATGGGGTCAGGGGCGGTCAAGGCTTGTGGAGAGTCGAAAAGATTCGATGACCGAAGTTCAGTGAAAGTCGGTGACTCCCCTGTTCTTTGCCGTCACTTGGCGCTAGCTTCATGTGCACCAGTGGGAGCGGTTCCATCAGTCGACGCGTCTGTCACGACGCGTCCGAACTGCAAGGAGTCGCTCATGCGGCACCCCCCGCGTTCAGTACTTTTACGTCCTGTCGCCGGTACGTCCGTGCCCCGCGCGGACACCCCGGTCGTCCCGGTCGTCACAGCGCACGAGTCCGTGCCCGTATGCACGGCGGAGCACTCCGCCGCGGCCTCCCCGGAGGGCGCCGGCACCGGATCCGCAATGTTCCCGCTCGACGGCACCACCCCCACCCCCGGCGCGGGGACAGCGCACTTCCGTGGGATCCCTCCCGGCCGGTCCGGCCTTCCCATCTCCCGGACCGCGGACCGGACCATGTCCTGATCCTTGGCCCCGAGGCACCCTCACGCCGTGCGGCACCGGACGCGCGATCCACGCGCGCCCCGGTCCGGCCACTGCCGAACGTCGACTCCCCGTGAACACCCCTCTTCGAACAGCGCGCCCGTACACCCCCAACGGATAGGAAACCCGCACTCATGAGTCGCACGAGAACCGCACTCCTCGCTGCCATGGCGCTGGTCGCCGGCGCCGCCGGGACGGCCTATGCCGCCGTTCCCGGCGACGTAGGCGCCGCCGCCGTCCCCTGCACCGTCAACTACCAGGTGCAGAACCAGTGGGACACAGGCTTCACCGCCGCCGTGACCGTCACCAACCTCGGTGCCGCCAAGTCGTCCTGGTCGCTGAAGTGGTCCTACGCGGGCAACCAGCGGGTCACCAGCGGCTGGAACGCCAAGGTCACCCAGTCCGGCAGCAACGTCACCGCCGCCAACGAGTCCTACAACGGCACGCTGGCGACCGGTGGTTCGGCAAGCTTCGGCTTCCAGGGCACCTACAGCGGCAGCAACGCGATCCCCGCCACCTTCACCCTCGACGGTGTCACGTGCAACGTCGACGACGGCGGCCCGACCGACCCCACGGACCCGACCGACCCCGGCGACCGCGTCAACAACCCGTACAGCGGCGCCAAGGTGTACGTGAACCCCGAGTGGTCCGCGAAGGCCGCCGCCGAGCCGGGCGGCAACCGCATCGCCAACCAGCCCACCGGCGTGTGGCTGGACCGCATCGCCGCCATCAACGGCGTGAACGGCGGCATGGGCCTGCGCGACCACCTCGACGCGGCACTCGCGCAGAAGGGCTCCGGCGAACTCGTCATCCAGCTGGTCATCTACAACCTGCCCGGCCGTGACTGCTCCGCCCTCGCCTCCAACGGCGAACTCGGCCCGACGGAGATCGGCCGCTACAAGACCGAGTACATCGACCCGATCGCAGCGATCCTCTCCGACGCGAAGTACGCCCCGCTGCGGATCGTCACCACCGTCGAGATCGACTCCCTGCCCAACCTCGTCACCAACACCGGCAGCCGGGCCACCGCGACGCCGCAGTGCGACGTGATGAAGGCCAACGGCAACTACGTCAAGGGCGTCGGCTACGCCCTGAACAAGCTCGGCGACGTGGGGAACGTGTACAACTACGTCGACGCCGGCCACCACGGCTGGATCGGCTGGGACGACAACTTCGGCGCCTCCGCCGACGTGTTCCACGACGCGGCCACCGCCGAGGGCGCGACCCCGGCCGACGTGCACGGATTCATCACCAACACCGCCAACTACAGCACGCTGAAGGAGAACAACTTCACCATCAACGACTCCGTGGCCGGCAAGTCGGTCCGCGAGTCCAAGTGGGTCGACTGGAACCGGTACGTCGACGAACTGGGCTTCGCCCAGGCCTTCCGCAACGAACTCGTCTCGACCGGCTTCGACACGAACATCGGCATGCTCATCGACACCTCCCGCAACGGCTGGGGCGGCACCGCCCGGCCCGCCGGACCGGGCGCGACGACCAGCGTCGACACCTACATCGAAGGCGGACGCTACGACCGCCGCATCCACATCGGCAACTGGTGCAACCAGTCCGGCGCCGGACTCGGCGAACGCCCGAAGACGGCACCGGAGAGCGGCATCGACGCCTACGTGTGGATGAAGCCCCCGGGCGAGTCCGACGGGGCCAGCAAGGCCATCCCGAACGACGAGGGCAAGGGCTTCGACCGGATGTGCGACCCGACCTACACGGGAACCCCGCGCAACGGCAACAACCTCACCGGCGCCCTGCCGGACGCCCCGGTCTCCGGTCACTGGTTCTCGGCCCAGTTCCAGCAGCTCATGCGGAACGCGTACCCGACGCTGCCCTGACCGGCGGCCCGACCGGCCGGCTGACCTCCGGCTGACTCCGATCCACCGATGGACCCCGGTCCGCCGGGGGCCGGGCCGCGCGCCCGCTCCCCGGCGGACCCCTCACGCCCGTACGGACGATTTCGGGAAACCCTGTTGCCGGAGCGGCAACAATACTGGCCTCTCCCCGGCGTTTCCACCGGAATGGTCCGTAACGGTCTCACCAGAGCACGAGTTGCGCGCCGGTGTCCTGTTGACGGTCTCCCGTTTCCGCTCCGGCCCGGGGGCCGGGGATTGCGCCACCTGCCCGCCCCGCCCCGCCCCGGCCTTGCGGCGCGGTCGGATGCTGCGGGTCTTCCGGTCGGCTCCACGGGGCTTCGACTTCGCCTTGACGAGGTCCAGGTCTCCGGCCACTCCGGTACCCGTGGTGCGGGCCGCGAGGGCGGCCAGGTCATGTCCGGCATTGGCGTCCCGGTCGATGACCAGTCCGCAGTTTTCGCACACGAAGACGCGCATGCCGACGTCTTCTGGACCCGGCCGACGAGGCGAGCCTGCACCACCGCCCCGACGTCTTCTTCCTGGCGGCCCACACGGTCCACACGGCCGTCCGCCCGGTGCAGGACCCGTCCGGACCGGTGGCGCCACATGGGTGCGGCGGGGGGCCCCCCCCCCCCCGGGGGGGGGCCCCCGCCCCCCCCCCCCCGCCCCCACGGGCCCCCCCGCCCCCCCCCGCGGCCCGGGGCCCCCGGCCCCCCCGGGGCGGTGAACCCCGGCCCGGGG